>NZ_AP028138.1:0-359031 GCF_030297595.1 Polynucleobacter sp. HIN7 | reverse complement strand
ACTGATAAACCGGGTCATATTGGTTAAATTAATCGCGTTATTTGTCCCCGTGATGGTTCCACTGTTGCTAATAAAACCACCCAGGGTCCCAACGGTATTTTGAATGCCGTCTGTGGAGCCACTAATTAATCCAGAGTTGCGCAATGAGCCAGATGTGAAACTTGCGGTAGTTTGCGCAGCAGCGCCTGTTGTCACCTCAATGGCCTGCGATCCAGTGACCGTTAACCCGGGGCTAGCTGGTAGCTCACACGTTCCAGAAATCGTAGCGCCACCGGTAAAACTACAGTCTGCTGCGATAGCTGGGCTTGGACTGATCGCCGCAATCGAGCCAACTAATAGAGCGCCCACGACAAGCGATTGCCCTGCACTACCTCCGCTATGAGAGCGTGCATTTTCAGCAACGGCAACTAAACAACCGTGGCGTTTACTCCATATCAGTCGATATATCTTGTTCATTTTTAATTAATTGGACTGAGATGAATTCACTGAGTTTTTTAGTAAGTCAAAGGATAAACTAGCTGCCCATCGAGCGATCTAGGGTTAACCCTTGAATTTTTTGTTTTACAGCCTCAATCACAGATGTCCAATTACCAAATTCGGTTTGATTGACGATCTGCATCGATGGATACCACGGTGAGCGGCTTTGATTGCATAACCAGCGCCATTCTCCATCGTACCGATTAAGCAAATACACCGGCTTATGAAGTGCACCAGCAAGGTGCGCAACTGCCGAATCAACCGCAACTACCGCATCCAGGTTTTCAATAAGCGCTGCCGTATCCGCAAAATCCTGAAGCTCTGCGGTCCAGTCTAGCCAATTAGTGGAATCGAGACGGCGCTCATCTACATCTCGATCCCATTTTTGTAAACAGATCCAATCAATGTGATCCATCGCCAAAAGTGGGGCCAAGGCATCAAAGGGAATGCTGCGACGCGCATCGTATTGCAAGGTTTTTCGGCCTGACCATGCAATGCCAATCTTCAATCGATCCGAACGGGTTTGCTGAACGCGGCGTTGCCAGAACTCTTTAAAAATAGTGGGCACCTGTAAATAAGGAGTGGCAGCCGGGATGGTTTCAAGTCGCGTTTGAAAAATACGGGGCAAGGATAGTAGTGGAATGTAAGCACTCCATGGATCTAGACGAGCTGGTATCAAGGAGCGAATATCCACATTTGGGAATGACCATTCCATTAAACGTCGCAACGCGTCTGGAACATGAAAACTAATATGCTGAGCTCGCGTTTGCAGTACCTGCAGGTAACGGCAAAACTGGATCGCGTCTCCAAACCCCTGCTCTGCTAGCACGAGAATCCTCTTATGTTCTGCTCCTTGTGCCCCATCCCAGACTGGGAGCGCCAGATTGGGTTTGACTTGCGTTTGATTGATTGCCTCGGCTGAACCCGTCCAACGCGATTCATAATTGTCCCAACCCGCTTCCCACTCACCTAACTTGAGTTGCAAAAGGCCCAGATTAAGTCTTGCCATATCCGAGCTTGGTTCCAATCGAAGTGCATCCTCAAAAGCCAACTTCGCATCCTCATACAGCCGCATGTCTTGCAACAAAAACCCGAGGCTATTGAGGGCTCCAGGAAAACGTGGTGCAATAGCGATCGCCTCTTGATAGCATTGGTAAGCGCTCGCAAATTGATTTAATTTGTAATACGAGATTCCCAATAAGTGCCACAGCTGCGCCATTTCAGCAAGCGCGCCACCAGTTTGCACTTCCGATTGCAATAACTCAATCACAGCGAGATGCCGTTGTTGATTTTGAAAGCCGCTTGCCAAACCCGCAAGGGCCATCAAGTAAGGTGCCCCGCCCTGAGGATCAATCATGTGTTTGAGATTGTTTTTGGCCTCTAAAAAATTGGGGCGCGCTTGGAGGGCCAACTCCGTGCAGGCACGGGCTGCTTCGAGTTGCTTGCGCTGATACAAAATCGAGCCCTTATTGCATTGGGCTTCTGCATGGCTGGGGTTAATCTGCACTGCCATGGCATATGCTTCATAAGCCTCTTCAAATAAACTACGCCGTTGATAGACCGACCCCAAATTATTCCAAGCCAGGCTATGGTTTGGTTGCAAGCGCGTAGCCTCAATCAAGGCCTCCTGCGCTTTAAGATCGTCTTGCAGGTCCAAATGAACGCTCGCAAGGTTGTAATGGGCCACCGGGTCGTGCGAAAAATGCGTGATCGCAAATTGAGCCCAATGCAAGGCATCGGCTAACTTTCCCAAGCGCCGATTAAGCTCGGCTAAGTTCAAAATGGTGGTGGAATCTTTTGGGTCTCGCTTGTGGGCTTCTAAGGCATAGTCCAAAGCGTGATTTAAATGGCCCTCGATCAGAGCAATCACGCTTAAGCGCTGCCACACCTTGGCAGGAGATGCGCGCTCATGAATGAGCGTCTCATAAATGAGCTTTGCTTTGCCATACTCCTGAGCTTCAAAGAAGCGATCGGCCGCCTCTAAGGATGGAGGCATTGTAGGAGGTGACGATGATTGTGCCATGGCTCTTCTTAATCAATCGCGTCAATAGCGGGCATTGAGGCGCAACACACACGAGTGTGCCCCATCAATAGTAATGAGATTGTAAGCGGCCACCTGATCCCCAAAATAGCGATCTCCAAAGCCTGGGTCATACTGCGCTAACCAAGGAATTTCACGCAACTCACATCGCGTTCGCACGTATTGAGGCGCTTCTCCGCCCGTGGCGATGATGCGATCGTGTGCGCCAAGCGTCACTTTCTTGCGCCACAACTCTACGGTAGCGATGATCTCTTCCGCATTGGCTAAGCGCGAGCGTGACTGGGTCCGCACCCGAATTAATGGTGATTGGGAGTAATCGCTCAGGAGCGCAAGCTCCATGGGCGGCGGCAAACTTAGCGGCTGCGGTAAATGCCGCTGCAGGTATTGCAAACCCAAGACCAAGACCTCTAAGCAGTGATACTTCATAGCCAAGCTATGCATGAGCCCCCAATCAATCTGAGCTTGGTATTTATGCAAAATTAAGCGGGCATCGCAGACCCAACGCACCGGTGGAAGATGATTCCATGCTACCCCGTGCAAGATGGTGGTTAATAAATTCAAGGTGGGATTGAGCACCGCAAAGGTTTGGCCTTGCACCACAATCGCATGCAACTCCCCTAAATCGGCAGGGTCGTAAATATCACTCACAAAATCTTCACACGGTCGCCAATGAATATCCACCATCGCACCGCCAGGATGGCGATAGGTGCTTGCATATTGAAAGCGCACTCGGGGAGCAACGGGTGGATCATCACTGCTCCAGCCAAGCCGAGTGAGCAGTTGATGCGTGGCCGCGACTTCTGCGGGCTTAATCAGAATATCCAAATCGGCCATGGGCCGCGATCCCAAGTCGCCATAAAGATCAATGGCATTACCAATCCCTTTTAACAGCACGAGATCAATTGCTTCCTTTTGAAAATGCCTCTGCAGCTCCAAAAGCGTTGCTAAGCGTGTGGCGTTTTCAAAAAAACTTTTTTTCCAAACCCCTTTTAAAAGCGCCTGATTGGATCCGTTAAGCGCCACCATATCGGTCTCAAAGCGTTTATGCAAAAACGGCAACAAGCGATTTGCACCCGCATCCAATCCGCTAACGGGATTCGCTTCTATCAACTGAGCCCAACGTGAACTCAGCTCCGCACGCGGTGTATCAAAAATGAGTTGCAATAGCGCTTCATGCTGGGGACTTGGCCAAGCCGCTCCTTCATGATTTTTTGGAATAAAAATCCCCATCCACTCGAGCGCTGCCGGATTAGTCGCCACTTGCGCTTGCCAGCGTTGGGCGGCGGGATAATAGGGATCAAGCGCGATGGCCATCATGGCCGCGGCTTGCGCTGCTCTCGGATCATCGGGCTCTAAAAGTTGCGCCTTCAAATAATGGGCACAAGCATTGCTTTGCCAGGCGGTGTGCGCCAAGCGAGCTAGGGCTTCAGAGGAACTGATGCGCTTAGCATCGAGCGCTTGGCGCAATTCGAAGTACGCCAAAGCCGATGGCAAGCGGGCATCGTCTTTAAAGTGCTGACTAAACCACTCGACTCCCGCCTCAAATAAGGCAATCTCATGTTGGCAAAGCGCATAGTCGAGATAACTCAGACACTCTGTCCAAGCCAGTGCCTGCTGGGCCATGAGCGCTTGGGCCATGATGGTGGCATCTGTCCACCGGCCCTGCTTCATAAAGATCCGATAGCGATACAAATTCACAAGAGGCATATCGCTTGCTTGACGAAATTCCGCTTCATGCAAATAGCGATCGGCCAAGGTATCAAAGCCGTTGACAAGCTCCGCTAGCCCCAAAGCCGCAAAGGCATTGGCATCATTGGGAGCAAGGTGTGCGGCCCAGCGGGCCACCGCCAAGGCCATGAGGTAATCGGTTTTGGCAATGAGATCCTCTACGCTACGTAATGTTTGCATTCCTAGCTCGGCTTCAAAATCCAACGCCGGCATGTGCGGATCCGCTTTTGCTAAAAATGCAAAACATGGCAAATGCATAGCCATGGTCGTAAATGGATGAGTCTTGAGTTTTTGCAGGACTCTATCACGCGGGGCATCGGCACTCAGAAGCTCCATGATTTGTGCCAGCACGTGAATGGGGTGCTGCGCTGGAGCGGCCGCGACAACTGCTAAATTCCATTTTTGCCAAAGCCTAGCGTAATCACTTTGAGTAAAGAGGTATAAAAGCTCCTCGGCATAAATTGCCTGGTCTGAAGGATCCTTAGCGAGGGCCGCATCAATGAACCATTGGGCTTTGGAAAATTGCGCTTGGCGCAAGGCAAAATGAGCTGCCATCACCTGCGCAGTCACTGCACCATCGCTGCGTTGCAATTGCTTGGTGATGCGAAGTGCTGCATCGGCAAATTGCCCTTGGTGGCACTCAACCATTAGGGCAAGGTATTCGGGTCTCGAACTCACAATGAACGCTTTCGTGCAATCGCTAAGGCAGCCACCTTGAGATAGTCACGGACATGCTGCTGGCTCGTTAATGATGAATTACTTCGATGAATGCGGCGCCTTAAAACCACTTCCTTTAGGAGGACTGGATCGGGCGCAATCGTGCGAGCACGATCAAACCAATCGATAAACTCCCCCACGCGCAATTGGGGATTAAATACTCCAACGCGCTCAAAAAATGAGCGGCGCGCGAGCATCGCACTTGCAAAATAACCGGTTTGGATCGGTGGCAAGGGTTTAGTGGGTATTGGCTGCAATTCGGGGGAATAAAAATGCTCAATCTGACCAAAGCACCACTGCCCATCAGCCAAAGCGGCGCGCATCCTTGCTAAACGCTGCATTGGCCACCAATCATCGGCATCTAAAAACGCCAAGTACTCGTTCGAACTTGCCGCAATCCCTTGATTGCGCGCCAATGCAATACCACCATTGGTGGTTCGACGTAGCAGCTGAATTTTCGGGTGCGCAAGGTGCAAAACGCGCTTGGCGCTGTCATCGGTACTAGCATCATCAATCACAATCAGTTCACCCACCCAATCGCCCTGCGCTAAGACCGAGGCAATCGCCTCTTCGATATACAGAGCGGCGTTGTAGCACGGCATGATCACAGAGATTGGCATTATTTATCCGTGTTTTTCTGACGCGCAATGCTCGCAGCCACCACGCGCAATAACTCCTGCTGATGCCGAGTAACCTGTTGACTTAAATTATTGCCATGCACGCGTTTGTATAAAAGATCATCGGCTAGCATACTACTTTGCATACCCCGATCCTTTGCCCGAAAAAACCAGTCCACATCATCGGTACCCGATACCAGGGCCTCATTAAAAAAGCCAACCGTCACAAAACGATCTTTACGCACTAACAGAGTGCCCGGCAAATACCCTGGCAAACTCCTTTGCAGTAAATCACGGCGCAACCACGGGGGTGCCTGGGTTTGTTCGGCGGATAAAAAATACACCTGCTGACCAATCACAAAATCCATAGCAGGATGCGCATCCAAATACTCAAGCTGGAGGCGTAATTTATGGGGTGGCCATAAATCGTCTTGATCGATAAATGCCAAATACTCACCGCACGCGTGTTGCACACCCCAATTGCGAGCGTGGGCAACGCCTTGATTGCGCTCGAGCCGCAATACCCGCACAAGCTCGTCTGGCCAAGTCGTCTCTAGCGTCGCAAGGCAGTGATTATTGGAGCCATCGTCAACGAGGATGATTTCAAAAGGAGCGTACTCTTGCTGCAAGACGCTCGCCACACACTCCGCTAGGTGCTCAGTGGGATTAAACACCGGGATAATGACGCTGACCTGGTGCATCGCTCTTATGACCGAAGAGTCGCCATCAAAGCACGAATGCGCGCCACATTATCCTGGGGTTGCGCGGACAAATGCAGGGTGTGCCTTGGGCATTGCGCCAGCATGGCGCTCATGCGCTGCAAATAGCGCTCTGCTAAATACGGGTGTTGCAAAATAGCGCTCACCGCACTTTGGATAGCGGGGATAGCGGCTGGGGTGCGCGGCAAATCCTGACTTAGCCACTGAGGCTCTAAAAAAGCGAGCACTTGCGCTGCCTTTTTTTGCCATATGGCATCAGTGCTTGGTGGAAAGTAAATCGTTTTCTGATCTGCGGCATAGGTCTGCGAGGGCCAGCGGGATAAGCAACCAAAGCTGGTAATGAGGGAGTTACCCACTTTTGCCTTGATGGTTCGAAAAAGAGGATAAGCACAAACCCGTCCATCGACCATCGACAATAGATTAAAGTCATCGCCCGTCGTTTGCATGTCATATTCTACGCAGGATAAGGTGGTGGTTGACTTGCCTGCCCCGCCCGGACCTAAGATCACGAGTGCACCATCTGCTTGACACACCACCCCTGAGTGCACCAGGATTGAATCATGCATGAGGGCCCAGTAATGCCAAAACTCTTTAAAGGGACTAAAAATCTCCCACTCGGCAAATGCATGCGCTGGAGTCACTAGGATGTAAGCAATCTGAGAATCAAAATCATAGGCTCTTAGCGACTTTGCCAGTGGGTCGTAAAACGCCATCTGCCTTAAAACCCCTTCTTCACCTTGCGCAGCTTCGGCCATGATGAATTGCCCATAGCGATTGCGATCGTAGGGCTTTATAAGCTCGGTCAGATACTCTTGCGTTACGGTTAATGCCAAGACCTGCCAATCCGATTGGACTGGCGCGCTCTGATCTTGGGTCCCAAAAAGAGCGCCACGAATTGCCTGGTGGGGCCAATCGGGACTGATGCGAAAGGAAAAACGGTGCTCACCAAATAGTTGCTCTGAGAAGGAGATCGCCTTTGCGATCGGATCACGCAAAGTGGTGGCTAGCTGCGCAAATAATGCGTTCAAACCAATTAGGTCGGTGGCTGATGTGGCCAGCCAGCGTTCGGATCGGCCTCATGAATGGGATCCAAGCCCAATAAATCTTGCATATCGGTAAAACTCTCACACACCAAGGCACTGTCATCGAGCGTAATGGCTGGGCAAGCGTGCGCAGTTGGCTCGCAAGTACTTTCGCGAATCAGGCCTTGATCCACCAATTGCGCAAGAAAATCAGGAAGAGCCTGGGTCAGGGTGGACGCACGCTCTGGACTACCCGCCGCCATTCCCTGTACCAAGGTGTCGGTGGTGATCGCATGCTGCAAGTGTTGCCAAATGCGCGCGGCGTTGCCATTTAAATGATGGTAGGTACCGGTCTCTAGATTAATGATGACGGTCTCATTGCCAAGTGACTCAGAAATCACGTGCGGGGTATTGATTTCGTAGGCAGTACTCATAAACTCAAATAGTGTGAAAACCCAAAATTAGTAAAGTCTTAGCATAGCAAAGATTTGCGCAAGACTTGCTAAACGCTGGGTCTTAGAAAACTGCCTAGCAATCTGGCGAGCAATATCTTGAGAGCGCGCCTGATGGACTGATGGCGGTAATTGCAAGTGGGCCTCCACAGCCTTGGCAAAGGCCTTGGGATCCAGTGGACTACATACCTGCTCCAATTGGCTAGGTGCTAGCTCGATTCCTTCTACCCCCATCGGGGTTGTGAGTAAGGGGCGCTCAAACAGCAATGCTTCAACCACCTTGCGTTTAAGCCCTGCTCCATAGCGCAGCGGCGCAATCACTAAAGACGCAGTGGCGTACTGATGTAATAACTCTTCCTTCGTTAGCGAGCCGCAAAAGGACAAGCGCTGATCGCCGCGCCATGCACCGTGCGCTGCATCGTTAAGTTGTTGCATTGCCTCGCAATCCCACTGGCCCACGACCCGTAATTCCATGGGTAGCGTCAGTAAAGGTGCTACATCGCGCACGAACCAAAGAAGACCATCACGGTTAGGGCCATGATGCGAGCCACCCACAAAGAGAAGAGGATATGGCTTGCCGTCGTTGGTCTGCACCTGCGCAACGATACTTGCGATCTGCGGTTGGAGATGCGCCATCGCCTCACCATCGTAAATCGGCATGGGGAGCGCATGGGTGCGGCCACAGTGCGTCATAACGTAATCGCATTCCCAAGATGTTGGGTAGACCACCACATCGGCCAGCGCCCACAAATGACGCTCAATCGATTTATGCACCAAACACGATTGCAGCAATTTGGGTTGCGGCGCGGTTTCCAAATGAAGCGCATACTCACGCTCGAGTCGAACGTGGTGCAGATCATGCCCAAAATAAACGGTGGGAATCGCAAGCGCCTTTAAAGCATCGATCCATTGCAGTGCCGGCCCAGGGCGTGAGAGGATGGCCGCATCAAACCCTTGTTCTTTGAATAGAGTCTGTTGCTGAGCGCGTGTAAAGCCTACCCCATCGATGAGCTTGCATCCCAGATCGATGAGTGCGTGACGCGCGCCCATGGGGTGATGCCCCGTAAAGAGATAACTCACCCGATGGCCCTGCGATTGGATGAGGGTAATGAGCTCTAGATTAGCCAATGACCCCGCATCCATTTGTGGGGTGGGTAAACCCCCTTCAACGAACAGAATATGCTTTCTGACGAATTCCATGATTTGAATCCAAGCCCCCATTTTTTAAGACTTCAAAGGAAGGGGTATAAAACTATTTTTTGATTCCGCCCAAGAGCGCGCCAAGCACTGGCTTTTTTGAGTTCGAGTTTGGTTTAACCGGCGCACTCGTTGGCTCTTGCTTTGGTGCTGCCGTGATTTGCCCAGGCTCATAAGGCATGTAGAAAAATGGGTCGGCTGCAATCGGTTTAGAGCCACCACTTTTACCCTCTCGCTCACTCGTGGGTAATCGCGCAATCGTGAGTTTGCGCTTCATAAGCTTCTCAATATCCTCGAGTAAGCGCTTTTCACTATCATCGACTAAGGCAATTGCATCACCTTTGCTACCAGCACGGCCAGTGCGACCAATTCGATGAATGAAGTCTTCCGCATTAAAGGGCAGCTCATGATTAATCACGCACGGCATATCGGCAATATCTAAGCCACGTGCCGCAACATCGGTAGCAACTAAGGCATCAATCGCGCCAGTCTTAAAGGCTTCCAAAGTTGCCATCCGTTCGGTTTGGCTCTTATCCCCATGAATCGCAGCCGCTTTGATGCCATCGCGCTCTAATGCAGTCGCCAACCGAGCGCAACCCATTCGGCTATTAGTAAAGATGATGCACTGGCGACTTAAGCCCGCCTTCACCCGGTTTTGCAATATTGCCACGATGGCTGCACGCTTATGTTCGGAGGGTACCAAGTGCACCACTTGATTGACCGTATCGGCTGCGGCATTTTGCCGAGCCACTTCAATGGTCACGGGATTGCGTAAGTAGGTTTGAGCGAGCTTCTTAATCTCTGGAGAAAAGGTGGCAGAGAACAATAGGGTCTGGCGCTGTGCGGGGATTAAATTGATGATGCGTTGCAGGTCGGGCAAAAAGCCCATATCGAGCATGCGATCAGCCTCATCCAATACCAAAAGTTGCACTTGTGACAAATCGGCCGTTTTACTGGTGATGTGATCGAGTAAACGCCCAGGGGTTGCAATCAAAATCTCTACCCCCGATCGCAGCAAGGCTGTTTGAGGTTTGATGTCAACACCACCAAATACAACGGCCGTGCGTAGATCCGTAAATTTGGCATAGAGGCTCGCGTTATCAGCCACCTGATCGCTTAACTCTCGGGTCGGGGTCAAAATTAAGGCCCGAATAGGATGGCGCGCAGGCGAAGTACTCGTATTCGCCTGAGGCAAGAGCTTCTGAATAATCGGCAAGGTAAAGGCGGCGGTTTTACCAGTTCCAGTTTGGGCTGCGCCCATCACATCCCGACCTTCTAGGACGACTGGAATCGCCTTGGCCTGAATTGGGGTTGCTTGGGTATAGCCCTGCTCCTCAACCGCTTTGAGGATCTTGGGATCTAATTGGAAATCAGCAAAATTGGCGCTGGGCGCATTACCCGAATCGGGTAGGTTTGGATCAGTTTTTGTAGACACCCCTTGATTTTACAGGGCTTCTCCTGCTTGCAAGGAATTACTCCTTTCAAGCCCATGCTGCCAATTACCTAATTTCAGGTAATAGCGCGTGGCTTTACCTTCCCCGCTAGTAAATAAGATGCCCCATTCCTTGAGAATCCCAAGGTCGCGAGTTGCAGTCGCTTTAGATACCTTGGTGATTTTTTGATACTTTTCAGCGGTAAGGCCGCCAAGAAATCCGCCATCGCCCGCCTCGATCAGTTTTTGAATCACCTTGCGATGTCGTTCACTCAACCCTCGATTGGCATGCATTTGCCAAAATTGCGATTTTGCGATCGCATCATCAATAAATTGTGAGGATGTTTTGCATGATTTAATGAATGTGTTTAAAAACCAAATCAACCAATTAGTAATTTCTAAATCTCCCGACTGCGCCTCTTCAAGCGCATCGTAGTACGAAGAACGATTTCGCATAATTTGATTGGAGATACTGTAAATTCGCATCGAATGCGGGTAATCCTGCGCGAGAGCCATATCCAAGATAACTCGCCCAAGGCGACCATTACCATCCTCAAACGGATGAATGGATTCAAACCATAAATGAGCAATGGCAGCCCGACACAAACCATCCAAAGATTCTGCTTTGCGCCGTTTGATATTTGGACGAGTGAGCTCAAACCAATTCAGAAACTGATCCATCTGACCATGCACCTCTTCCGAAGGTGGTGCGATGTAGTGCACCTTCTCTTTGCGATACAAACCGCTCACAATTTGCATGAGCTCTGTATGAGTACGATAACCGCCAACCCGCATTGCTTTAATCGAGCGCTCATTTGAAAAGATTGCACGATGCCACGAACACAACCGTTCATGATTAAGCTCTTCATCGTGATGCGTTAACGCATCATCCATGATGGCGACCAGTCCATCAATCATTTCTGAACGTGGGTCAGAAATAGCCTGATACTCCATTCCTAGTTTTCTTAATACCGATGAACGCACAGAGTCTGGATTTAATTGCTCGCCCTCGATCGCTGAGGTAGCAATCACCTCATCAATCCAAAGCTGTTGATGAACATCAGCGATAGCCGTTAAGCCAATGGCGGATGCCTTGCCAATAATCATTCCTTGGGCTTGGCGAGCACTGGTTATCAGAGACTCCAAGCGATCATGATCGATTTGAAAGTTTGGCCATCCTGGCAATTGCCAGATATAGGTTTTTTTTGACGAATGTGTGAGTACCATGAGCCGTATTATAGCTGATACGGCTCATATTTTGAGCCGTATTTTCAAAAATACGGCTCACTACTAGATGTGGCTTGGCTTACAAGGTAGATTTGGCTTTGATTTAGGACAAAATCGCGGCGATGCCGGCTCGAGCAATGCCTGCATCATCGGCTGACTTCACGCCAGAGACGCCGACCGCACCGATGGTGTACCCATCCACATCGATATTGACCCCGCCCTCGAGCATGCCCTTAATGTGGGGTACGGTCGCAAAGGCAGTTCGGCCGTTATTAATAATATCCTCATACACCTTACTCTCACGCTTACCCATCGCTGCAGAGCGCGCCTTGTCTTGCGCAATATAGGACGACACCGGAGCGCAGCCATCACGACGAATCAGCCCCAGCAAATGCCCGCCGTCATCGCACACGGCAATGGTGACCGCCCAGTTGTGTTTCTCGGCATGGGCATTGGCAGCGTCTAAGATCTTTTGCACATCGACTTGGCGCAAATAGGGTTTATTGGCTAGCATGGTGGTCTCCTTGGTATTTTGATTCTTTCTTTAGGATCATTCTGCCACGGTTCTTATCAGCCTAGGCAATAGCCACCCGCAAACTCCCAATTGGCTTTCTAACTGGTTTTACCCGAATCTCAATGTTGTAACCAAGGCAGGTGAGACAGTCCATCAGCTTGCGCTCGGACAAATTAGAGAAGTCTCCATTAATCATGGCGGAAACTTTTGGCTGTGAAATACCCATTCGTTGCGCAGCTTCAGCCTGAGTCAACTGAAGGCGCTCAATCGCTTTAATAATTTGAATGACCAGATCAGTCTTAATCTTGAGTTTGTCAGCGTCAGGCAAACCTAGATCTGCATACACATTTTTCGATCCTCGGGTAATTTCAGTACCGCCCATTTCTCTTTTCTTCATCTTCCAACTATGAGCATTTTTTAACATTGTGCATAAGAAAAATATACCTGAAATAGTATAAACAATTCCTGAGTAGTTCCTTGCCCATAGTCGGCAAAGGGATCCTTGCACCCCTGAAAAGTAGCACTTAAATCACTACAATCATTTTTACCAAATATTGTTCTATGTCATTGCGCATCAATCACCCCACTAATAGCCTGCCTTCATGACCAAAATTGCACCCGATCCCAGCTTTACTCTAAGCAGCCTGCCGCCTGAGATTTCCACCAAGCTCCAACAGCATGTTGAGGGCGAGGTCTTGGTTGATGGTGCTAGTCGTGGGCGCTACGCAACCGACGCATCAATCTACCAACAGTTTCCGGTAGCAGTTCTCGTTCCTAAATCGGCGCAGGACATTGAAGCGGCCCTTGAGGTTGCGAACGAGTCAGGTATTCCCGTTTTACCCAGAGGCGGCGGCACCAGTCAATGCGGCCAGACCACGGGTGCTGCACTCGTGATTGATAACAGCAAACACTTTCGTAAGATCCTCTCTTCCGATCTCAGTGATCCGGATCGCGCCACGGTAGAGGTAGAACCAGGTATGGTGCTGGATCATCTCAATGCCCACCTTAAACCCCATGGACTTTGGTATCCGGTTGATGTCTCCACAGCAGCCCAAGCGACCATCGGCGGTATGGCAGGCAATAACTCGTGTGGCAGCCGCTCTATTGCATATGGCAATATGGTGCACAACGTTTTAGGGATTAATGCCTGGCTTGCTGATGGAGAGCTCGCCAACTTTGGTCCTTATTCAGAAAGCATGGGCCGTGCCAAAGTGTTAGGGGATTACGTTAAGCACCTGGTGGACGATCTCAAGCCCGAGATTGACGCACATTGGCCTAAAGTGATGCGCCGAGTAGCAGGCTACAACTTAGATGTCTTTCATCCGCAAAGTGAGTTGCCTTACACCTTAGATAACAGTGTCAATCTTGCTCATTTACTCGTAGGTAGTGAAGGTACTCTCGCCTATTTCAAATCCTTAACACTCAAACTTGCGCGCTTGCCCAAACACAAGGTCTTAGGGGTCGTAAACTTTGCGAGTTTTTATCAAGCGATGGATAGCGCCCAGCACATCGTGAAGTTGGGACCCACCGCCGTGGAGCTCGTCGATCGCACCATGATCGACCTCTCGCGCAATAACCCCGCATTTCGTAAAACCATTGAGACCGCGCTCGTTGATGCGAACGCCAAAACAGTCGATGCCATTTTGCTCGTGGAGTTTAGCGGCGACGAGCACGCTCCACTCTTACAAAAACTTCAAGAGCTCGATGCGCTCATGAGTGATCTGGGTTTACCTGGGTCGGTCGTGATGATGCCCGACGCGGCGATGCAAAAGAACTTGTGGGAAGTGCGTAAAGCAGGACTCAATATCATGATGAGTCTCAAGGGAGATGGTAAGCCTGTGAGCTTCATTGAGGATTGCGCTGTGCCTCTGGAGCACTTGGCCGACTACACCCAAGCCCTGACCGAGGTCTTTAGTAAGTATGGCTCGCGCGGTACCTGGTATGCGCACGCTTCAGTCGGCACCCTGCATGTGCGCCCAATACTGGATATGCGCCGCGATGGGGCTCTGAAGATGCGCGCGATTGCAGAAGAAGCGGCTGAGCTCGTGCGCAAATACAAAGGTGCCTTTAGTGGCGAGCATGGCGATGGTCTGTGCCGGGGGGAGTGGATTAGCTGGCAATTTGGTCCCAAGATTACCGAGGCGCTTGCCAAGATCAAAACACAATTTGATCCCAAAGGGCTTCTTAATCCCGGCAAGATCGTCAATCCCCCAAAGATGGATGACAGCACCTACTTTCGCTATCCACCTTCCTATCAGGTCATTACTGTTCAACCGAAGCTCGATTGGTCCGCCTGGAATGTACAAAACAATCCCGTGACCGAAGTCGTCACCGCGGCAGGTACCGGTGGCGATCCTGCGCAAGGCCTAGCCAAAGCGATTGAGATGTGCAATAACAACGGGCATTGCCGTAAGTTTGATGCCGATGTGATGTGCCCGAGTTATCGCATCACCCGCAATGAAAAAGACCTCACCCGCGGTCGTGCCAACACCTTACGTCTTGCGATCTCAGGGCAAATTACGAGTACGAGTGATACTCCTCCTGCCCATTTGCCACTGGCCACCCAGGCAGTTAAAGAAGTAATGGATTTATGCGTGAGTTGCAAAGGCTGCAAACGCGAGTGCCCCACGGGCGTGGATATGGCCAAAATGAAAATTGAGTATTTGGCGCAATACAAAGAGCGCTTTGGTCATACCCTACGTGATCGCTTAGTCGCCCACTTGCCGAACTACGCCCCCATCATTGCACGCATTCCTGGTTTGCCCGCGCTCATGAATCTGCGTAATCACACCCCACTTTTAGCCAAGCTCCAAGAGTGGCTTACCGGAATTAGCGCCCAGCGCTCCTTACCGACGTGGAAGAGCAAGCATTTTTGGAATCAAGCACCCCTGCCATTTGCAACGCCTGAGGAACTCGCCAAGCACGACAAACGCGTCGTGCTCTTTGCCGATACCTTTAACGCCTATTTTGAGAACGAGAACTTGCAAGCGGCGCTCGCACTCTTGCAAAAGTCAGGCTACGCGGTTCATGTGGCGCAACCTGCAAACGATCAAGATGAACAAAAGCCATTTTGCTGTGGTCGCACCTACTTAGCATCCGGTATGGTCAATGAAGCGAAGACACGACTCTCAGCACTTGTTAACCATTTAGCAGCCTATGCAAACGAAGGAATAGCAATTGTGGGTCTAGAGCCCTCTTGCTTATTTACGCTTCGCGATGAAGCGCTCACCATGGGTCTGGGTGAGTCTGCGCAAGTCGTGAGTAAGCATGCCCAACTCCTTGAAGAGTTTTTAGCCAGCGAACACAAAGCCAATCGGTTTGTGCCGAACTTCAAAGAGTCCGCACAGCCGATTTTGGTACATGGCCATTGCCATCAGAAAGCCTTTGCGGCCGTGAGCCCCGCCCTTGAATTACTGAAACTCATTCCGAATGCCAA
Organism: Polynucleobacter sp. HIN7; assembly: GCF_030297595.1. Taxonomy (NCBI): domain Bacteria; kingdom Pseudomonadati; phylum Pseudomonadota; class Betaproteobacteria; order Burkholderiales; family Burkholderiaceae; genus Polynucleobacter; species Polynucleobacter sp. HIN7. The sequence continues at coordinate 343,452 of NZ_AP028138.1, read as the reverse complement.
CCCCCAGCTGATTGAATCCTCGTGCTGTGGCATGGCGGGCAGCTTCGGGTATGAGGTGGAGCATATCGAGGCTTCCAAACAAATGGCGGAGCTCAGTTTGTTACCGCGTATTCGCAAAGAGCCCAACGCAATGGTGGTCGCCGACGGTACTAGCTGTCGTCACCAAATCGCCGATGGGGCAAGTCGCGAGGCAGTGCATATTGCGAAAGTTCTAGAACAGCATTTGAATTAAGTCGAGTAACTTAGAGATTGGGGTCACGAATTACCGCATCACACCAATCGTGACCATCAATAAAGTACCGGTGAGCAATGCCGGCACCAAACGCCGATTGGGATTGGAGAGCATTACCCCCAGAGCCAAGATGCAGACCAGAATACGCAGATAGAGCGGCACTGTAGCTAAGAGCCCAATCGGTAAAAAAATCAAGCGAATCGTGAGTGCTGCCACCATCGCATAGGTCACTGCCGAGAGCCAGCGAAAGAACTCGCTATCTTGGCTGACTTGCCCCGAGAGCATCACCCCCACCGCGCGGCACACATAAGTTCCTAGCGATGCCGCCAAAAGCGCAAGCCATGCGCCCCACCCCTGTTGAATCGCAAAGGCGGTATCGAGGTTTTGGGCTAGAGATGCTGTCACACTCATGAGGACACCTTTCGGTCATAGCGCCTGATCCAACGCCGATCAATCCAGTAGGCCAGCGTACCGCCAATGAGTCCCGCGGTTAACAGGCTCGTATCGCGATCGAGCACATAACAGATGGGGCCGGCAATGCTGCCTAGAAGAATGGCTAGGCGATAGCCACTCACCTTAATCTCGGTAAAGGTGAGTAAAAAAAAGAGGGGATTAATAAAAATGAGGCCCAAAGTAATGGGCATGGGGACCGAGCCCGCAATTAAAAACCCCACAATCGTACCCGGTACTGAAATTAACCAGCACAAGATCCCAAGCCCTACAAAGTAACTTAGACGATGCTTAGGTTCAATCGTTTGGAATTCTTTCAAAGAAACTGCCCAGGCAGTCATTGCTAGAAGGTGCACTTTGGCATAGAGCGCCTTATTGCGATCGCGCTCATGGAGCATCGGAAACAACGTGGCGGTCATGGTCACAAAGCGGGTTGCGGTGAGAGTGGTCGCAAGCGCAATCGTGAGCGATGAAGCGCCTACTAAAATCATCTCGAGCATCACAATCTGACCGGGAAGAGCAAACATCAAAAAGCTCGTTGCGGTGGTAAACCACAGATCAAAGCCATTGGTGCGCCCCATCGCCCCAAAGCCCACCATGCCAGCAAAGAGCACCATGGCAGGGGCACCTCGCGCATCGCGCACCCCACTCCAAAAGGCATCGTGCGCGCTAGTAAAGCGCGGAGTGATAGGTGAATTAGATGGCGATTGAAGCGCCTTCTCATGAGACTCGAGCGCATCGATTTCGCTCACCACCCGATCAGCCGGACGCTCAGCACCCGTTTTAGATACATCGTTCGAATGGGTGGGCGGTGTACTCATAGTGGATCTACCCTATTTTAGCGGCTTGACCCTTGGGGATCTCGTGAGCCATCTCGACTGAGCGCCCAAGAGATATGCTCGGCTACCAATGGGCTGGCGCTCGGTAAGGCCTCTTGTAAGTGCCAAACAATCTCCCTCTTTACTTCATCATCAAGATTCGATGCCAAAGCATTTCCCAGAGCAACGGCTAGATTGCGTCGCCAGCGCTCATAGCCAATGCGCAAAATGGCGCTACCCGCATGGCGCTCGATAAACTGGGCTTCGCTCCAGCTCCAGAGTTCCAGTAGTGATGCGCTTCCCAATCCATTTCGCTCCCCAAAATCCGCTACGGTCGAGAGCTGGGCGTATTTATTCCAGGGGCATACGAGTTGGCAATCATCGCAGCCATAAATGCGATTACCCATGGTGCTTCGAAACTCCACTGGAATTGCATCGCGATGCTCAATTGTTAAATACGAAATGCAACGCCTGGCATCGAGTTGATACGGAGCAACAATTGCATTTGTGGGACAAATGTCGATGCACGCCTGACACGAGCCACAATGCGCCTCCATGGGCTCATCGATTGGTAATGGGACGTTGATGAGGATTTCACCTAAGAAGAAAAACGACCCGGAGTCGCGATTAAGCAGCAAGGTGTGCTTACCCCGCCAGCCCAAACCGGCTTTGCGCGCCAACTCCACCTCCATGAGTGGCGCAGAGTCGGTAAAGACACGGTATTCCAGGGGATGGTTCAATTCACTGAACGCCGCTTGTAGTTTTTCTTCTAGCTCCATAGCTAAGATTTGTAAGCGAGAGCGAATCACCTTGTGATAGTCCCGCCCTCTGGCATAGACTGAAACCATCGCTTGATCGCTCTCCAAGAGACGCTTTTCTTCATACTGAAGGAGTTGCTCGACTGAAGACGCATCTATCTCATGCAGCTCAGGCTGCCCATACTGCTCATGTAACCTACTTTGCTCACTCAAATACGGCATGGTGAGGCAAATGCTGCGAATCGCGCCTGCCTGTAAAGAGCTTGGGTCAGCACGCAGATCCTTGTGGCGCTCCATATAGGCCATCTGGCCATGTCGACCCTCTTTTAACCACTCTACTAAATGAGGGTGAGCGTGACTGACATCGGTATCGGTAATTCGTACCTCCCCAAAGCCCAACTCCTTGGCACGGGTATTTAGCCAAGTACGCAAGGTTCCCCACTGGGTGTGCAATTCTTGCGAAAATGCGTGAGAATGCATGGGCAATTTAGAATCCATCCCTAAATGAGTGTGAACGCACGAGGTCATGACGCGCTTGGCAATCAACCATACGATCCATTGTAAAGATGAGAAGGCTACTGCAGAGGCGGTACAAATGCTCGCCAATGCAATCCTCGGGTTCTATGCCTCCACCCCCGATAAACCTCAATCACTCTTTATGAGTCTTCATGGGGATCTGGGAGCAGGTAAAACCACCGCCACCCGTTACCTTCTCCAAGCGATGGGCTATTCGGGTAAGGTCAAAAGTCCGACCTATAGCCTGTGTGAAGAGCATATCCTGGTTTTACCCAATCAAACACTCCACGTCTTTCACTTTGATCTCTACCGCATGCAAAGCCCAGCCGAATGGGTCGATGCTGGTCTCTTAGAGCACTTCACGCATTCCGAATACCCGACGCTGTGCATCATTGAGTGGCCAGAGAAAGCCGAGCACACCCTGCCCACCATGGATTTGGCGATCACCCTGATTCATCCCCAAGAGACAGAATCCGAACTAGCGAGAACAGTTGAAATTACCGCTCAGACCCCAACGGGTGAAGCCGTCCTTCAATCGCTCAGCACTCATCCATGAATCAATCCATGAACCCCAAACGTCGCCAGATCATTTCGCAAGGGCTGCAATCGATGGGCTCACTGGGTGTGCTTTATCTCTTACTAACTGAAAGTGAATTGGTGCAAGCCAATAGCGGTGCCAAACTCTTGGGGGTGCGCATTTGGCCCTCGGAGGACTACACACGCATTACCCTGGAGTCGGATAAGGCGCTGCCGATTTCTCATCAACTACTCACAGGTCCTGATCGATTGGTGGTCGACATCGATGGTTTGGAACTCAATCCCACCTTGAAAGATTTGGTTGCGAAGGTCAAACCCAATGATCCGTACGTGGCGCAAATTCGGGTGGGGCAATTTCAACCAACGGTGGTGCGACTCGTATTTGATCTCAAAGAAGCGGTGAAACCCCAGCTCTTTACCCTTGAGCCCGTTGCCGAGTATCAATACCGCTTGATCTTTGATCTCTACCCCACTAATCCTCCCGATCCACTCATGCAACTGGTGAAAGAGTCCGCCAGAAAAGAGAAGTTATTGGCAGAAGAACAGGCGAAAAATCCAAAAGGGATGGCTACGGAAGAAGACCCGATTGCGGCCTTTGCCAAAAAAGACGCCGCCCCCAGTAAAAAGGGTGGTCCCAGTACCACTCAACAAAGTCCACAGAGCCCACCAAGCGCCACCACTGCCAATACCCAGCGCATTCCGTTTAAGCGCTTAATTACGGTGGCACTTGACCCCGGTCACGGTGGCGAAGATCCAGGCGCCATTGGCGCGCGCGGCTCGTATGAGAAAAACATCGTTCTCTCGATTGCCAAGCGCTTAAAAAACAAGATCGATCAAGAAGACTCGATGCGCCCCTTTTTAACCCGCGATGGTGATTACTTTGTACCCCTGCATCGCCGCGTCTTTAAAGCACGGCAAGTGGAAGCCGATCTCTTTATCTCCATTCATGCGGATGCGTTTATTCAGCCCCATGCGAAGGGGGCATCGGTCTTTGCCCTCTCCCAACAAGGGGCGACGAGTTCTGCCGCCCGCTGGATGGCCAATAAAGAAAATGCCTCGGATCTGATTGGTGGCATCAACATCAAAACCAAGGATAAGCAAGTCGCGCACTTGCTTCTCGATATGTCGACCACGGCGCAGATCAACGATTCTTTACGGGTGGGTAACTCGGTCTTACGCAACATTGGTAACTTTGCACCACTGCATAAGAACCGTGTCGAGCAAGCGGGCTTTGCGGTACTTAAAGCCCCCGATATTCCATCGATCCTGATTGAGACCGCGTTTATTAGCAATCCCCAGGAAGAGAAAAAGCTCAATGATGAGACCTACCAAGAGCGGATTGCGGATGCGATTTTGGAAGGCATCAAGGATTACTTTGCCAAAAATCCGCCCATGGCGCGGCGCGGTTAGGGGTAATGAATCGTCAGGTAAAGGCAAGTCATAAGGCGAAATTAAAGGGGTCAGGTAGCCTTTCAACATCTTGCTATAATCTTGGTTTTGCCAAATATCATGAATTAAAGCGGTTTTTCTTGCAGTGTTCTTATTAGGCAAATTTCTTGCTTATTCAGTATTGAATCTAGCAACACCACACTGGGTCGGTAGCTCAGTCGGTAGAGCAGCGGACTTTTAATCCGTTGGTCGCGAGTTCGAGTCTCGCCCGACCCACCATCTTCATTCGGCACATTCAGTGCAAATTGATTGGAATCTTTTCTTCGATCGGATTGCTAATCAATCCACTAACTGAACCCAAGGTTTCAAATGCGAACTGATCAAGAAAGTCCGATGCATTAGAAGCCAATCGTATACGTAGCTAAGACTGTAGTAGTCGATACCGCCTGGAATGGCTCTTGTCGATAAATGCCTGTCACACCAATACGCTGATTCTTGAGGATGTCGTAGTAACCCCCCACAGTTGCAGTGGGTCTAGTCTTCACAGGATTGGGATTAAAGTTCACTGGGGTTAAGCCATCCACACCGGTTGCCGAATATGAACCATTACTGGTATTGGTATCGGTTTCGACTCCCGCGCTGGCAAAGAGCGTGGTCTTGGGAATACCCTGATAACGGGCTCCAACACCAGCCAGTGCAGTGGTAGCATTAGTATTCAGTGCCGAGTAGGTCAACGGTGTTGTCACAGCAGAGCTCGTGGCTTCAGTGTAACCACCCATATTGTTTTGGGTGTAGCGCACTCCAGCGTATGGGGAGACTACGACATCAGGCATCACAGCAAAACCATACTTCGCTAACACTTGAGCGCCTTGGCTAATGAGTTGCGAGCTGCCAGTTCCTGCTTCACTAGTACCCACAATTTGCCGAGTAATGGTGGTGTCTTTTTGACCATAAGCGGCGGAGACTTTAACTTCAGTACCCACGCCATCAGAACGCTGGCTCCATACTCCAAATAGACCAATCATGGGAGTGCTATTACCCAACTTCACAGTACCCGGGCCACTCACGGATAGGTTCTGGTCCACCCAGGCACCAATACGGCTATTGTTTTGATTCAATCGATAGGACGCGATCAAGAGACCGCTCGTGTTATTGATCCCTTGGGCTTGAACGGTAGTGTTACGACCACCTGCACTGATACAAATGCCACGCCGATCAAATAGGGAGCAGTCATAGGTAAAGCCATTGACCATCACACTATTTTGTAAGGTGTAGGTGCCTTGTAAAACAGAAGCTGTATTCACCAAGGACTGTTGGGTGTCCGCAGTAGACGCTCCGGTCACAATCAGATCCCAAATATCTGCCGATGAATTACTTAAACTCCAACGAAAGCCATTGAATGTGCCTGAGGTGTTGTTGAGGTTGCTTGACGAAAATCCTGAAAGCACTGCGCTATAGGTACCTCTTGTCACAGTAGAGCCAGTGTAAATACCAAATGTGGTGGCGCCAACAACAGATCCGGTTAACTGTCCATATTGCGTTGGGCTATTAATAATGACGTTATAGTTCCCTGGCAATTGGCCATCGTAAATCAAAGCTCCATTGGCATTGCCCTGACCCTGTAGATTATTGAGGGTGCCAATACTACCGAAATTGTAAATACCACCAACTAGACCAATGATTGATCCAGCATTGGTAATCGATTCAATGGCTCCTGATCCATCATTAGCGATACCATAAGCCCCACCGTTGATTATTCCGGAGCTTGTATTTGCAATGGCGCTAATAGAACCTGCATTAGCAATGGCATGCGAAGAATCGCTACTGATCGTACCTGAATTAGTTAATGACGCAATCCTTCCGCCGGTCACATTACCAATGGCTGTAACTGTTGCGCTAATGAGTCCTAAATTGTCAATGACCGCGATCGAGCCAGTTGAGCGATTGAGAATGCCGCCACCTGCAGTAATAGAACCACTGGCATTATTTGTTATGGCGCCAATCATTCCATCGTTATCCACACCATATAAATTACCAGTAATCAGTCCTGAATTGGTGATCCTGGAGATTAAACTTGCGACTCCTGAGTTATGAATTCCAGTGCTAAATCCACTAATCGCGCCGCCATTTTGATTGGTAAGATTTAAAATCGTTCCTTCATTTGTAATTCCTTGTGAGGTATTACCTACAATACCGCCAGCATTAGTAATAGTAGTAATGATCGCTGCGGTACCGTAATTTAATATTCCTCCATCGCCGTCAATTAATCCTCCACTTCGGTTTTCTAATGAGCCGATGGTGCCCTCATTTTGAATTCCCGAAAAACCAGGGCCTGAAATCGTTCCAGAATTATCAAGAATACCGATCGAGGAAGTAGAGCCAAAGCTAACAATGCCGACACCCAAGCCAGCGGCAATCGATGAGTTGGCAGAATTAATCAGTGTTCCGATCGTGCCAAAATTTGCCACGCCCGCACAACCATAGATGCCGCATAAACTCCCACCCGTAATTGAGGCCATGGCGGGCGCTGTTGCTGAATTAATGAGGCTTGTTATCGATCCATCATTGGAGATACCATAAAAATTACCCGTTAACGAGCCGGCATTATTAATACCGGCCCCGGTTACCCCTAGATTTACATAAATCGCGTTATCACTTGGACCAATCACAGTAATCGAGCCCGATTCAGTAATACTTAAACACTCATTATTGGTTGAAATAACGACTGTTGAGGTTTGTGCGCTATTAATTGGGACGCCACCTGTGCATCCCTGAGCATGGGCATCACTACTGAGAAAGGTAAAAAAAGTGAGTGTGCCAATCACAAAAGCGTTCAAGCTATATTGCTGTAGGTCGCGAATGAATTGTTTCATAAGAAAGAGGCAGTCAATGAGTTAGTTCTTGATTGTGTCAGAGTGATTTTGGAAACTAGGTCAGAGGATACTAAATTCAGCCCATTAAGAGATTGGTGAAAATTATGTGAATTACATTGTAAGACGAAACAAAGTAATCACCTTACCACATCATTAATCATGCTAATCGCATGTACGAATTAGAGCGAGACTCAATAATGCGTTTGGAATTAGAAACACTTAAAGAGACACTTAACCTATCCCAAATTCTCAATTTTCAGATGCATTTATCTATAAGTTTTATAATTGAATGATGTGGTTATTAATCCTCTCTTTTGCAACGAGCGCTATCCTCACCGGCCTTGTAATTCGCTATCAGCATTTGCATAACCATGTCAGTGGCGATCATGATTTTGATGGTCCCCAAAAGTTTCATACGGCCATCACCCCCCGTATTGGCGGCGTGTCCATATTGATGGGGATTGCGATTACAACGCTCTACCAATGGATCGTCAACCCAACGCTTGGCACACTCCTCGTCCTTATTTTATTTGCTAGCCTTCCCGTCTTTATCGCTGGCATTGCTGAAGATCTCACTAAACGCGTGGGTGTGAAAATGCGGCTCCTGGCTGGCTTTATCGCGGGGCTTCTATTTTTATGGCTTTTTGACATCACCTCCATGCGCTTTGGTTTTGGTGCGCTTGACGTGTGGCTAAACCATTCATTGTTTGTAGTCCTTTTTTTAGCCTTTGGAGTCACGGGGCTCTCAAATGCCTACAACATTATCGATGGCTTTAATGGACTCGCCAGCATGGTCGCCATCATTACCTGCCTTGCGATTGCCTATGTAGCTTTTAAAGTGAGTGATCCGTTGGTGCTGCATCTCGCATTCATTCTGATCGGGGCGATCGCAGGATTTTTTCTTTGGAACTATCCAAGGGGTCTCATTTTTTTAGGTGACGGTGGAGCCTATCTCATAGGCTTTGTCATTGCTGCGCTATCGATTGCGTTGGTGGCGCGCAATCCCAGCGTCTCGCCCTGGTTTGCCATCATGGTCAATGCCTATCCGATTTTTGAGACGCTCTTTACGATTTGGCGACGCAGTGTCCATCAAGGTAAGAACCCGGGTCTGCCCGATGGTGCGCATTTTCATAGTCTCATTTATCGACGCATTATGCGCTGGGCTCATCCTGGTGATCAGTCCTATTGGGCCAATGCCAAAACCTCCCCCTACCTTTGGGTACTCTCAAGCTTAGGCGTCATTCCAGCGCTTTTATGGTGGAACTCCACCCCAGCGCTCATGGCAAGTGCCGCGGTTTTTGTAATTCTCTATAACCTCACCTATCGACAAATCGTGACCTTTCGCACTCCCAATTGGTTAGGTCGCCCCCCCCAAAAGTAAATCAATCAGTAAATCAATCAACTAAAAAATCCAATTAATCCTTTTGCCCAATTGATCGAACCGCTAAATGCTAAACCCCTGATTTAGCTGATGAATTCAGGGGTTCGTTTTTTAAAACACTCACTCCGATAAGCGCTTAGCGGCCGATGCCTGGACTTCTTGCTGATTCATTGCGGCCAATCCAGCAAGTGATTTGAGGACACGATTTTGAATCGCTGCGGCGCGCGCAATACTTTTATCCACGTCGACCACCTTCTCAATGACTTCCGATCGCAAGCCATTGATGATAAGTTGATAACGCTCGGGATCTTGTGCCCAGGTCAAGTGATGCGGATAGCGCTCTTGCAACTGATTAATGAGGGCTGCAAGATTCAAAATAGTGTTCTGCTGTTTATAGAGCTGACCTAAAGCAATCGAAAACGAGGGGCTAGCTTTATATTGTTCCATCACGAAGCGATATAAATGCGGATAGTCTTTTTCAATGCGACCAACTAAGCGATCGTGGTAATGCTCCTTTAAATGGAGCGCCTCTGCATGAACATCCCCAAGCTCAATGGCCCACTCTTTTTGACCCTCATCGTCAATCTTAAAAAACCACGTGGGCAGGTTCATGTAGGTAATCGTCAATAATCCAGAGCGTCGGCAAAATTCCAGGGCGATATCCACTGACTGCATGGCTCCTAAAATTTTATCGCGCTCGATTACCATGAGGCGCTCTTGCTGCATGAGCGCAAACTCCAATCCGCGCAGCAATCCCACTCGGGCCGGGTCATGCGCACCCCAATAGTCAACTAACGCCTTCCACTGCGCCTCTTGGCCCTTGGCATCTTCCCACGGTAATAGGCCTTTACTAAAAAAGCCGCTCTTAAAGGCATTGCGCGCGGATTTTTGTTTACCTGCTTGAGACTTTGGTCCCGATTTATTCGCTGGCTTACGATCGATCTTGGTTTGTGGCATCTGAGTGACCACCAGCTCTTGATTCGAGGTTACATAATCATCACCATTGATCTCGGTAATGGCTTGTATTGCAACAACGTTCGCATCTTTCATATTAGCTCCTTTTTAAATGAATGAAGATGAGTCTTCACTATAGAAAGGAAAATAAGAGTTGGTAAGGCCCAAATCGGCAAAACTACCCCCCGTTTAATCGCGAGATTTTGCTCTCTCCATTAAGCTGCGGTGACTGATATGCTTTGTAATACCTTTTTGCGATAAGCTTGATAAGCTTCCAAGTGCATCTCTAGCTTCCCAATGCCCTCATGGCGCAAAATCAGATGGGCAAATTGCACAAAGGGGGTGCGGGCAAAGCCCCTATTGTTAATCTTGGGCTCCTCGCCAAAACCAATCACCCACACCCGAAATAAAGTCGCGATCAGATGAGCTCGCTTGAGATCCTCATTTTTACGACCCCGACCTTTGGGCCACACAAAACGCTCTACATCAAAATGGTCGAGCACATCCTCGGCATTTTTAAAGCGCGTGGCTGGAACATGGCGATTCATGAGCCGTGAGATGCGAATTTGACGTACTAGAATATCTTCGACTTGTTTAAACACATCCTTTGGAAATTGATATCGCGTGAGTGCTTCGCGCACCTCACGGCGAATAGAGCGCTTGCGATACATCAGCGCTGGATGCAATGGAAATGTAATGGATGTCATATCAAACGTTTCGATAGAGTCATCAAAATCCAAGTGATTAGTATGACCAGTAAATTATCATGAAATGCAAAATCTCACAGCCGGTCCTATTTGGCGACAGTCCCCGCACGGATGATCAACTTGCATGAGAGGTCGCCGCCGATATTTGCGACGGGGAGTCTTAAATGATTAGAAATCCAGAATTTTGACTACTATGTAGTTCGTATGGCCTGAACAAACAGATTTGAAGTAATTTAAAAATATTCATTGGATTTTCCACCGCACCCCGGCCCCCGATTCAGGGGTGCCGATGAATTCAACTCCAGCCTCTTCAAAAGTCTTTTGAATGATCTCTAGTGTTTTTGCCTGAGCACCAGGAACCCCCTCAAGCACTTCTAAACGCATCAATGTAGAAAAACCTAGGCCGGTTTTATCTGCCAAGTCCTTCCCACTCCATCGCAATAAGGCTCGAGCAGCACGAATTTGATCGCTTGTAATCAAGTTATTTTTAATATATTATTAGTAATAATTACTAAGTATCTATTAATTATTAATATGAAAGGATTAAAAAATGCTTAATAATCAAGATTTTACACACAATCGCACTACTTTCCTAGGTGGTAGCGATATTGGAGCGATTCTGGGGGTTTCGAAGTACCGCTCGGCGATGGATGTGTGGCTGGAGAAAACAGGTAAGCGCGTAGACACCAAAGATAGTTTTGCTTTGCGCTTTGGTTCGTTTGCCGAATCGTTTATCGCTAATGAATATGCCTTACTCACGGGTGAGCATCTGCTTGAGTATTCACAGGGTCTCATTCATCCTACATATTCCTTTTGCGTAGGACACATTGATCGCTTTGTGTTGGAGAAGAAAGAATTGCCCCTCTTTAATTCTGACGGAAGACTAAATGCCAAGAAGCTCTTGGAATGTAAGACTGCAAATCATTACAGTCAAAGTGATTGGGGTGAACCAGGGACGGACGCGATTCCCCTGCCCTATCTTTGCCAGTGCATCTGGTACTTAGGGATTACCAATCTGCCTGAGATTGATGTCGCTGTTCTACTGGGAGGTTCGGATCTGCGGATCTATACGGTTACCCGAGATGTTGAGCTGGAATCCTTAATGTTTGAAAAGGCAGCTTTCTTTTGGACTGAGCATGTACAAAAGGATATTCCACCCAAACCTCAATCCATTGATGATTGCCAGGCGCTCTTTCAGAGGGCTTCTTCAGGCAAAACAATCGAAGCCAACCCGCAGACGATCGCCTTAATCCAAGAGCTCAAAGCCTTGGAGTCCCAAAGCCATGCTGAGGAAGAGCAAATCAATAGTATTAAGCAGCAACTCATGGAAACCATGGCGGATGCCGAAGTGCTGACTTACCTCGGTAAACCGGTCATTACTTGGAAAGCTCCCAAGCCCAGCTATCGGATTGATACCAAACGCCTGGGTCTAGAGCATCCCGAACTCATCAGGGCTTACCAAAGCCCAGTCATCAATAGTCGGCGCTTTGTGGTGAAGGATCTCCCCGATGCATTGAAACCCCAAGAGCCTATCAAGGAGACGATAGTATTAGAAGGAGTAAATTAATGAACAAGGTCTCCATCCTCGATTTGCCCGAAGATCTGTTAGGGGATGCTCCAATTAAACCTATTTCACACGCACCGGGAACCAAACGAAAAGGGGCAATCAGTAAACAGCATTCACCCATCGGACCAACCCCAATAGAAACCCTCATTACCGAGGTTGCTACCGTATTAAGTATCGATCCCCAAGAGCTAAGGGATTGGGGCAAAGAGATTTCCGTACCCACAGCAGTGTTAAAAAACATTCTACTCACAGCCAAACACTATAAACTCAATCCCCATTTGGGAAACATCGCCTGGGAACTCAACACAAAGAACCAGTGGGATATCTACATCCCGATTGATGGCTGGATTAGCCTCATTCACCGTGAACCGAGTTTTCAAGGAATAAGCTTTCATCAAGCTGCCGAAACAGAACAGGGTATTCCCATCTGGATGGAGTGCACCATTTATCGCTCAAGTCTCATACACCCAATAACAGTGCGGGAGTACTTCGCAGAACTGAAAACAGATCATCCCATGTGGGTAGAGATGCCACGCCGAATGCTGCGGCACAAAACCATGCAGCAATGTGCGCGCTTGGCGCTTGGAATTGGTTTGCCAGAACTCAAGATTTCAGTACCAGACTCAAGAATCCCAAATCATTTAGACTCCATAAACAATTACTGCGCAAATAATCAATGCTTCACCAGCCCTAAAATATGGCTAAAACAAAAATTGAGAGCAAATAAAATTTAATTTTATATATTATTTTTCAAACATTATAAAGATCTAAATACCGCATTGGGGGCAAGAATAATTCACCGAAAATTTCATACTATCAATATACAATTAATAGTAGAAATGGTAGGCAATTTATTCTTGACATCCAGGATTAATGAGAAAATAGCTAAATAATTTAAAGTTTTTTTGAATACTTGTTAAAAACGAAAACTAAACGAAGATAATGAATTTAATAATAGGGGAAATTAAACATTTAGAAATAAATTATCCAATCAGTATTGATATGCCTATTGAATGAGCAAAAAAAATTAGATGTTATTAATTTTAAGCGTTTTATAAAAAATGCTAAAAGTAACAGAAAAATTCCGGCAATTTTAAAAAATAAAAAATTATATAAATTTATTACATAAGCAGAATCCGAATTTTTGATTCAGGCTATCCGGGATAATTTAGTAATGATTTAAGTTGAGCTGGAGGAGTGGGCAGCTTTTTAAAAGAACTCCATGCAATCTGACTTTTGGGGTGAAGGACAATAATAACAGTGACTACGATAATCTTGAAGTAATTAAAAATTGTATTGTTAGATGCATACCAAACTTCTAAAATTCCTTTGTAAGGTGCTACATTTTTTTTATAAAAATCTAAAGAGCTATCAGCCCCAATAAGTATATTTTCCTCATCTCTAAAAATAATTGATCCAATGCCAGATAAACCAGGTTTTACTTTTATGATCAATTCCTGAATTTCGGCTGTATAAATCTCAAAAGTTTCAGTAGTCAGAGGTCTTGGCCCAACAATGCTCATATCTCCAAGAAAAATATTAATTAACTGTGGAAGCTCATTTATTTTAGTTTTTCTAAGAAACTTACCAAAAGGCAAAATCCTGGGATCACTTTTAATTGTCACAGTACCTGTGCTCATATTGGGGCTATTCTTCAGCATTGTTGCAAATTTAAATAAACGAAATTTACGTCCATGCCAACCAATCCGCTCTTGAAAAAAAAATACTTCACCCTCTCCAGTTATGCGCAATAAAAAAATAATAGGCAAAAAAATTGGCGCTAAAAATAAAAGCGCAATTCCAGAAAAAAAAATATCAAAAAATCTTTGCATAAAATTATCTAAGTTATATTTAACGGCCTCTAATTGAACGTAATAAGTTACCAACCCCAAACCTTGGGGATGGATCAAAATAGTGCGCAAGACAAGTTAATCTTGGCTTGGAAACAAATTGAGCAACTGGTGCATTTGTATGCAAAGTTGTCATACCCAAAAATAGTAATGGCTCCATGTTGGTGAATTTCTCAATAAGTAATAATTTCTTTTTTATGAGAATATTCACTGAATGCTCTGAAGCATAACGCTTAAAGTATAATTTTGTACATATATTTTCAATTTCACTTTTCGGATGTCTTCTGGCATTTGGCTTTAATAATAATTCGCCAGAACACAATGGTGCTTCTTCGTGCGGTATAGATATTGGAAGTACGAGAGTAAAAATATGTGAATCAAAATGTGATCTAAAACACTCTCGAGAATGTCCTGGAGATACAAAACGAGAAATATGGTACTGATTATCAATTCTTCCCTTAAATTTGAATGCACTTACCGCAACTTCATACAAACAAGCGGCAAAATCGTCTCGCAACCCCAAACCATCAATTAGTTTTGTGTGCGCAGGTGTTAATGCAGAAAAAGTGCGCCCGTTAATTTCTGAAATAATCTCATCAGATAGTAGCTCCAAGCTAATATAATTTTTTAAATTTGGCAGTTTTACAAATCCTTGAGATAATAAATCCTGTATTAGATTTGGTGTCAAAGCATCCGATAACTTTTTCATAAAATATTTTTAAAGTTTATTTTTAACTATTTTTTAACTCTACAAACAATATAAATTAAAATTGATTCAATTTTATGTAAATTTTCAATATCTATTTTCAGTAATAAATATATAAATCCTATGAACGGCTAACGGATCCTGATAAATTTTGTCTGTATAGTATAGATAGCTCCCCCTTGTGAACCTGAAGTCGTGCTATTGGTGTGGCGCCCATTCTTTGGTAAAAATGGTGGGCAGAAATGAGGCGATTACCGACCACGATGCAAAAAGCAGATTCTCCTTTTTCAGTAAAATGTTGCTTTAATGCGTCATACAAACCAGCGGCTAAACCGCGTCCGCGTTCTGAATCTAAAACAGCAATACTGAATAATTCTGCTTTTGGAGAATTTAGAACGAGTTTTTGCCTCTGACTAAACATAATTATTTCAATTATCCTCTTCAATTTAAATGGATTAAATAGAGCTGGTAACAGTACTGCAAGTAAATTGGGCCAGTACCAAAGCATTTGCCGATAAATTGATCTCATGCCTCGACCGCCAGCAACAAACGCAACAACCTGCCCTTCTTTACGTTCAACAAATATGATACTGTTCGGATCCTCATCTATCGATTTATAAAGCAAAGTAAGGAATCGCTCCCCCAACTTCGGTAGAAACCCTTTATTGATACACTGCAAGTGAATGCGGGCTATCTCGCGATAAGCTAACTTCGCCTTCAATCCCTTACCAACAAACTCAGGCATAGTCGGAGACAAGAGTTATATTTGGAACGCTAGAAGGAATATTCACCACGCGCTCTTCCAGCCAACGCGAATTTTCTAGACCATCGTGGTGGAACCTTTTGAACATCTCTAATTCAGACATCAAACGCCAGATCGGACGGGTCATAATGCCATGTTCATTCGTGTAAGAGAGAAATGAGTCGCGCTCAGCTTTATCGGACAGAACAATGGCATTTAGCCAGTTGTTGGTCCTGTAACCGGTTAAAGGTACAACAATATCTATATTTATTTTACCGAAGAAGTCACGGTAGCGGTTGGCGACTTGCTGCTTCAAATCAAGCATCCACGGCAGGCGCTCCATCTGCGCACAACCCAAAGCAGCATTTAGATTCGGTAGCCTATAGTTATAACCAACCTCGTCGTGTACAAATTCGTAGGGATGTGGGGTCTTTGCGGTGGTTGTGATGTGTTTGGCGCGCTTTGCCAAGATCTCATCATCGGTAATTATCATGCCGCCGCCGCCAGTAGTAATGACCTTGTTGCCGTTAAAGCTCAGTGCACCAAATACACCGAACGTGCCAGTATGGCGGTTGCCTACGTAGCTGCCCAGAGATTCAGCGGCATCTTCAACTAAGGCAATACCCCACTCAGCACAAATGGAAGCAATCTCTTCAATACGGCAGGGCAGCCCAAAAGTATGCATGGGTACGCACGCTGCAATACGCCGACCAGACGACTTGTTCCAGGTCTGACCATCTCGTATTTCCGCATGCGCCCCCAAGAATTGACGCAATGCGCGAGGACTCAAACCCATGGTATCACGATCGACATCGATAAAAACGGGATGCGCACCGATGTAACTTATCGCATTACAAGTAGCAATAAAGGTCAAGGCTTGCGAAATTACCTCATCTTCATACCGAACCCCAGCTAGCTGCAATGCTATATGTAATGCAGCTGTGCCATTGACTGTGGCGATAGCGAACTTGGCACCCGTAAAACTAGCAATCTTCTGTTCGAATTCGGTGACCTTGGCTCCAACCGATGAGACGAAATTCGAGTCAATACAATCGACTAGATACTTACGCTCGTTACCCTGAAAAACCGGGCGATGAAGAGGTATAAAACCTTCTCCATATATCTCTCTTACGAACCTGATAAATGAATGATCACTTGATATTAATTTCATATTCATCAACCTGTAAAGTTGGCCTTGGTAACTGATAACCAATCGACCCACAAATCTGCAAGCTTGGTACGGTCAAACTGTTTTTCGGCCAGGGCACGGCTACGTTGCCCCATAGCTTTCAGCTCATCGCGGTCAGCAGCTGCCTCTTCCAGTGCATCCGCGAATGCAAATGGATTATCTGGAGGCACGACAAAGCCGCAACGGTATTCAATAATCATATCAGCCAGCCAGCCAGGGTAGTTATTTAGAACAGGTAAACCGGCGGCAATATAATCAAAAAACTTATTTGGCGAGGTGCCGTAGTAAAAGGCTGGAATGTTAGCTAGTATTTGCAACCCCAGGTCAGCAGATGCCATCAAGCCTGCTAACTTTACTTTGTTTACAGGATCTTGGAACACTACGTTGTTAAGCCCCTCATCTGCAGCTCTAGCTTGCAAGCTGGCTTTGAATTTACCCTGGCCTATAAGCAATAACTTAATATCGTCGCGCCCACGATGCTTGAGTTCAGCGGCAACATTCAATACAGCATCAAGACCATTAGCCATGCCGTGAGTTCCGGCAAACAATGCCATCAAATCATTCGTGTGCACTTCTGATGGCCGCCAAGGCTGTACTCCACTAGCAAAAATACCCAAGTCGCAGCCGTTGGGTACTAAGGTGATACATTCGCGCGACACACCACGGCGCGCAATACCTTCCACAATGCCAGGCGACAGACCCACTAACCGGTGCGCAGAACGATAGCTTGACCACTCCAGCGCTGAAATGGCACTGAGCACCAACGGGTTACGAATCGCGCCCATTGCGCGAGGCAATTCTGGCCACAGGTCTCGCACCTCGAATACAAAAGGTTTACCACGTAGCCATCGCGCAAAAATACCCGGTATGCCCGCAGTCAACGGGGTGGAGGTAGCAAACAGGAGGTCATACTTTTCGGTGAGGGCCAAGCCAATACTACGCAAGGCAAATTTCACAAACGTCATGCTTCGCTTCATGAAGCCATCGACATTCGAATAGGCGAGGTCGAATTCGATGATCTCAATACCATCTACGGTGCCGTGCCGCCGTCCGCCTACAAAAGGTTGAGATAGGCCAGTTTCTCCCATCCCATAGCTACCACATACTATAGTGACCTGGTGACCGCGCGTCAGCAAGTGCCGCGATAATTCATAAGAACGAGTACCCGTCGAGCCCTTTGGAGTAGAAAAATGCTGATGGAAGTAAATAACCTTCATGCTGTCCAGAGCATTTGCGTTGTCAGCGTGCCGGCTTGTTGAATTTCCAACTCCAGTATGGGTAATGGTGTTTTTTCGAGGTAGTGGCGTGACTCCCAACCCTTCACCAACTCACAACGCGTAATGGGCGCATTAGATGATATATTAAGAAAGAGCAGACTACCCCCATTCAGCATGAGCCGAGCGCCGTCTGAGGACGACTTAAAATGCCAATCGCCCGGCATCAAGCGCCAGCGCAAAACCGCCTTATCGGCAAAACCCTGTACTTCGTCAACCACCAGCAACGCATTGTTTTCTAGGCTAACGCACCGTCGATGCCGAGCCCCATAGCCATCACAATAGCCGGCAGCAAAGTGCGTTGACTGGTCGTCTTCCTGCAATGGTTGCAGGTGTTCTGTTTTCAACCAATCTCCGAGTAAAAAGCGGCTCAGGCGCGGCATCTGGTCGCGGCCGTCAAACTGAACTGTGTTGTGACTGGCTGTACCGCCAAAGTAATTGAGCCATTGTGGCTCAGTGTTGTAGCTATAAGTACCACCGTCGCGCAGCAGATTGTCGGCACCCAACCAAAGGTCCAGGTGAAGTGCATCGGCTTGACTGGGTCGGAAACGAAAGCGGGGGTAGCGTAACATAACCATTGCATTGCCACGCCTGAGCAGCGCAAAACCACCATCGTCCGCTACGTAACTCTCAACTGCGGGCGCTACCACTAGCGGGAGGTCAATACGAAGCCATTGCAATACAGTATCACAAGAGCCTGTCTGTAAATACGCTCGTTTTCCGGCAAATAAAACCATAGCCAACTGCACGGTCGGTCGATAATCGCGGTAGGGTGAATTAGTCAAAGGCAGCAAACGGGCGCCATCGTTAGCACCGGCATTTGGACCGTCCCCACTCACCTTATTCAACATATGACGTAGCCATTCAGTTGCGACCAATGCCTTATCCATCCAACTCGTGGAAAGTGGGGTTAAACCCATTTTCTGACGCCAAACTTCAACCATGCAGAAGGTGTCCAGCATTACACGGTGATAATTGAGCGAATACTGACTAAAACTGCCGTGCGGCCCAATCAGCCGTTCAGAGCGATTTTCCAGCCAAAAGCGACCCATGTTCGCCCAGCGGTTCCCCTCTGAAAAACCCAAAGCGTCCAACCAACTACCTCCAATGAACAATGCTGCTGCCTCGGAAGTGCCATGGTTATTGTCCTGCGCCATAGCATACTGAACGGTTGGCGCAATGCGTTGCAAGTGAAGGCGTATCAAGTCGAGCAAGCCAGACGTTGCAGAGCGTATTTGCCCCATTATCAATGCAGCCATGGCAAGGTGCATCACACGAATGGATGCTTCTTGGCCACACTTCCAATTCGGCCCTTTATAAGGCGGATTTTGTGCGCACCAGCTTGCCATCCATTCATTTAACCGTTTTAGGGTAGCCATATCTCCTTGACTAGCTCGCTGTGCAAATGCGAGCGCCCAATCCATACGCGACAACTCCCAAATAAGCTTTATATCACCCACAGCAGAATCGAAGTCTGGGATTTGCCACCAATCTCTATCGGACTCTGGAATACGCTGATTATTTAGGGGATTGGCTAACCAGTCGGGGGGGGCATCTGTCAGTGCTATTGGCAAATGGCTAAACAATAACGTCGACGTGTACCAAGCTGAAACTGCAGGGGCATTTGGAACGCAATTTGCCTTTGTAGGTAAAAAGAATGGTGCATTTGGTACGCCAGCCTGAAGTCGTCTAACCGGGTGAAGTCCAAGCTTCACACCCAAACGATACCAAGCTACGCGTACAACATTTGACAAACCCAATTCCAACAAAGTCCGCACTTGGATAGCCCAACTCGTCATTGACTGCGCAACAGCTCTGACACTTCAATGGTGACTCGTGCCACCTCAAAAATCTCATCTGCAGGTATGGCCGGCGTACCTGTTTCAATGGCCTGCAAAAATGCGGCGGCGCAAGCCCTTTGTCCTTTGTCCTGCTTCCACAAGTTCATCTTATTGAATCCTCGCCAACGATAACCTTTTAGCTTGCGAAAGTTGTCCAGTTGCAGCACACTACCAGCCGTGAACACCTCTATTCGTTCCTTTGGAAAACTGGCCGCTCCGTTAGCCAAATAAAGGATGGTACCAAAGGAACCGTCTTCAAAACCCAAAGTGATCGAGGCCTTGTCCTCGGTGATGCCGATGCCAGGTTGATCCCCTATGCGACGAGCCTGGATGGACACAATCGGACTGCCCGCCAGAAAGCGCATGAGATCAATGAAGTGACAGGCTTCGCCGATAATGCGCCCACCACCAATGACCAAGTCCTGTGTCCAATGATTGGCAGGAATCGTCCCCGCATTTATAGTCATGATGATACTTTTGGGCTCGTTCACCTTCTCTAGAAGCACCTTCATCTTTTGCACCTGTGGAGAAAAACGACGGTTGAAGCCCACCATGAGTTGCGCACCGCCGACTGCAGTCCGGGACTGCGCAGCATCATATGCCGAGCGGACTATATCAAGACCTTCATAGTTGATTGCCAATGGCTTCTCCACAAATACATGTTTGCCTGCTTTCAAAGCCTGTGCCACAAAATTTGCATGTGTATTGTGACGTGTGACAATCACTACTGTGTTGATCAACTGATTAGCTAGAAGTGTCGCCATATCTGTAGACGCCTCAGCGAAACCAGACCTCTCACCGTGGATCACACCGTTTATACCCCCTGCTGTGACAATAGTATGGAACTGAGCCCCAGCGTTCTTGAATGCAGGAATCAACATTCGTGAGGCATAATTTCCTGCACCAATAAAACCCAATACAGGTCGTTGCGGATCAAACTTTATATCAGGCTTAAGGGAAAGCTGACGTACCATTCGCTGCGAAACTGGTGATGTGTATTGCAATAAAATACCTAGGTTAGCCTTATCCATCGTTAGTAACTCGTACGCCTTAGCCGCATCTTCAAAAGCAAAGCGATGAGTAATGAGTGGCTTCACATCCAACCGGCCGCTAGCCAGCATATCTAGAACCGCTTCAAAATTGCGCTGCTCAGTCCATCGTACAAAACCCAGTGGATAATCTAGCCCCTTATATTCATAATCTGGGTCGTAGCGGCCCGGTCCGTAAGAGCAGCTGACCTGAAAGCTTAGTTCCTTCTCGTAAAAATCGGCCCTGTTAAGCTCAAGCCCTGTCACGCCTACCAGTACAATGCGCCCTCGCTTTCGACACATACGCGCAGCCTGTATCACAGGATCATTCGATTGCGTGGATGCCGTAATGATTACTCCATCCACCCCCTTGCCGCGGCTCAGCTCCATCCCAGCGACCACAGGATCTTCACCTATACCGGGGTTGCAAGTTTGCGCACCAAACTGCCGTGCCAGAGCAAGCTTGGACTCGTCAATATCAATTGCGAGCACTCGGCAACCTTGGGCGCAAAGCAACTGCACTGTCAGCAACCCAATCAAACCCGAACCCGTGACTACAAAAGCTTCACCAAGCGTAGGTTGTGCCAAACGGATACCCTGCAAGCCAATACTCGCCACCACCACAAAAGCCGCAGATTCATCGTCCACCGTATCTGGAATGAAGGCGCAAAGATTCTTTGGCACCTTGACAACATCCGCATGCGGACCATTGGACACCACCCTATCACCAATTTTAAAGCCCTGAATATCAGATCCGACCTTTGTAACCACACCAACATTACAATAACCAAGAGGTAGCGGCTGACTTAGTTTTGAACGCACAGCTTCATACGCACTAATCAAGCCATCTGTCTTAACCTTCTCAAGAACCATTTTTACCTTTTCGGGTTGCTGCCTTACCTTTTGGAGATACGAGGCTTTACCAAAATCGACCAACATTCTCTCGGTACCAGCAGAAATCAATGTCACACTAGTGTTAATTAGCAATGTTCCAGAGGAGACCTGGGGTGATGGCGCCTCTGCAACGATAGTTTCCCCATTGACCATATCTTGCAAAACTTGCTTCATATCTCTCTCAATATTATTTTTAAGAACTGAGTCTTAGGATATTTAAATTTTGGGGGATTACCCCAATAAATTTACCCCGATCTAAAATAAAAATGACCTTTAGAGGTTCAGCCCACAAAAATCTAACACGTATCGATTTTTGAGGGAGCCAGTTTTTTCTAATTGAACAAATTCCTTGTGCCTAACCAATACTGCTATCACATCAGCACTAATTAAAGCATCATCCAAATCCGCCAATTCAAGTAAATCATGAGAGCTTATATTGGGTTCAACAGCCAACACTCTATATCCCTGCATTTGTAAGGAAAGTGCAACGTGAATCGCTGGGGATTCCCGCAAATCATCAATATCAGGCTTAAAAGATAAGCCCAAACAAACTAACTTAGCTTTACGACTTAACTCATCCTCAACCTTGTTTAAAGCTTCCTTAATCTGATTAATTACCCAATCCGTTTTATAGTCATTTACCTCACGAGCAGTTCTAATCAGTTTAGCGTTTTCTGGATCACGCGCAACTATGAACCATGGATCAACTGCAATACAGTGCCCCCCAACTCCCGTACCAGGCTGCAAAATGTTAACACGCGGATGACGATTCGCTAGCTCAATTAATCTCCAAACATCTACTCCTGCATTAGCACTTAATAGTGAAAGCTCGTTGGCAAATGCAATATTAACGTCTCTATAGCTATTCTCAGCTAGCTTGCACATTTCTGCAGTAGGGGCATTAGTTTCCAAAACTGCACCGCGCACAAAAGTTCGATAAAAATCACTGACACTTTTGGTGGCTCTGTCTGTGAGGCCGCCGACGATACGATCATTCTCAACTAATTCGACCATTATTTTTCCAGGAAGTACTCTCTCCGGGCAATAGGCGATATTTAACTTATCTAGTTCATTTTCAGAATTCATAAAAACATGGGAAAGTTTTTCAGTTGTACCAACTGGAGATGTGGATTCCAAAATAATAAGATCATCTGCTTTAACTAAGCCTTTGATACTATCGGCAGCGGCAAGTACATAATCTATGTTTGGCTGAGGAATGCCCGCTGACTTATGAAATGGGGTTGGGACGCAAATAATATAAATGTCAGCAACTTGAGGTCTAGTAAAAGCCTTTAGTTTTCCATTAGCGACAGCGGATCTTACATAAGCATCTAAATCAGGCTCCAAGATATGAGTGCGCCCTTGATTAATCGTATCTACAACCTGCTGATTGACATCCACCCCGATTACCT
The DNA here is from genome assembly GCF_030297595.1 of Polynucleobacter sp. HIN7. NCBI lineage: Bacteria > Pseudomonadati > Pseudomonadota > Betaproteobacteria > Burkholderiales > Burkholderiaceae > Polynucleobacter > Polynucleobacter sp. HIN7. The sequence continues at coordinate 320,334 of NZ_AP028138.1, read as the reverse complement.
CATAACCGTTAGAAGCTAGTAATGCGGCCGTTGGGAGACCTATATATCCAAGTCCAATAATACATACCGACTTTTTTTGCATTTAAAGATTCCTCAGGACTTGAACTATTCTCTCACTTGCATTTCCGTCGCCATAGGGGTTATGAGCCTTAGACATAGACTCATAATTATGCTGGCTTTCTAAAAGAACGGATACATTAGAAAAGATTTGCTCTTGATTTGCCCCAACTAGGCGCACAGTTCCGGCCTCAACAGCCTCAGGTCTTTCTGTAACATCCCTCATAACTAATACCGGCTTACCCAAGCTCGGTGCCTCCTCCTGAATACCTCCGCTGTCAGTTAAAACCAAATAACATTTTTTTAGTAGATAAGCAAAAGGTTCGTAATCAAATGGGTCTAAAAGGTGCACATTTGTTATTCCAGAAAGGATTTCTCGAGTTGGAGCCTGTACATTGGGATTTAGATGTACAGGATACACAAAACTAACATTTGGAAATCTTTCGGCAAGCATTTTAACTGCTCGGCAAATTTGTAAAAATCCATCTCCAAAGTTTTCGCGTCTATGGCAAGTTATGAGAATAAATCGATCATTAATCCAATCAAAAGGAAGCTTGCTATCTATGAAACACTTGATGGAATTCATGTGATCCACACTTGATTCAATATGATCTAATATCCAAAGTAAGGCATCAATTACCGTATTCCCAGTAACCGTTATGGAACAATCATTAATTTTTTCATGCAAAAGATTATCGCGACTTAACTTTGTCGGGGCAAAATGCAAGGTAGCCACCTTACTAACCACCTGGCGATTAAATTCCTCTGGATAAGGCGCAGACATATCAAATGTTCGTAAACCAGCTTCAATATGCCCAACTGGTATACCCTTATAAAAACCAGCCAATGCTGCCGATAAGGTTGTAGTTGTGTCTCCATGTACCAATAGTAGATCAGGCTTATATTTTGTCAAAACAGCACGCATTTCTAACAGTACTGTCGCGCTGATATCAAAAAGATCCTGGCCAGGAGCCATTAAGTCCAAATCAATATCAGGAGTAATATCAAACACCCTCAATACTTGATCAAGCATTTGACGGTGTTGAGCTGTTACGCAGACAAGAACTTCAAAATCATCTGGATACTTTTTTAATGCGTGATAAAGGGGGGCCATCTTTATGGCCTCCGGGCGCGTACCAAAAGCTAGCATAACTTTTTTTTTCAATTCTATAAACCTATCTTAATGGGAAATAAATTAGCTTTTATAAAAATTAGGATGAAATTTACTCATCATAAAAGTCTTAATTTATTTTATAAGTAATTATTAATTACATGCTACCAGACAAGAGTTAATGGATAACTTCGATAAAAGGATCCACCGAAAAATTTCCATCTATAAATTGACGGCACCAAAGCTCAAGGCAAATAATTCCAAAAATAGTATAAGTGGCGTCCACTCTTCCAATCCTATCGGCACTTACCAAAGCATCAACAGCTTTAGGATCAAATAATCCCCTATTAAGCAGGCTAGATCTTGATAGAACATCATCAACTAGGGGTCTTAAAATACCTTGCATCCATTGACGTAATGGCACACCAAAGCCAGTTTTGGGCCTGTAAATTACTTCGTGAGGTAAATATGGCTCCATCGCTTTTTTAAAAATCCACTTTCCAGTAACGCCATTCTGTTTGAATGAGCTAGGAATGATTCCTGCAAGACTAACTAAATCCAAATCCAATAATGGGACACGAACCTCAACTCCTGCTGCCATTGCCATCTTATCCGTATAGTTAAGATTGTGATCGGCCAAAAAATGTTTTCTCTCCAAAAATAGTATTTTGCTGATCGAATCAAACTCAGCCGGGGCATAATGTAAAGTTTTTAAAAGAGGCGCATACATACTTTCCTCATTCAGTTCACTTCGAAAATCTGGTGTCAATAATTCCAAAGCTCGCCGAGGATCCATCCAAAGGAAATAACTAACAAGCCGATGATCCTTATCTTTGTCTGCATATTGAAAAGCTTTAGCAATGCGTCGCCCCGTGCTCGTTGAGGTAGGCAGGTGCTCAGCTCCAATCCGTAAAACTTTTCTGGCTGATTCTGGTAAAAAACCCCACCATCGCTCCTGTTTTAAAGCGAAGTGACGGCGATATCCAGTAAAAATATCGTCGCCACCTGCCCCTGACAAAAGGACCTTTATTCCAAATGATCTAGCAAACTCTGTAATAAACAATGTATTAAGTGCAGCGGGATCTGAGCAGGGTTCATCTAAAAAATAAATCATTTCAGATAATCTATTCATCATTTCGCTTCCAACTCGTACAACATGCAAATCTACACCAATATGCTCTGCTACTTTTCTAGCATACGGCAAATCATCTGAGAACCCCTCAGCAGAGAAGGGCGATTCACCCACATCAATGCTAAAACACTGCAGTCTATTAGCGGACCCTGGGCTTTTAGAATTTAAGTAATGTTGACCGAAAAGAGCTACAGCTGATGAATCAAGGCCGCCTGATAAAAAAGCACCGAGAGGCACATCGGAGACCATTTGCTTTTCAACTGCGCTTTTGACGCTTGAGGCAACACGTAGCGCCCAATCGGCAGCTGAGGTAGAAGAATCACCTTCCAATAACATCGCAGACCAGTTGTGGTATTGCTGGAAAGACTGAATTTTTCCAGCCTTAACTTTCATGAAATATCCAGGCATTAGTTTTTTTATATCCTGAATAATGGTGTCAGGACCCGGAGACCATAGATAACCAAGATGAGCCAAAACAGCTTGTGGATTTAACTTTGGATGTATCAAACCGTTTCTCAACAGCGCCTTCAACTCGCTTGTAAAACTAAATTTATTCCCTGGAGACTGTGAATAATATAAAGGTTTAACACCCATCGGATCGCGCACAAGAGTTAATATTTCAAGCTCACAATCCCAAAAAGCGGCAGCAAAAATTCCATTTAGCCTCGAAAAACAAGAATCTCCATATCGAGAGAAAAGCGAAAGAAAAACTTCAGAATCTGAGCTGCCCAAGAAGGTCTCACCCAAGTCTTCGAGCTCTTTCTTCAATTCCCGATAGTTATAAATCTCCCCGTTATAAATCATTATGTAACGGCCATTAGTCGAAATCATTGGCTGAGATCCGGCATTTGAAGTATCTAGAATAGCCAAGCGCACATGAGATAAGCCAATGGCTTTTGCATCGTCAAACCAAGTGCCAGAGCCATCAGGACCTCGACGTCGCATAACAAAGTTCGCACTTTCAAGGATTTGAATATACGATCCTTTATAACCGAATATTCCAAATATTCCACACATAACTCATCGCCATTTTAAAAAATGAAGCCTAGAGAATATTTTCAATGTAAGAAGAAGACGATTTAAATCTCCATCAAAAATACTTTTAATAATATTTTTTAGAAAAATAATGAAAAAGCCATAATATCTAATTGGGTAGTGCTTATTTACCCATCTTAAAGAGGAGTTTATTTGCCAATCGTGGCGACTTAGCTGCAGATCCTTGCTGCTAGTACCAGCAGAATGTGTTAACAAAGCAGCAGGGGCAACGCACAACTTGTAACCATGACGCTTAACTCTCATACAAAAATCAAGATCTTCCCAGTACATGAAATACATCGGATCAAAAAGAGAGTTTTTGTTAGAAAATATTGCACAATTAATAAACATACATGCGCCTGTTACAAAACTATATCGGTAATTCTGCAGGGAATACTGGTCGAATATGTATCTTGACTGCAGAGAAAAGGGTGACACAACGGAGCCGCAGTGCGGAAGGATAAAATTTTCAGGGTCAATAATACAGCCGCCAACAATTCCAATTGTATTATCAGAGGACGCTATTCTTAATAACTCGTAAGCACAATTTATATCTGGTACTGCATCATTATTAATTAGCCAAATATATTTAGCCGATTTAGTTAAGGCAAAAATAATTCCATCATTACAACCCTGGCCGAACCCCCCATTAGTAGATCTTTTAATTAAAAAAAATTTGTCATTAGATTCGCTTTCCAACACTGCAACAGAATTATCGCTTGAGCAATTATCAACAACAATAATTTCTAATGGAATCGATTGTGAGATAAGAGCTTCAATCAATCTCAATGTAATTTGATAATTGTTCCAGTTAACAACTACAGCATATATTTTACTCATTCTGTAAGTTTATAGTATTAAAAAAATTACTAAAAGACATAAATAATGAATCTATCTTGACATTGTCCATGCAAATAGTATTACCGCACCCAGTTAAAAGATATGGATAACATGGGCTACAAGGCATTTTTAACGAGTAAGTGAAGTGCGGAGCCCAAGTTGGAGCCAATTCCTCAGAAGATGTTGGCCCAAAAAAAGTAAACGTTGGAACTTTAAATGCTGCTGCAATATGCATAAAACTAGAATCGCCAGATATCAGCATAATTGATTTCGAGACAACCCCCATCGCTTCAACTAATGAAGTTTTACCAACCAACGAAACAAGATTAGACGACAAAACCATGGAAATGAGACTTTCAGAAAGTGATTTTTCTTGTGGGGAGCCAACTATAACTATCTGCAAGTCATATGAAGAGATTATTAGTTTAATAAGATTAGACAAATGATGAAGATTAAATCTTTTATGCTTTTCTAGTTCGCCACTACCGGGATGCACAACTATATACCTAGAATTAAGCATCTTGAATTTTGAATTATGATCAGACGGTGTACTTTGACTATACGGGAATAGCAATGGCAATAATTTACAACAATCCCTATTAAGAATTTGTGCAGAAATAATCTGATTCCTGAAAACTCTGTTGATATTTAATGGAAAAGAAATTGGGGTTGTAATTAAAAATTTTTGAAAATTATTCTTGTAGAATGAAAGTGAGTATCTGGAGCGAGTTAACCAACTAATTATTAATGCATTTCTGATATTTTGTCCGGCAGGTACAACAACTAAATCAAATTTATACTGAAATATTTTTAATAAAAATTTAAACTTTTCGAAAAATCCACTACTTAGTACTTCAGTAAAAATAAATTTATCGGAAAGCCCTGCAAAGGTAAGGATTGTGCTTTCAGAGAATCCCTTTACAGTAGAGTATATTTTTGCACCAGGATATTTTTCACGAAGAGACAAATATATAGGTATTGAAAGAACAATATCACCGATGCCTTGGTGATTAATTACTAAAATAGTACGAATACTTTCTAACTTCATTTCAAAAAAATGTATTCCGTAATAAATTTGCCATAAATATTATTATTAATATCAATTATAAACCATAAATTATACAATAATATAATTAAAAAATATAATAATTTGTAATACTTTGAATTAATTAAAGTCATTCTCGAGAATAAAATAACCGAGAAAATTAGATCACAAAAAACCAGCGTCCTATAATAAAAAATTGTACCGATTAAATATCCAATAAGAGCTACAGAGGTTGAAATTATTAAGGTTTTTTTTAATATTAATATTTCTCTTGAATAGCCAACTGGGACTATTGAAGCTAAAAATATACAAAAAAAGACCCTCAAAATCCCAAGAAAACCAATACTTACATCATTGTTACCATATGTATTAAGTTGATTTTTTATATAATTACTGAAAAAATTTATATCGCTAATTCTATAAAATTCAAATATATCAAATAATTTCAGTAAAAAAATGATTGAACAAAGATAAAAAATTAAATAAGCTTTTTTTATTGATACAAAGTATGCTATTAATATAATTAAAACTATTACAGAACTATAATAATGAAAATTAATTGCTAAAATGGCAAAAATAATTACATATAAATAACGAAAGTTTATTAAAAAAAATAGACTGAGTGCAAGAAGACTTGTAGATACTGCCCACCTGACCTGAATAAATTCTACGGTGATGAAATGAAAGCAAAGATAAATGCCAAATGCAGCAGAGCTATACCTAGTGAATTTACTTATAAAGAATGCTTTTCCAAAAATTGAGATAGCAACTAATATAATTAAATAAAGTTGATAATCGCTTGTAAATAATTTAAAAAACGATCCAGCTAGTATAAATAGTGGCTCACCATAAATTGACTTGAAATCGTCAGCGCCTAAATCGGTTAAAGCTGGTATTCTTTCATAAATCTCAAAGTAACCAGGGTAATCAATATCTGAATTGTATCTAAAGCCACATATCAAAAAAATAGCTACAGAAAAGAATAATAAATATATTTGATCATATTTATTACCAAGAATCGACAGCAAACCAGCAGAGATTGCTAGTGCCGGGATTAAATAATAAATTTCCACCAAATATTATGCAATAACGTTTTTGTATTCTTTAGGAATTGCCAGTAAATTAAATTGCTTATTTTTTGCTATGTCTTCAACGGAGTTAAGCTCAAAACAATATTTCTTATCCGACCACTTACAGTCAATTATTTTTAACATGTAGTTAATACTCCTGAAGTAATCAAGATAATTATTTAGCCTCTCAAGATTTGAGGAGTGATATTCAAATATAACCAACGGCCTGCACCTTTTTAAGGTCTCCAAACCTCCATATAAAATATTTAATTCGGCACCTTCAGCATCAATCTTTATAAGCTTTGCTGACGCAATATTCATTGAATCTAGACTAACCACCGTAGATTTAATCTTAATACCGTTTATTTTTAAAATTTTTTTTAATTGATCTAATATTTTTTTTGTTGCTAAGCTTAGGCTGGTAAATTCACTATTTATTGATACGATTCCTGACTCAAAATACTCCTGTACAAATTGGATGTCACCTGTAAAGTTTGACAGCGCTAGATTATGGCATACAACACTGTCCTCAACACCCAACTCCATAGCTATTCTCTTCATGTCATCGCATACTGCTGGATTAGGCTCAAAGGCTATAGACTTCGCCTTCTTACACAAAACAGCATAAAAAGTATGATGCCCCCAATTTGAGCCAATATCAATAAAGGTTTCTCCTTCATTAAGAAAAAGTGAAATAGCTGATGTTACATCAGGCTCGTAAACATCTCTAAAGCAATTATAATAAATAGAATGAAATTGAGAATTAGTATCTCTAATAGTAAACAATTTTTTTGTATTGCCAAAAGTTACCTTAGCAGTTAGAAATCTATCGATTCGGTTTACTAGTTTTTTTAAACCATATAAATTTACTATTAAATGTAAAATATAAAATGGAGCCTTAATCAGTTTGATTGATTTAAAAAGTCTATTAGATAAATTTGGATAAATTGAATACAAGCGGACTAATAAATTTTTTTCGAGCAAGGAAAATGGATTTTTAGGATTAGTATAAATTTTCATTATTTACTTTAATTAAATAACTTTTACTTCTCGAGCTTTTAAACGCTCTCAATCAATTTTTGCCATTCAATAGAAGGGCTCATATGCTCAGTCATGGCGTGAGTTGACAACCCTGGGATCGCAGATATTAATCTTTTACCTCTTCGTCTTAATTTTTTAAAAATTTGATTATCTGAGATCCCAGTGCGCAACAAAGGATAAATTTCTAGAAAAACTTTTTGCGTCATGATAAAAGACATACATGTAGAAGGTGCGGTTCTCCAATGCTGAGTAGAAGCAGCTATAATCTTTGATTTGAAATTAAGATCTTTTTTTTGCTTATACCTATCAGGATGATCGTATAGTGTCAAAATATCAAAAAAATTTCTTTTTTCATTATATACTTCAATAACTTTTGAAACCCAATTTTTTTGGTGGATATAGTCATTCTCAAGAATATAAATAAGATCATTTTGAGGTAAATTTAAACTTGCTATAAGTCTAGTCATGATTAAAACGGATCCAAGCTCTGAACCAGCATTAACTAGAAAAATTTTGATATTTAAATTTCTGTAATTCTTATATTTACAAATATAATCTTTGTTTAGCCCCTCTTTAGTTCCATCGTATAAAATGTTTATACAGACATCCTTACCAAGCTCATCTAAAGATATTGTGTCTAGAAGATTTTTAAAGCATTTTTCATATGAAAACCATGATGGTCTCATCTTTTCTGGAAATCTTTGTAGATCATCATTATTTCGCTCAACATGCCTGTAAAAAATATGTATTTTTCTACTTAAAATTATTGTGTTCGAATCAAATTTTTGATCTGTTGCATTTAAAATTAAATTTAAATAGACAAATCTAAAAAAATTTTTAATTTTTTTTTTAATGCATTTTTAAGGCTATGCCTATTTGCAATAATTTTTTTTTCTGATTCTAGAAGGTTTATCATATTTCATTAGTTTTTTTACATTTTTACGAAATTTTAATGCTCAACATACCAACTCAACTAATACATTAACATTTTAAGTTATTAAAAAAGATTTTGATGTTTTCTGCAATCTTTGAGCCCACAAGCCCATACTTTTCTAACAGATATCTATATTCGCCAGTTTTACCAAAGGCGTCCGGCAATCCAAGTCTAAGTTGAGGTGGGATATCTTTAAATTGACATGCATATTCTGCTACTGCGCTGCCTAACCCCCCAATTACTGAATGCTCCTCAATAGTAACCAATAGTTTCGATTTTCTTATAATTTTGTTTATAACTTGAGCATCGAGAGGCTTTATGGTGTGCATGTTCACTACTCCAACAGATATTCCTTGCTCCTCAAGAATCTTGGCCGCCTCCAAAGATTCATAGACCATGGTCCCGCAAGCGACGATGTTTATATCATAGCCTTCTTTAAGAGTTATCGCTCTACCTATTTCAAATTGATAGTCTTCTGTATAAACAGGGGGATTATTCACCGCTCCAGTTAATCTTATGTACATTGGGCCTTTGAACTTTGAGGCAGCCTCCACGACCTTAAAAATTTCAGCGCAATCAGCTGGCGATACGACCGTCAAATTTGGAATGGATCTCATCACGGCAGCATCTTCAATTCCATAGTGAGAGTTTCCTAAAAAAGCCATGGAAATACCGCTTCCAATTGCTACAGCCTTAACATTCATCTCCATGTAGCCTAAATTCATTCGAATTTGCTCTGAGGCACGCATCGAAATAAATGGTGCAAATGATGTTGCAAAAACATTAAATCCTTCTTTTGCAAGACCACTAGCGACCCCAATCATATTTTGCTCCGCTATACCTATGTTAAGAAACTTATCAGGGTAGGTTTTTTTAAAGCGATCTAGACCAGATGAATTACCGAGATCAGCTGATATAACAATCATTTCCGGATTATTTTCAGCAACGGCAAGGATGGCCTGACCAAAAACACCTCGAGATCCTAAACGTGACCACTGTCTTGCATTAGTAGGGGTAATATCAAACATTTACCTCTCCAGAGTTATAGCAGAGTTACTTACCTCTGCAACAGCTAAATCAAAATTTGCCTTTGTTAGGCGATTGTGATGCCATTCGTTATTGCCCTCCATAAAAGACACGCCTTTACCTTTTATAGTATTGGCAACTATAACCCTGGGCTTACCCTCTACTTTTGGCGCCTCTAAAGAATTAACAAGCTCTATAATATTATGTCCATCAATATCGTGTGCATCCCAACCGAATGCACGAAACTTATTGGCAAGATCTCCCAAATTCATGATTTGATCAGCCACTCCATCACTTTGAAACTTATTGTAATCAACCATGGCCACAAGATTATCCAAATGTAATTGACCGGCTGACATCACGGCTTCCCAAACTGAGCCCTCATTACACTCGCCATCCCCCATTAATACATAAGTAGTAAAAGCGGCATTTTTCTTTTTCGCAGCCAATGCAATCCCGACAGCCATTGAAAGGCCCTGCCCAAGACTCCCATTTGATGACTCAATACTCAAATTCAAATTCATTACAGGATGCGCAATCAAGTCACTCTCATTTGTTTGGAAAGTATTATAGATCTCGTCGGAAATTATTCCAGCGGAAACAAGGGCAGAAAAATATCCAAGAACACCATGACCCTTGCTTAATATAAACCTATCCCTCCCTTCCCAACGTGGATTTTTCTTATCATGACGTAAAATGCGAGCATATAAACAAGCCATCATTTCAGTCATTGAAAGTCCCCCACCGAGATGAGTGCTTGAGGCACAGTTGTAGCTAATCTCTAGCATTTTAAGGCGCATCAATTTGGCCATATCAACAATTTCAGAGTATGACATTTTGTCCATATCAAAAAATTCCTCCATCAACTCTTAATATTTGACCTGTTACAAATGTAGATAAATTTGATGCCAAGAATAATGCCGCATTTGCAATGTCTTGAGGCTCTGCTGCACGCTTGAGTGAGGAAGAATTAATCAATTTTTCCCTAGCCGCAGGCGTCATTTGATCAAACATGTCTGTTCTAGTTAAACCTGGTGCGATTGCATTAACTCGAATACCGCTATTACCGAATTCAGTTGCCATACTCTGAGATGCTCGAACAAAAGCTGCTTTACTAGATCCATAACCTAGTGTTCCAGGATCGGCAATGCAGGCTGCTGTTGAGGAGATATTGATAATGCTTCCTTCCTTATGACGCTGCATAAGTCTGACAATCCCTTGCGTTAAAAGTAATTGCCCAAAAAAATTAATTTCGAAGAGTCGACGCAACTCATTCATTGTTGTCATTTGGAATAATCCACCGCTCGCAATTCCTGCGTTATTCACCAAAATGTCTATTTTGTGATTTGTAGTCATAATCACCTTGATTGCTGACTTAATCACTTGCTCTTTACTTAAGTCCAAATACACTAACTGAAGATTATGAACCCCATCTGGATCGAGTTTTGTCTGCAAATCTTCCTGCTGTGCTTCTAAAGACCTAATGCATGCAATCACCTTTGCGCCATTCTGTAGAAAAGTGCGAGCAATTGAAAAGCCAATTCCTCTATTTGCGCCAGTCACAATCGCCACTTTATCTTTTAACAACATACCTCTACCTTATTAAATCAAAACTTAGGATTGATGGATCTATAAACTCTTCCACGTTCAAAGACTGGCTCTAAAATTTCCCAATCATCGTTTTCGAGAACATTACCGACTGGAAAAGGAGGAATAGATCCAGAATTGATCGTCTCAAGAACTTTTGCATTTGTATAATAAGCTTTTAACACGTTTGTTATAAAATCCGTAAATAATCTAATATTTGCACTTTTACAGGCTTCGAGAGCTTTCAGACGATCCGCACCCGAAAGCTCTGAAAAATTACTTTTAAACTTATTTAAACAAACTTTCTTAGTCAAATTCAAAAATTCACTAATCAACTCCTGCTTTCTATAGCTGCTTAAATAGATATCGATATTAATTTCAGAGGCAGGCGGTAAATTTAAGGCGCGATCTCCTGGCAGGATCGTATCAATTATTAAGTTAAGCATAATTAACCGACTAAGCTCTCGAGATTTTTATTTAAATACTCGCATGCGTGTAACGTGAGAGCTTGCGCAGTTGCAACGGGATTTACAGCTCCTGAGGTCACAAAAATACTACTATCAACAACAAAAATATTTTTAACCGCATGAGCTTGGCCATACTTATTAACTACCGATACTTTCGGATCATCCCCCATTCGAACTGTTCCCATTAAGTGCCAGCCAGTATGTTTCACGGGCGCAAATGCAGAAATTACCTTGGCTCCAGATGCTTCTAATACTCTTTTGCTCATATCAATTCCATGTTTGAGCATTTTCTTAGTATTCTCCCCGAGAGCGTAATAAACCTTTACCCCTGGCATTCCTGAAGAGTCACTGTGCTCCAAATCAAGCTCAATACGGTTATGCAATTCTGGCAAATCTTCTGAGATAACTGCTATCCCAGCGGTTCGATTAAAGACTGATGTAAAAATTTTGTGATGATCAGGTCCAATGGGTATGTGTCTCATAAAGTAGCCAGTTATAGCAGTCTCTAATGGTGGTGCTCCGCGCAATACTTGCATGGTATACCCTCTTTGAAAATCTCTGGATATATCCGTCTCATAAAACTGTTGACTCAAGATACAGCATCCATGGGGCCCAATACTAGAACGCATATCAACATCGAAGACGCCCTCAACATATGCCAAAGGGTGTAACATTAAATTTCGCCCGACTAAACCAGTATCATTTATGAGCCCATCTGGGAATGCGGTAGACTTGGAATTTAATAGTAGGCGTGGTGTGCCAATACCACTACAAGCAACTATAACTACTCGGGCCCTCAGAAGATGTTGCGACCCAGAAGCATCTGCATAGAGAACACCCTCAGCCAGCCCCTTAGGATTCAATATAATTTCTAGAACTCGGCATTCAGTAAGAATGTTGACACCCTGTAATCGAGCAGCAGGTAAATATGTTACGTCAACACTACTTTTCGCTCCTTGGGCGCAACCAGTATTGCATGGGCCAAGGTTTATACAGGCCCCGCGATTTCCATGCTTGTCTGTATTAATTGCCGCATATGAGGGCCACCAATGCCAGCCGAGGCTATTAAAACCATGGGCCAGAGCTCGCCCGATTGACCCCAATGGCACAGGGGGAAGCAACGATGAATAATCTGGATATGCAGGATCTCCAACCAAGCCAGCAACACCCATCATTTTTTCATTTTCTGAAAAAAAAGGTTCCAATTCAGAATAAGTCAAAGGCCAATCTTCAGCGACGCCATCTAAAGAACGAGTTCGAAAATCAGAAGGGTGGAAGCGCGGGAAGTGAGCAGAATACAAAATAGTACTGCCGCCATAACCATTAAAATTAGCAATAGAAATCGGTGAATTTGAGTCATCGATAGGGTAATCTGAGGTACTTTTACGAACACTGGGATTTGAACTAAACGTATCTAAACGATCAAGCTCCCAATCCATGCGAGTTGATGGGTAATCTGAAGGGTTCGCTTGCTTTCCTTGCTCTATACAAACTATACGCCATGAATTATTTCGACTAAGGCTCCATGCAGCAGCAGCACCACTTGCGCCAGAGCCAATTACTATGACATCAACCTCTCTTATCATTATTTATTTCCTTGGGAGGTACTGCTCAAGAATATCTGGAATTGTGATTAACATATCAGCCTCACAAGCAATTTCTCCGTCAACTGTTGCTGTACCACGACCTTTGCATATGCCACGTGACCAACTAATTATCTCTGCATTAATTTCAAATTTTTTTCCAGGCAAAACTTCTTTCCTAAAGCGAACAGTGTGTTGCAAAGCATGTGTTACTTTACCTTTAAGGCCTGGTAATGTGGTGATGGCCACCGTCAACATCTGAGCCAACGCCTCAAGCTGTAAAGCACCAGGCATATTTGGGCCATCAGGAAAGTGGACCGGAAAATACCATTCATTCATTGTTAAATTTTTGTATCCACGAGCAAACTTGCCAGGAAGAACCTCATCAACATGATCAATCATTAAAAATGGATACCGATTGGGCTGATAAGCCTGTAGCTCCATACAATTTAGACTAAATTTTTCACCTACAGAATCTTTCAAGATCATTCTCCCAATTTATTGAAATACAATCTCACGAGACAAGCTGGTAACTATGTCATAACCATCCCAGAATAATCCCATATCAATTGCGGCACCAACTGGCACTACCCGATCAATCCCTCGAAGCTTTTGTGAGGCAATTACATTACGAATAATGTTTGGCATAAAGCCGAAATAAGTGATTGTCTGATAGCGCTCATTTACCATGGGAGATAATTCATCCATAGACCGCAAAGTTATCTCATGAACTGTTCCAAAATATCCTCGATATTTATCTTGTTCAACTGAAATAGAAGATAGCTCTATCCTATACAGGAGATTCCCAGAACATTCTACTGAAATCGCGCGCTCATTATTGATTGCAATATTACAAGCTTCTACATACTTATCAACAGCATGGACCGGCTTTAACTCATATCGATCGGCAACAATTTCAACTAATGCAGGCCATAAACGCATTTTTGCTGAGCGGACTTCTTCATCTTCACCAATCCATACTATCAATTGAGGGGATGAACATGCAGCCTGATCCATTAAATATATGTCGTTAAAAAGGTTTAATGTTAGTTTTTTTAGACCGCCATTGTCCAAAAGATTAACTTCACTCGGATTTAAAATGCATAATGAATAGCGATCAGGGAAAGCTACTTCACGCGAACGTGGCTGTGATGGCAAGCTGCGAAAATGATTTACTGTATCATCACCACCCCATACGATCTTACAATCAGCTACAGATAGCCAAAATTTATTTACTTCGTCATCCCGTAGAAATCTTGCAATTAAAATTTCACTTTTTATATCAGCATATTCTGGAATAGATAAAACGTTCAATATTGCCTCAATAAGAGTACTTATAGTAGGAGACTCTTTAGTAGGAAGCCGTATAACACATGTATTTCCGGCTAGTAAGCCAAAAGCCATAGAGAATGCAAAATTTATTGGCACGTTTGAGGGGCAAATATGGAAACTTAAACCCAATCCCATTTTAAATTTGCTTTTCGACTTACTTAGTTCACGAAGTCGCAATAAATTAGATTTACGTGACCAATAAGCAAAAGTCGATACATCCGGCAGGCTACGAACTTGAGGCAACTTGAATAAAGTACTTGATAACGTCGCCAAAAACTGAATTCGCTCATCAGTAAATATTTCTACTGGTCTATTGGAAATTAGCGTTAAATCTCCAACAAAAATCTTCATTCGTTTACTTATATTATCTGGAATATGTATCACTGCATCCCCTAACTTCAGCATTCTGTATACGTCCATAAACCCTAAAGTACGTACCCAATCTTCCACAGCTACAGCCATCAACTCCAATAATCTCTCCTTCATCCTCGCTTAATAATGAATGTCCAGGATAACTATGGGGAATGACAGACAACAGCTGTATTAAACCTACGCCGCCCTTTGGCATTACTTTGAAATCAGTTGGATTGCGAATAATAATTTCAGACCATGAAGATGTATGAAGATTACCCTCTTCACATTCTATAAATATTGAGCCTGTTTGCTCAACCATACCGTAATAATTGTGTATTCGAGAGATCTCTGAGACAGACTTAAGTCTGTATTTAAATTCATTGGGGCTTACAGCCTGCGATTGCAATTGCTTCCAACCACCCCCATGCATAAGAATTCCGTTGCGGATTGGAACCTTAATGGAGACATCTTCTAAATAACGGATCCAGTGTTGCCAAACTATAAATGTAAAACCAAAGAGTAATATATCCTGATCAGTATACTTTTCAAGAAATCTTGAAACGCGGTCTAAATTAATCGTCATGTCGTCATCAAGTGCAAATTCAACATCATGACCAAATATTGAAAATCCTAATATTCCAGCTGTTCTAGCGGAAAACTTAAAGCGATTTACAATCGTCGCTCGGCAATCTATTACCAACATCGGCAAACGTTGCGGACCTATAAAGCTTGAAACTATTTTAGACAATATCTTAACCTGCATTGATGAAGTTTTCTTATCAAGGAAAATTTGTGAAACATTCTGACCGCTGGTGCCAGATGATGTCATTATTTTTATTACATCTGAATACGGAATACTGAGTAATTTCTGACTCTTGAATAATCGAACTGGTAAAAAAGGTAAATCAGAAATTGAATCCATATTCTCGGCATTTTTAATTTTTGATAATACTGAATGATATTCAGGACAACGCTTATCATGCCAGTTGGTCAAATTCTTCAAAGCAACGAGGAGCCACTGAGATTTTTCTTCTTGAGAAAGGCCAAAGACGGGCCATTCTAATATCGGATCTATATTTATAGGCTCAGACATTGATAGTTCACTTTTCCATTAATTAATCTCGGTAATTCCGATATACCTCGTATCCGAACACCTGAGTAATGAATCCCTAGATCTATAGCTAATACTTTTTGCAATTCTTCAAACTTATCCTCTGATAAATTAACTACCGAGATTATTAACAGATCATCCGATCCATGAGCGGCACACTCGATACCTTTGTCCATCAAGACTCTCTCAACACTATCCAAAGAAATACGAACCCCGAAAATTTTAAGAAAACGCTGCAATCTTCCATCTATATAAAAATATCCAGCCTCATCAAAACTCGCTAAGTCACCAGTACGAAGAATGCCATTAAAAATATCACCCGATTTCAAATCATCTAAACTTTCAGCATATCCCATTGAGACATTAGCACCTTCATACAAAAGCTCTCCAACCACCCCAGGAACCTTTACAGAATTACCACCAATATCTTCTATCCGTAGCAGACCATTTGGTATTACTTTTCCTATGCTACCCGGTCGCCGTAACACATCCTCTAAAGACATATAAGAAATTCGTGCAGTTGCCTCTGTTTGACCGTACATCACGAAAAACTTTAATCCATTAGCGAAACAATATTCAGCTATTTTTTTTACTTTTACCGGATCAAGTCGCCCCCCAGCCTGGGTAAGCGTTTTAATAGATGGCATTTTTAATCGCTCTAGACCCAACTTCAATAGCATTTCATAGCTATAGGGAACACCAGCAAAGCTCGTAACATAAACTTGATTAATAAACTTCCAAAAACCTGCATCCAACAAAGGTCGGTTAGTTAACGCAACTGATGCGCCAGAAAATAAATGGCTGTTGATTACTGAAAGTCCATATGAATAGTTAAAAGGTAATGAAGTAATGGCTCTTTCTTCAGGAGTAATTTCTAAATATTGCGATATTGATTCTGCATTTGAAATTAAATTTTTCAAAGATAAGCGAACTAACTTTGCCGAACCAGTAGACCCGGAAGTGGCCAACAATAGACCTAGATTAGGGTGTAGAACATGGGGTTTGGATGCGTTACTCTCAAACAAACCATATTCATCCTCTTTCCAAATAAGACTATAACCGTCTTCAGACAGACCGCTTATTGTAGTCTTAAATAAATAATTTGGCTCATACGTATGCATTAATTTATGCAAAGATTTAAGCGAAATATTTTTCCCTAAGAGCAAAGGGACCGCCCCTTTTTCTAGGCAAGCTAAATAAAAAATTACTGCAGCTTTATCATTGCCTCCAATTATAAATACTAGTGCCCCCTTGGGTACTTTATTGGCTAAGCGCTGTATATCTGAGTGAAGCATTTCATAACTAACTTCCATGCCCCCATCTAAGACTAGAGCAACGCCGTTAGGGTTCTGTCTACTGACAAGAACGCCAAACATCATATCTCTATACCGTATTTACTTAGCTTTTCGATGCCAATCGTATATGAACCGAATTCGATAATATCCTCGGTCTCCATCATGATCCCAAAAGCATCTTCGAGGGCCGCAATCATGCCCATATGACCAACCGAATCCCACGCTGGCACACATTGGTATACAAATTTATCATTCAATTGATCTGCCGTTACCGAGAAAGAATCAATAAAAATTTGATCATATTTAGCTTTATTGCTCATGGCATTTCCTTTCTTACTTAAAAACTTTTTGATCAGCGTTGGGACGAGATACGCGAGCTGGATTACCTATGGCAATCATGCCATCAGGGATGTCGTTGTATACAACTGACCCCATTCCAACTATTGAGTTAGAACCAATTTTTACGCCCTCTTTAACTAAAGCGCCCATACCAATATAACTCTCGGCACCGATAATACATGTCCCGCCAAGATTAACCATAGAAGAAATTACTGAATTCTTACCTACACAAACATCGTGACCAATAATGCTCATCGTGTTGACGCAAGAATTTTCAGAAAGTACAACGCTACTTGAAATGGAGCAGAAGGGGGCCACAAAAACACCGTTACCCAATAATGCTGAATCAGACACTAGACTTGAAATATCAACTAGGTTTGTAAAATCTACATTTATGGTCCGCAACTTTTCAAAGAGTTTACAGCGGGCAATAGGCTCTCCACTGGCAATAATAAATTCAGAATCTTCAATTTCTATCGCATCGGTTATTTGATCAAATTTTAATACTTCAGCGTTATGATAATAATTCTCGGTCCGAATATCATCGATAAATTTAATGTCCGTCCATAAATTTAAAACATTATTTTTACGACGTGCCACATCAATAACTTCTTTGCCAAAACCGCCAGCACAATAAATATATAAAATCATTTTTATCAACTCAAGACTATTAAAAAATATTATAAATTTTATATTATATATTTTCCCAGCTTTTCATTCAGTAATTAATTGAAAAGTAGAAATTACTTTTGCCTAAAATTAAGTAGATATAAAAATTTCAATCGAAACTCTGACGAAGCTATTACGCCTAATATCAATACTGTCAATCCAAATAACAAAATTTCAGCAATTCGATATAAACGATTTTCGCTTAATATCATAAAATCATTTAAAAAATAACCGGCTATAACCAGAAGCGCAATGATACTTAACGTATCAGTGAGATACCATTTTTTATTAATTCCATTCGCAAATTTATTATGAACAATTGGTACAAGGGCAATAAAAGAAAATAGATTCATACCAACCCACACATAACCAGCACCTACTCCACCATAATTGCCAGAAGCCCAGATTATCAATGGAACCAATATTATTACAAATACAATATTGTTGATTAAATGCAAGCGCAAATCACCTTTTGAATACTGCAAATAGTACGGAAATGCCGTGAGAACCAAAAGCCCATTACCTATGGCATATAACGTTAATATCTTCCAAGACTTTGCCGCCAAAAACTCATTACCAGTCCACGCTAAAAGGAGATATTCAGCATTAAAAACAATTGTCACGCATGCCGCACCGGCAACGATTGTTACCAGCTGTGTTGCCTTCCGATAGACCTGAATCAACTCGAAATGTTTACCCTCAGCCTCTAACTTTGCCATTCTAGGAAGAAGAGCGGCACTAACAGGTCCCCCAATTGCAATAATAAAACTAGCCGCCAAAACTGCCAAAGTAAAATAGCCATATTCATCTAATTGCAATACTTTAGATAGTACTAGCTTGTCAGTCTGGGTAATAAAAATCCACACGGTTGAAGTAAATGCGATTGTCAAGGAAAATTTAGTTATCGGTCTTATGACCTCAAAAGACAAATTTAATTTTTCTGTAGCACACAGAGTTGGTAACAAAGAATTTGCGTAAGATCTGATCCAAATAAGTTCTAACAATGCGATGCAAAGTTGATAATTAAAAAAGATGCTGGGGGAGACACCAATCAACATAAATATAGCAATAATTCCAACATATCTTAAGCTTGCAATAATGATCGTATAAGTGCTAAGCCATACTTGCCTTTCGGCGCCGCTAATTTGGCCGCGATAAAATTCGCACATCCATCTAATAGCAATAACTAAGGCGATTATCTTTAAGACGTACTGAACTTCACTAATTTGCAATTCCTTTAACTGCAACCACTCACCAGCGATATACTCAGATAATAGATACAACATACCACCACCAATTAAAGCTATCCCCAGAAAAATAATTTCAATGAATTTAATTAATTGCAAATAGCTAAGGACACTTATTGCACCCCCATAAAAACGGGCGGTTTCCCGCGCTAGGGTTGGCGTTAAGCCAACATTCAAAATTGAAAACCACAATTGCAGCATGGTAAAAAGGCCAACTAGACCATATGATTCTGGCCCCATGAAACTTATATACTGGGGTAACATAAAAATGCCTATCAGGACACTGTAGATTTGGCTAGCGTAATTCGCAATAATGTTGTGTCTGAAATTCACTATTAAAGATAAGTTTATTAAAGATTATTTTTTATTAATCCGGTAATTCGGATTACGTCATCACTATCTAGATCGGGATACATTGGCAGACAAAGTACCTGCTTCGATAATCTGTGCGCAACAGGCAAGTTAGAAAAACTAGATGATCGTAATGTTTTATACATTGGAAAATCTGAAATAAGCGGATAAAAATATCGTCTTGAATAGATATTGTTATTTTTTAACTTTTGATAAAGCTGATCCCTGGATAAAGAGTAAGTTTCATCGACCAATATTGGGAAATAAGAATAGTTAGTAACTTTTTCGCCTGCATCTTCAAGACATTTGATCCCATTGACATTTTTTAATTGGAATCGATATAGCGCATCGACTTTCTTACGCGCCTCCAGGGCGTCGTCAATATGATTTAACTGGGCCAAACCAAAAGCTGCATTAACTTCACTCATCTTTCCATTAATGCCTGCAATGTCAACGGTAACCTCATCTACAAAGCCAAAGTTTTTAAGCTGATTTATGAGATTTTTTATCTCAACGTCTGAACAAACAACAGCTCCTCCTTCAAAAGTATTAAACACTTTGGTTGCATGAAAACTTAACACGGACAAATCACCATGATTCAATACACTGCCACAATGACATTTCACTCCAAAAGCATGCGCTGCATCATAAATTACCTTTAAGTTATGGCGATCTGCAATTTCTTGAATTGCCTCAACATCACAAGGGCGCCCATAGCAGTGAACCGGCATGATAGCTGTTGTTTTTGAAGTGATTGCCGCTTCAATTTTCGAGGGATCTAAATTTAAAGTATTGGGATCAATATCCACAAAAACGGGCTCGATTCCATTCCACAAAAGCGAATGGGCTGTAGCCACAAAAGAGTAAGGAGTGGTAATAACTTCCCCTTTGATTTTCATAGCCTGCAGGGCGGTTATAAGCGCAATCGTCCCATTATTAAATAATGCAATGTGATCTACCCCAAGATACTTACATAACGCTTTTTCCAATTGCTGATGAAAAGGACCGCCATTGGTGAGAGTTTTGTTGCTCCAAATTTGCTCCAAATAGGGAGTGAACTCTTCCAAAGGCGGAAGAAATGGTTTACTGACATAAATTGGCTTATCGCTCATCTGATTAAATCTTCTTTGAGGCTAATAAAAGACTTGCCCGATTAGACATTAGTTTTCGACACTCAAGCCCGCTAATGCCCGCTCCGAGCCCTTGCCCCCGCAATCCAAAATACTGCCGGCATAGCTGCTGCACTAAACTCTAATACAGCAATGCCTTTTCTGTACCTGCCCAATGGACCATCAGCCATCTTGACAGCCATACTTTGGAATCTATTCACTCGCTTATTCATACGGTTTAGCACACTGGAGCGCCCGCGCTAAACGGGTAATTTTTAGCCGACAGGGTCGATGCGGCACCAGGGCCGGGAATGTTTTCTCGCAACTCGGCACGCGGGCACACTATCTCGCTATGCAACCCCTCGAACTCGCGCTTCTTGCACTGCAAAAAGTGAGCGGTAAGTTGAAGCGTTTGGGCGATGCTCTTGGTGGTTAGGAGGTGCATGTACTTTAGCTTGTTGGGGTTTGCGAGAAATTACCCCATTTGACGAGGCCCCTGTCTCTTAAAGCGCGCAGGCAGTAGTTGGTCTTGCCAAGGCTCACCGCCAGCGCATCAGCCAACTGGCGCAGGGTCCAGACGGTGTTTTGCTCCAGGAGACCTAGAAGTCTTAAGTGAGCCTCCGAGCCTGTGGTTGAATGTAACGACTCCTCCGCCAGCCACTGTCGAGAGGGCTGCGCCGATAACTCTAGGGAATGATTGGTGGGGACTGCGGCCATGAAGTTATCCTGCGGCTTTACAGTGGTTTAGTTTTACCGAAATCGGTTTATGATATTAGTTATTATAATCAGTTGTTGATCAGAGGAAAGATTTTTTCTGGGTACCCTTTCATCCTTATTGGACTTAAATCATTTAAACACTTTGGCATCTATTAATAGTTGAGGTGAAAGATCTCAAAAAAGGTCAACATTAGCCCCTGCGGCGGGCGGACTTTGATGCTTGTGGCTTTTACCTGGAGTAAAAGCTCTAGGGCCTGAGGTCTAATATTTTAACGTTTTAGTGCTTAAGAGCCGTGCGGTTGGATCGGTACCACTTGCGCGCTAGGGCCAGCACCAGCCCCAGGAGGCCCCCGAGCATCAGGCCAATTAATAGGCTATTGCGCTTTTGGGGAGAGACGGGCTCTTCCTTCAGGTAGATCGGGGCTGTAAGGTGGGCGGAGCGGCTCTCGTTGCCGGTGATGATGTTTTGGAGGCTGGAGATCTGATCGAGCAGGTAGCGAATCTCGTCGCGGGTGGCGAGATAGGCGGCGCTCACGGCCGCGCCTGATTTATCGGCCTTGGCGATCACTTGGGTGGCACGGCCTAGGCGCTCCTCTTCGATTTTCAATTTTTTGCTGGCCTCATCGATGTAGGGGGCAACGAGCTGGGCTTGGCTAGTCTTGATGAGCTGATAGATGGCGTTTATACAGGCTTTGGCAATTTCTTTGGAGGTGTCACGAACCTTCAGGTCCACTGTCCCGACCACCCCCTTGGGGATGCTGAACTTTACTTTTTTTGCAAGTAGAGCTTCGGGATCCTTTTGGTTGGTCAGGCCGCAGAGTGCGATGGTCTCCTTGGTGTAGGAGGTCGGCAGCGCCATGCGGGCGATGAGGGCCTGCGGTTCCTCGATGGTGATGCCCAGGGGGTTAATGTTGTTGTTGTTATTATTGACGTTTGCGATCTGCGCCATCTTAATTTGAGCGCTGGCCTCGTACTGCTTAGGGACCGCCCAGAGGAAAAGGGCTGAACCTATGATCCCAAATAAAGCGAAACTTGCGATAGTTTTGTATGCAGATTTGAAAAATATCAACAAATCAATTAAAGAGATTTCAGTGTCAGATAAGGAATCATTTCGATTCATAGAATTATTCATTTTATTGTTTTTTTAATAATTTACTTTTCCATAATGAAGGTTGAAGTTCTTTAATTGAAAATTTAATAAGCATTTTTATCATTCAGCACTCTAAATAAGGTCATTAATATTATCTTAAGATCGAACCCTAAAGACCAGTTCTCAATATAGTAAAGATCATATTCGATTCGAGCTTTCAGATCTGTATCTCCACGCCAACCATTCACTTGAGCCCAGCCAGTGATACCAGCCTTAACCAAATGCTTTTTCATATAGTCAGGAATCTCTTCTTTAAACTGCTCTACAAACATTGGACGTTCAGGACGCGGCCCAACAATTGACATGTCTCCTTTCAAAACATTGAGAAATTGAGGCAACTCGTCGAGACTCGTTTTTCGGATAAATTGGCCAAATCGTGTAACTGTCTTTGAAGCTGATCCACCCCATCGCACCTCTGAATTTTCAACATCTACTAGCATGGATCGAAACTTAAGCATTTGAAAAGATTTATTATTAAGTCCCACTCTTTCTTGCCGATAAAAAATAGGGCCCTTGGAGGAAAATTTTACGCCTATGGCCAAGATCAACATGAGAGGACTTACCATCACTAAAATCAGTAACGATAAAATTTTATCTTCCAACCATTTCACTAATTGATTGGTTCCGGTCATGGGAGAGGCAGATAAATCAAACATGGGAGTCCCTAGAACATCGGATACCCCATGATTGATCAATCTTAATACAAATAAATCAGGAACAAAGCGAATAGTAGCCGTGCTGTGCTTAAGAGCCTCTAGTAAGTTTTTGATTTCAAACTCATGAGATAGTGGTAATGCTAACCAAACTTCGTTTACTTCAACAGTTGATAGATGTCGCAATGATTCTTCATTAATATGGCCAATCTCCAGAGCAATTGAATACCCACTCCAACTGGGCCCCTGTAATTGTTTTTTTAGATTCATAGCTGCTTGACCTGATCCAACAAGTGCTACATAGCGTAAATTAAAGCCATGCTTACGCAATAGTCGCAAAAATAAGTACGTAAATAACCTTTCAACTGATAAAAAAATTAGCCCTATAAATGTCCATATTAGAAACCAAGTCCGTGAAAACTCATCAGAGGCTTTGACTAAAAATAACCACAACAAAATTAAACCCACAATCGCTAGCCAACGAATTGCGACCCCGGCAAGTATGGCTGTCAATTGCGAAGCCCGCCATGATCGATATATGGTTGCAGGCAATCCAGCAAAGAGAATTACTGCAATTGTCACCATCGCATAGTATGCGGATAAGTCGGGGGGAAAATCTATTCCTAAATTTAACGCTTGACGTAACTCTAATGCCAATAAGCCAGACGAAAGGATCATGAGAGCATCAGCAAGTCGAATGGCATACGGAACCCAGGGGTCAGACAGTCTGATGGATCGATTCATAGATTCAATTATCCCTCGAAGGTAGGTCTGTCATCGCATCAATAACCTGTTCTACGGAAAGCATATTGAGTGCATAGGCTAAATTGTCTGCTTTGGGATACTCAAATCCATAATGTAGGTATGCAGATAGGCCAGACCGCGGAAGCAATGAGATGGATGCCGATCCCAAGGGACCCCAGCGCACGGGGTTCGTGGGGCCATGAAGGCCAATGACGGGGACCTTAGCCTCCACCAGCAAATGCATCACACCCGTATTGACCGAAACCGCAAACTCAATTTCATTTTGGATAAATTCAGAGAGCGATTTTAAATCCATTACACCTGCAAGGTTGATCAACGGCAAGCCAGAGCGCTCAATAAAATTTTGGGTCCTTAATGCGTCGCTTTGAGAACCACTTAAATAGACTTGATAACCATTCTTTACTAGATGATGAGCAAGCTTTTCCCAATTAGACTCTGGCCACTCTTTTAAATAGGCTCTAGACCCCGCTGGCCATAAATGCAAAAGTACTTTTCGTGTAGTTTTGCGAAGACGAGGATGATACAAATCCGTCAGTAGTTCGGGTAGTTGTGAATTACTAATTACTTTTATCCCACCTACTATTAGGTTGATAAAGTTTCCAACCTCATGAATATCTTTTGAATGATCAATAATGTGATTGTAGGTTAAGCATCTAAAGCGATTGTTTGATTTAAACCCTCTGGTAATAATATAAGTATTGAGTAATGAAGCCATGCCAACCATAATTGGTCCAATATTAGCCCATTGGGTACTATCGATGATTTGATTAATCTGATATTTTTTACACACACGATAAATAGATAAGGGTGACTTTAAATCGATCGACTCAATACCTGCATAAAAATCGGTATACAGAAGAGCGCTAGAGTAATTAAGGTTAGAGCATGCTAAATATACTTTTTGATCAGCCAGAAAAGTCTTTACCGCTCTTGTCAAAATTATTAAGTCACCAATCGCACCAAAACAAACTACTAAATAAGAATTGGATGGTATTGGCTTTTTGACACCCCAAACTCTTTGAATCTTTAAAAAAATGCCAAGCATCGCTAGAATCAAAGATCCAAGCTTTTGATCGATCCATCGAAGTAGACCATGTCCCCTTTTTTCAGTTGTCATTCGAATCAATCATGCATTATGTTCATTAAGTGTTGATTTGATGCGACTAGCAACATCATCCCATGTAAATTGAGATGCCCGCTCAATCCCAGCTACTCTTAGTTGATTTAACAAATTCTGATCTGTTAATTGATTGAGGCCATTAACAAAGGAGTCAAAGTCATTGGGATCAAAATACAAGGCGGCATTCCCACATACCTCGGGAATGGCTGTGAGTGAACTAGTAAGCACCGGTGTGCCGCAGGCCATTGCCTCCACCAAAGGAAGCCCGAATCCCTCATAAAAAGAGGGCATCACAAACGCCAATGCCCCTCGATAGATAGTTGGCAAAGACTCCTCAGGAATATTGCCCAGGAATAACACCTGCTTCTCCAAATTCAGCTTGGAAATTTCATCTGCAACTTTTCTAGAAAAGAAGCCGCTCAGCAGTAAATCGCAATCACTTCTAATTCGACTCTGAGCATAAGCCCGAATTAATCCTTCAACATTTTTATGGGCTTTTTGGTTACCAACATATAGCAAATAGGGTCGGTGATTTTGCCAACGTGACCCATCAGGTGTGTATCGCGGGTGAACACCATTTCCAACATTGACAACTTTTTGAGGATCGATACTGGACCAGTCAATTATCCTTTTTTTTGAATATTCCGAAACAGTAAATACCACTTGCGCATTTTTAATGGCCGGCTTGATTAATAAATCAAAATATGCACTCTTCATCGGAGACATTAAGGCCGGCACTTCAAGTGGCATCAGATCATGCAAGGTAAACGAAAAGCGGCAAGGATTTCCTAGTGGAACGTTATAACCAGGTGAAAAAAAATGCTTCTTTTGATTTAACAAAGAATAAGTTAGTCTCAATGGATCCATTAGTCCCAATGGACGCCCTCGTAAATTCAAAGGCTTAAATCCACACCTATTTCCAACTTCAAAAGCAAAGCGGCCGATACCATGAGGACCAATCCAACGATTATCAAAAAGAATATCCATCACCAGCGTTTTTGTTTACCCACTAATTTTCGGTATCCATTGGCGATCTTAAACAGATATTGATCGGGAAATAAAAAGCAGCATATTCGTTTCATGAAGGTTTTGGCACTTTCCGAAAGATAATGACTAAGTGGTATTTGATAACCTAACTCTCTACATGCACGCCTTGTTTCAAGTGAGATCAAATGGGCTCTATAAATAGAACCTGTGGCGCCACCAAGCGGCATTTTATTTACTAGGATTGGAACATATAAAGGATCTTTACTACGAATACATTGCATGAGAAAGTGACTGTCACCCGCAAACTTATAACTAACATCAAAAGGCTCATCCTCTTTAAATAAGGAAATATGATGAAATACCTCGGGATGAATTGGTAACTTAGGCCTAAAGAACTCCCACTCATTTTTTATTTTCGACCAAGGTGCGCCAACTTCTTCAAGAAACTTTCTATTGTGTTCTGATAGATACTGTAAACGCCCATACACCAAATCATAATGGGGATGAGCATTACCTAAGATAGATGCAATTTTTTCTAGAGTATCAATATCAGCTAGTTCATCGCCTGAGCCAATAAACTGCACCCATTCACCTCTTGCAAACTTGAGTGCTTTATTCCAGGCATCATAAATTCCCCGATCAGGTTTGCTAAACCATACATTTACCAAATCACCCAACTCTTCAATAATCTTTAGGGTATTGTCTGAAGATTTACCATCGGCAATAATCCACTGAATATGGGGATAACTTTGCTTTTGTATGGATCGGGCCGTATGCCGTAATGACTCACCCGCATTTAGTGTAGAGGTGATAATTGTAATGAGGGGCAGACTTTTATTTGGCATTAAATCAGATTGTATATTTTGATCTTAATATCGAGAAGGCGCTCCATACAAATAAATGGGCACAGGTCCTATTTTCTTACGATAAAAGTGCTTTATAGACAGCCTTCGTCTCTTTTGCGCATTTTTGCCATGAGTAGTTTTTAACTCTTGCCTGACCCTTGTGAATTAAACTATCTCGGTAACTCTGATTCTCAAGGCAGCACAAAATAGCATTTGCCATAGACTCTTCACAATTCGGATCAAAAAATGAGGCGGCATCCCCAACAACTTCGGGTAATGAGCCTGTGTTACTGCAAGCAACCGGACAACCCATACTCATCGCCTCCAGGGGAGGAATCCCAAATCCCTCATATTGCGAAGGATAAATAAATAGCGATGCTGCGTTATAAAGTTCACGCAAAATCAGATCATTCCCAGTAGTTTGCCGAACTCTGGAAAGATCTAACTTAAGAGTTTTTATTTTTTGTAGCTCGAGGTCTGAAAAGTGCCCGCCGCCAAATACAATTAAGTGAAAATTATTATGTAAGTATTTATACTTTGCATACACACTCAATAATGCAGAAAAATTCTTGTAGCCAGTCCGCTCACCTACATATAACAAAAAAGGGGGGGCTCCGCTAGAATTTGATCGAGCTAATTCTTCACGATAAAACGACAATCCATGATGAACAACAGATGTTTTTTTATGTGGGACGCCAAGAATTTGTATTAAATCTGCTCTTGTATTTTCAGAAACACAAATAATATGATCTGCACGCTCAATGGCAGCCGCTTTCCTTTTTGGCGTTTTATCTTTAGGATGGAAATAATTAGGCAACTTTTCATGAATCATATCGTGCACGGTTATTACTCTTTTGGCGTTACCTGCAAAACTACCCCAAGCTGAATAATAAGTCTCATGAATAATATTAGGCATAAAGCCTCGCTGATAAATTGGCACAAGTAATCTATTTGCAATACGATATCCTTTTTGTAGATACTTTCCAGAAGGCATCTTAGTTCCCAAGATAGGCACCTTGGAGCTTGTGGCTAAATACTCATTTACGTGAAATGGGCTAATCACCTTAACATCAAGGCTGGGTTCTAAGGTTAACTGATTTGCTAGCTCATAAAAATAACGCGATATACCTCCGTATTTTTGCCAGCTAAATATATGATCATCAAAAGCAATACGCACAGTTATCAATTCCCAAAAATTACTTTATTCAACATTGTAATTTCTAATAAGAAATTCTCATTTGAGTGTAAATCAAAAAATCTCTTGATAAAAATATTACTATTTAGTATTGATAAGATTTCAGAAAAAATAGTGAGTCATTAGTAGCACTTATAAGTAATCCCCATAATTAAGATGGCCTTAATAATTTATTATTCAAATTCAAATACTTTGAGCCAGATTAAATAGAGTATTTTTTATAAGATAAATTTTCTTTGTAAGGCGTGGTATTTTGTCAATCCCCAAACTTTTATATTTCCCCAAAATCCAAAATCTTTTTTTCGCATTGCCCAAATCGGATAGTTTTTTAATACACTCCAATCGGGCTTAGTTAAATCAGATCGAGACGGATACCAATACTCATAGGCAGAAATGGTTTCGATATCACTTAATTTACAAAGGATAGAAAAAATACTTTGATCGTGCCGATGCTCGATGAAGCCATTCAAATTTGGGGATATTGAAACTGAATCGTCTACAAGACTAAAATTTTTGTAATAGATATCAAGCCAATGCTTAACAATATCGATTGTATTTTTGTTTTTTCTGATAAAAATTATTCCAGCTCCTATTGTTTGAGTATCGATAATATCAATTCTTGATCTTACTTTGAAATAATCTAGAGCATCCCCTTTTATCCAAAATCTATCTCTGAGATCTAAAAGTTTTCTACCATCATGCATGAATGGATCAGCTGGTTCTTTTGCCTGAAAAGCTAAAAATCCAATAGAGTTACTACTGACCATACTTAAATATTCTTGTAACCGATTTTTTCCCGCTAAATTCAGATAACAACCTGCATCGCAATAATGAAGCACATCTCCCTCATTCATTTGCTCAAGAGTCTGCTTGATGATTTGGGGCTTCCAGCACCAATATCCAAAACCTCTAACTGAGGGCTTTAATTTATCTTGAAAACGATCGCTAAACTCGGGAGCTAGTGACCTTTCATCTAAAGCCAGAATTGAAGAATACACCTGCATATTAGCCGCTTCTTGCTCTATTCTTTTTAAAGACCTCTTTAAACGAGAATCAGCAAATGTAAGAAATATTTTCTTCACTTTTAACAGACAAAAAGTGAACCTTGATTATTAACGCACTGTTTACTATTTTCTGAAAAAAAAGCGAATTTTTTAATCATCTTTTTTAAAAAAATTTCGAATGAGATCTAATAAGAGTAATTTCCTTGCAAAGGAACGCAAAAAAAGTTGATACTTTTCTTTACTAAATGCATAATGATAAAAATCTAAATCATATTTTGGATTTGACAATAAGTTTGATGGCCCACTTAAAGAATTAATATCGACGAACCCATAAGGGATATTATGATTCATATCCTGAGTATTGGAATGCGTACCAATTATCCCAATATTACTGATTAAATTTGCCTCGGGCCTAATCACCAATAGTTTATTTGATTGCATAGCATAAGACCACTGATAGTCCCAAGTATTAATTTGTTTACGATGCACCTTTTCATAGGCATCAATAAAATATTCCAAGACATGGGCTGGCAATTTGCCGCACATGAATTTTTTATAACCTTTGATGGTCCAGTTGGATAAATTCACATCATAAAGTTTCCAGCGAGAGCGCCATGTTGCCCATCCCCAAATCGATGCATAATTCGAATAGAAATAGTGGGACGATTTTTTTTCTGCGCCAAGTGGATTAAATCCCGAAATCATTCCAACTTGCATTTGATGACGATATCGCTCTAGCATAGTGTCACAAAATTCAAAAAATTCAGGGCTTGGAACAACATCGTCCTCTAGGATGATTCCCTCATCCTCATTTTCAAAAAACCAATTGATTGCACTTGACACAGCCACTTGACAACCTAAATTGGTTTTTCTTAATAATGTTTTGACATCACAATCCCAGTTAATTTGATCGACGATTGCCCTTGTTTTTTCACAAAGCTTATTATCATTTGGGTAATTTAATCGAGGACCATCGGCTGCAATATACAGTCTTGACGGTCTTGCTCGTGAGATCGTATCAAATACAATTTGGGTTGTATCTGGCCGATTAAATACTAGGAACAATACGGCACTTTTCATGCGTTAATGAATTATCTGCCTGAGCTTTGATCCAAGAAAATACAACTATAAAATGATTTTGCCACGAGCACATATTCTTTATCGATTAAAAATTTGTAAATTTCAGATTTCATCACATCAATCAATGAACTCGATTGTAATGATTCCACTATGACTAGACGCGGTCTAAATTTCAACCAGTTATTCGACTGAAGAACTTCATAATCTAAACCTTCTACATCCACTGTTAATAGGTCAATCGATCTAAATTGGTGTTGGTGATTTTCTAAAATGGTTTCTAATCGAGTTACGGGTATTGCTCGACTATCAATAATTTTGTATTGATGTGACTCCCTACTTTTAGCAAGATATTTATCAAAGGTATTAAGGGCTGGTTCATTAAACATAAAATAATTTAATGTTCCATCAACAGCAGCAATGCCTAAGGTTAAATTGATGTCTCTTGGCCTACAACTTTTAAATAATTCCATTGCTCCCGGAAGTGGATCGATGTTAATTCCTCTCCATCCCTTTTGGTACAGAAAATAGGTATTAGAAAAACGGTAGGGATGATGAGCACCAATATCA
This sequence comes from Polynucleobacter sp. HIN7, assembly GCF_030297595.1. Taxonomy (NCBI): domain Bacteria; kingdom Pseudomonadati; phylum Pseudomonadota; class Betaproteobacteria; order Burkholderiales; family Burkholderiaceae; genus Polynucleobacter; species Polynucleobacter sp. HIN7. The sequence continues at coordinate 289,516 of NZ_AP028138.1, read as the reverse complement.
ACATAAAAACCAATCGAACCATCGCCAACAAAGCGTCTCAAAATCATATCCTCTCCTTCTTGAGAATATGAGGGATTACTGTAAAGCTTTCTTTCTATGCCAAAAATACTCAGCAATTTATAAAGTTTGGCTTTTAATTGCACATTCATGAAAAGATCCTAGGAATTCGCATCAGAGACTTAATGGGCAGCATTAACTCATGAAATCCATTTTTAAACAAAATTACGCTGAAGTGTCCTGAAAATGCATACGCAATTAAAGTCGCATATGCGGCACCAAGTACTCCAAAGGTTGGGATGAATAAAAAATTAAGTGAGATGTTGATTATGCCGCCGAGTAACGTTCTTATGAGGTTTTGATATAGCTTATTTTCCGAGAGTAGTGCTATTGAATTTACCAAGCCGATACAAACAAATACCCCAGACCAAATGTGAACTAATAGAACATGGTCTGCTGTTTGAAATTTAGTCCCATAGATCAATTGAATAATGTCATTACTGAATAATGAAGTTGCAAACCCAAGTATGATTGAACCCCAAATTAATAGGCTATAGAGCTCTTGTAATTTCAAATTAAAGGCCTCTTGATTCTCTTTCTTTAGCTTGAAAAGGAGCGGCGAAAAGGCGCCCGTGATCGCTACTGGAATAAAGTACCAAGACTCGGAAAGTTTGGCCGCTGCGGAATATATTCCCAACTCGTCTAAGGAGGCCATCTGTTCAAGCATGATTAAATCAATTTTCATATATGTCGCAACCGATAATCCGGTTAAAAACATGGGAAATGCTGACACGAGTAATTTTTTACCTAGTTGCAAATCAAAATATCTTGCTGACAGCGTAATACCCTTCTCCATCTGACACCTTAAATAAATCCCGACCCCAAGAAAACACGCATCAAAGACATAAGACCAAAGGAGCCACTCCAGTGGTCCATTAATATAGATAATCCAAAGTTTTAGGATACAAGAGGCTAAGGATTGAATGACCTGAAAGTGGACAATTTTTTTTGACTCCGCTTTTGCCTGAAAAAAAATCTCACATAAATTGAGTGGCTGAAAAATAAGAGCACACGCGGCAATCAAAATTAAGTGCATACCCACATCATCTGCCTTACAAAGGTAGATCCCTAAAACGATGAGTACAAAAATCAAACTCACAAAGAACTTCATGCCAATGGCGGTACTGAAGATGCCGTTTTGCCGCTCCGGGTGATGCGAAATTTCTCTTAGGACAATACTGTCTAGGCCTAAAGAGCACAATGAACCGAATATCGCTAGCCATGCGAGAGCATACGATAGCTGACCAAAATCTTGGGGACCTAAGTAGCGCGCAATATAAAAAGCTACGAGAGTAGTTGCGATGATTCTGATGGTTTTTTCAAAAACCAGCCAAGTCGCATTGAATGTGTATTTTCGCATTAATTATTTTTCACCCTGTTCCCATTATCCATCGGGCAAGGTAGTGGGCGACGTTCTCACGGAAGTTGCTAGATACCGCTCACATAGGGCTCCAATTAATAGAAGGGCTAAAAAAGGTTGCCTCTCCCCTTCGGGAACCACTGAACTGATCATAATCAGAAAAATAGGAACGGCAATTGCCAGTAGATAAAACCCGAGCTGCCGATTCCAATAGCTTAGGTAAATTAATCGAATGAATATGTACAGAACTAATAAAATCGCACTCAATAAAGGCCAAAATCCTGAAATCCGATGAATATCGGCAAAAAAATTATGAAAATGCGGATACATATCTAACGGAGGAGGTCCAACCAGTGGACTCCCAAAGGGATTGGCTAACAATTGATAAAGCCAAAACACTACCATCTCAAATCGGGCATCCAAGAAGATGTCTGTTTTTATTTCGCGATCTAAAAATGATGCGTAATCATTTACCAGTATAAGCAAGGGGTATATCGCAAGTAGCGATAAAACCCATGAGCCTAACTTTCGCTGATTCATAGCAAATAAGAAGATTCCAACCAAAATTGGGAGTACAAAAAAATTAATTACAAAAAAAGAGCGCTGCTCAATCAGTACCGCAGCCACTAGTGTCGTAATCATCACTAAAGCTATACCCACCCAATATCCCTTGGACCGCTCTCGTGTGGGGTAAATTAAACTTGCATAAAAAATTATTGGAAAGAATGTCAGCAGATTAGCAATTCCCGGCGTATTGCCAAACTGAATCAAGCCTCTGGCGAGAGCGCGTAAATCAATTATCTTGCCGTAGTACGGAGAAGGCGCGAGTAAAACGGTTGTAAAAATGGTCACCGCAGCCCACAAAAATGCCCCCAAGCCCAAATACCAAATTAAGTCAAGCGCCTTTTGCGTGTCTTTCAGACAAAATGGCATGATCAAGACGCAAGCACTTAAAACAAAAAGCATCTCAAAATAGTTCGCTTCAAATGAAAAAATGGATGGCTTATACGGCACATAACTCGCCCAATAGCTGATTAAAAATAGGGTTGATAAAAACAATAGAATCCACCCTCCGGCTTTAGGGTAAATCAATCGCGCTTGGTGTTGATCCCATACGATCGGAAGACTAACTATTCCGAGTACGATCAATGCGAGGGATACCTTAAAGGTTCCTAGCCCAATCGAAAATGCCAGTGTGAATAAATAAATACTGAAAAGACTGTTTTTAATTTTTATAAACATCGAGTAATAGTACAGCACGCTGTTCCCAATCAGATGTTGCGGATTTATAAACTGATTTTATTTGATTCGCTTGCCTACTTGGCGCGTTGAAAATTCCAAGAGCTTTCACACATCTCTGAGAGCCCGCGTTTAGCAACCCATTGCAATAATTCCCTAGCAGAGTCAACTTTGGCATAACAGCTTGCAATATCGCCAGGACGGCGATCGACGATTTTGAATGGAATTTTTGAATTGACAACGGCTTCGTAGGCATGAATGACTTCTAAAACACTATGACCCGATCCCGTTCCCAAGTTCACGGCGATCCATCCGGGATGTTGATTGACAAAATTTAAAGCCGCCAAATGGCCCTCGGCTAAATCCATGATGTGAATGTAGTCTCGAACCCCGGTTCCATCGGCTGTCGGGTAATTACCCCCAAACACCTGAAGTTGCGGCAAGATACCACTGGCAACCCGAGCGACATAGGGGGTTAAATTATTTGGGATACCCTGAGGCTCTTCGCCAATCAACCCCGAATCGTGAGCTCCCACCGGATTAAAGTAGCGCAGACAAATAATTTTCCAAGTGGGATCACTACTTGCCATGTCTTTAAGCATCTCTTCGATATGCAGTTTGGTTCTTCCATAGGGACTCGTTGCCGAGGTTGGATGCTTTTCATCGATTGGTAAATAGAGCGGATCGCCATAGACGGTTGCACTTGAGCTAAATACCAGCACATTGACATCCGCAGTTCTCATCGCCTCCAATAAACTGATGGTGCCTGTAATATTATTGGCGTAGTACGCTAGGGGATTTTGAACCGACTCTCCCACTGCTTTTAAGCCAGCAAAATGAATCACCGCATCGACTTGGTTCTCTTGGAGTGCTTTTAAAACAACGGGGGTGTTGCACACATCCGCCTCAATACATATTAGCTTTTTACCAGTAATTTGCTCAATCTTATTTACAACTGATCGTTGGCTATTACAAAAGTTATCGATGATCACAACATGATGCCCTGCTTCAAGAAGAGCAACTGCCGTATGGCTACCAATATAACCTGCGCCACCTGTTAAAAGAATATTCATCATCAATCTTTACGATTTAATCGGTTTAACATCATCACTACTTTGTCCTACTGGCATTACAAGTCCTGCCATCAAAGCAATCAAAAAATATAAAATTTCAATCCCGTGTTGATGGCTGACCTCGCCAACAGTATATAAACAGAGGATCGAAAATCCAAAAAGTAGCACTAAGTACCGAAAGGGCCCGGTGCTATAAAAAGCTAGAACCATCAAGGATCCAATCGCTCCTAATGTCAGCACTAAGGCAGGAAATCCAAATGCTAAAGTCAATTCAACCCATGCGCTATGGCTTGACATAATTCCTTTTGCACTATTTGGGAATGTTTCATTCAATAACACCCCAAATGGTCGACTAAGAATTCCCACGCCCAAGGGGGTTTGCGGAGCAAGAATCGTCATGCCGACGACCGCCCAAGACACTCGCTCATAGGTATTGCCGCGCACCTCTTTTCCCAAGGCATTTTTTGGAAAACCTAGGGTGGCTGGATCTTGCCAGTTTGGGTACTCATGCACTTTCACTGCAATATTCATATCTTCGAGCAGGCTCGCCCAACCAGGATTCAATTTCGCTTGATGCCAACCAAACCATCCGGCAGCGCCAACAAGACTTACTAAAAATACGAAGTGGATAACAACTTTTTTTATCTCGGGTTTTGAGAAAAAAGAATGAACTAGGCGAATCAAAAGTCCAACACCCACTGCACCAAAAATCAAAAAGCCCAGCCCAACGCCGTTGAGCGCATCAAAAATAAAGACATAGGAAAACAAGGCAACACCTGTGGCAAAAAGCCAGAAAATAATCATTGCCCACTTCGCACGCGCGCCTAGGCGAGGAAATAAATCCAACAGGGTTCCCAAGACTCCAGCGATGAAAATCGTACCAACCAAAACGCCACTAATTTTGCCGTAAAAAATATAACCGTGATAGTCCGGTGCAAAGAGACTCTGGGCAATCGCTACCTTTTGTACATACTGGTAGTACAAATAAAGAAAGCTCGGTACAAATCCAAGCCATAGGATATTCACTGCCGCGGGTCGCTTGGTAATGGCCATTCCGGTGGCCAACCCCAACACCACCCCCATAAAGGCCCGAAGCCAGGTCGATCGCAATTCTTGAAATTGCAGCTCAGGAAATCGGGCTAGAAATAAGAAATGAAATATGACCCAGCCAAACATCAAACCAATCAAAATAATTGGAATGAAATACCAAAACGAAATCGCTATCCCTTGATCATGCCGCGTTTTAAAGACTTGATAACAATATAGCGCTGCGATTGGAGCCCCCAGAAATAGCATGGCATTACGTAGAGCAATGGTGTCTTTGACTGCCCAACATCCTAAAAGAATGGCGCTCATGATAATGAGCACAAGACCAAGGGAAGGTAAATTAAATAATCGATTCACACGAAATCAATCGATCTATCACGGTATGGGGAATCTTGAGTAATCGACAGAGTCGATCCCCAACACCATAGGAAATGATAACGCCATCGTCTTGCAAAACCATACTCATCACAATCTCAATTCCGATGTGTTCGATGAAAAAAGGTCTGCCAATTTCAATGATCTGAAGATCGGGGTTAAAGAGCACGAAATGATGGGTGTACATCCGAGCGCCTTGATAGGCGATTGGGGCTGAATGCACCACTGCCAAATACCCGTTGGCATATGGCACTAAATTTGATCCCCCGCGATACGGATAGGACACTTCAGCCGCTACCGAATCAAAGTTATCTGGCAAACGGATTGGCTCCATGGGAGCACGCATGGAAAGAATTTGCAATGGCTCTACGCTATAAATCAACTTTAACTGCGATGCATGGGTAACCGGAATCCAATTCTTTTCTACTTTCTGCCCTCGTGGCGACGGCAAGACCTGATACTGAGTAATCCGATGCCCATCAAGCTGAACCATAACCTGCCCAATGGCGCCCGCCGCGCGATTACCAATGGCGGCAATGCCCCACACCTCACCCTTCCAGTCAAATAGTCGAATATCCTCAAGAGCAGAGGTCCAACCCGATGCATCCTTACTCAACAATGATTCATCCAGAATGTCGTATTTGATGATATTCAGTTGCGCATCTAGCCACATCACATAATTGACATCCTTAGGAGCATCGGGATTCGTCACGCAGACGCGGTCATTAAATACATGGACTGCACTCGATCGTGCGGTCATCAAATAGCCACTGGGTGTTTTTAATAAACTGGGGTTATACGCTGGGTTTGGAGTGCTCCAGGAAAGCTTGATGCGCTCCACCCCATCCAGATTGATTAAAAATGGAGTAGTGGTTGCCGTGATGTGAGCTTGCAAGCGAGCAACGTCCGCTTTGGATGCCCACACTTTTTCTCTCCAGCGTCGGCCAAAGAGAATTCGCAATAGGATGTGGTCAATGCGAAACGCGCTCTTCATGATGTCCTAATGGATCAATTTCAAAATCATTCTAAATTTTAAATCCATGAAGTGACCAAAGGACCCTTAATGGCTCGATGGGTTGCAAGTGGTAGTTTTGGCGCTATTTTCGTAAATTCAGCTTCACGTACTCTTCATAAGCAGTGGCTAAGCCCTCTTTCAACCCAACCTTAGGGCTCCACCCGAGACGGTTTAATCGTTTAGAGTCCATGAGTTTGCGCGGCGATCCATCCGGTTTTGTCGGATCGAAGGTGATTTGACCTTGATAGCCAGTCGCTTTGGCAATCGCATCGGCTAATTGTGCAATCGTGATATCGCTACCAAAACCCACATTGATATGACTCTGCATGGGCTCAGTTTGTGCTTCATAGGCTACTGGATCGAGCTGCATGACAAACACGCTAGCAGCAGCCATATCATCGACATATAAAAATTCACGCTTGGGAGTACCAGTTCCCCAAATCGTGACCTCGGGTGAGCGATTGATCTTTGCCTCATGAAAACGCCGAATGAGTGCCGGAATCACGTGGCTATTTTCAGGATGGTAATTATCCCCTGGGCCATACAGATTGGTGGGCATCACCGAGCGATAGTCCACCCCATGGCTTTTGCCGTATTGGCGGTTATAACTTTCGCACATTTTGATTCCTGCAATTTTGGCAATCGCATAGGGTTCATTGGTGGGCTCGAGCTTCCCAGTCAAGAGTGCATCCTCCGCCATGGGTTGCGGGACTAACTTGGGATAAATGCAGCTTGACCCTAAAAACAAGAGTTTTTTAACGCCGCTCATAAACGCCTGATGAATTACGTTGTTTTGCACCATCAGGTTCTCATAAATGAATTGTGCAGGATAGGTGTTATTGGCATAAATCCCGCCTACCTTGGCTGCGGCTAAATACACCTGATCGGGTTTTTCAGTCTCAAAAAAATCACGAACTGCGGCTTGATTGGTAAGATCCAATTCCTGGTGCGTGCGATAAATGAGATTGGTATACCCTTGGCGCTCTAACTCTCGCACAATGGCTGATCCCACCATACCCCGGTGGCCCGCGATGTAGATTTTTTGCTGAAGATCGGTTGCCAAGAAGAGTCCTAAATTCGTTACTAGAGAGTTAAGCGTGTTTTGCCGTTCGATTACTTTTTGCTTACTCTTTGCTTACTTTTTGCTTACTTTTCAATTATTTTTCCTTACCCACTGCCACCGCATAACCATGCTGTTTTAGTAATGCATGCTGCTTGGCTTTTTCAAGATCGTGAGTCACCATCTCTTGAATCATTTGATCCAAAGTAATCTCAGGGACCCAACCGAGCTTCTCTTTGGCCTTGGTGGGATCACCCAGGAGAGTCTCGACTTCGGTGGGGCGGTAGTAATGGGGATCGATTTGCACAATCACATCGCCCACTTTAAGAGCGGGGGCCTTATCCCCCTCAATCTTGGCCACGATCGCCTTCTCGGCCTCCGCTTTGCCTTCAAATCTGAGTGCAATTCCTAACTCGTTGGCGCTCTTTTGAATGAACTCACGCACCGTATATTGCACGCCAGTCGCAATCACAAAATCCTCGGGCCTGTCTTGTTGGAGCATCAACCACTGCATACGTACGTAGTCTTTGGCATGACCCCAATCGCGAAGCGCATCGATATTACCCATGTAGAGGCATTTCTCTAAGCCCTGGGCGATATTCGCAAGGCCCCGGGTGACTTTGCGCGTGACAAAGGTCTCGCCGCGGCGTTTGGATTCATGGTTAAAGAGAATGCCGTTACACGCATACATGCCGTAGGCTTCCCGGTAGTTCACGGTAATCCAGTAAGCATAGAGTTTCGCGACTGCATAGGGGCTTCTAGGATAAAAGGGGGTCGTTTCCTTTTGCGGGATCTCCTGTACTAGGCCATAAAGCTCAGAGGTCGATGCTTGGTAAAAGCGGGTTTTCTTCTCTAAGCCCAAAATACGAATTGCTTCGAGCATACGTAGCGCCCCAATCGCATCCACATCTGCCGTGTATTCGGGGGACTCAAAGGAGACCGCCACATGACTTTGCGCACCCAGGTTATAAATTTCATCGGGCTGGGTTTGCTGAATAATGCGTACCAAATTACTGGTATCCGTGAGATCCCCATAGTGGAGAATCAAATGAGGATGATTGACATGCGGATCTTCGTAGAGGTGGTCAATACGCTCGGTATTAAAGAGTGAAGCGCGGCGTTTAATGCCATGCACCACATAGCCCTTCTCTAATAGAAATTCTGCAAGGTAAGAGCCGTCTTGACCAGTGATTCCGGTAATTAAAGCAACTTTGGCTTGATTTTTACTCATGGCTTCCCTCTTAACTCCATTGTTCGTCATTGAGCTTATTGTCGCCCATAGGTGTCTTCAAAGCGCACAATATCATCCTCACCCAAGTAAGAGCCGGATTGAACCTCAATAATTTCCAAAGGCTCCGTGCCGGGGTTGGCTAAGCGATGGGTTTGCCCTTGGGGGATGAAAGTGCTTTGATTTTCATGCAAAGTCAGCACCTGATCACCATTGGTAATCTCGGCAATACCTTTGACTACAATCCAATGCTCAGCGCGGTGATGATGCATTTGCAGCGATAAACTCGCTCCGGGTTTAACTTGAATGCGCTTGACTTTAAAGCGCTCGCCCTCATCAACACTGTCATACCAACCCCAGGGGCGATTGACTTTGCGATGCAGGTTTTTCTCTTCACGCCCTGCTTTCTCTAAGCGGCTCACAATCGCCTTGACCTCTTGACTATTGGCGCGATTCGCTACTAAGACCGCATCGGCAGTCTCCACAATCACGAGATCGTTCACGCCCACTGCACTTACTAGACGCGTGCTTGAATACACAAGGCTATTAGTGGTTTGATCCAAAACGGTATCACCCCGTGTCACATTCCCGGCATTATCTGGAGCGCCGACTTGCCAAACCGCATCCCAAGCACCCAGGTCATTCCAACCCGCGTCCAATGGCACCATTTGAATGGGAAATCGACTACCCGGGCATTGCTCAATCACCGCATAATCAATCGACTCACTCGGAATCGCTTCAAACAAGGCCTTGTCCGGACGAATAAATACGGTGCCATCGTGCGCGTCACTGGTTTTACCAGCCCACGCTTGAGTGCTAGCCTGCAAAATGTCTGGGCGAAATGCCTGGAGGGCTGCAAGCCATACGCTGGCTTTGAGTACAAACATGCCACCATTCCAATAGTAGCCACCCTCCTTTAAATACTGAGTCGCAGTTGCCACATCGGGCTTTTCAACAAAACGCTCAACGGTCATGCCAATATCGCCCGCTCCCTGAATATTGACCTGAGCATTGACCTTGGCCTTGATGTACCCGTAGCCAGTCTCTGGGCCAGTGGGGGTCACGCCCAAGATGGCGATTGCCCCGGATTGCGCGATCTGCAATGCGGAGTGCATCGCCAGCTCAAAAGCAGGTTGATTAGTAATCGTTTGATCAGCTGGGGTAATAAGCAAAATGGGGTCATCGCCTTGCGCCTGTGCACACAATGCCGCTAGCGTGAGCGCCGGGGCAGTGTTACGCGCTACCGGCTCGAGTAGCAACGTTGCCTTTACATCCTTTAACTCACGCAATTGATCGAGTACTAAAAACCGATGCTCTTCATTAGTCACTATTAAGGCTGGCTCGTCATGCGCATGAGACCCAATGACTTTTTGAGCGCGGCTTAGAGCCTGCTGAAAAAGGCTATGCTGGTCTTCATTACTTGAGAGAACAAGAAATTGCTTCGGAAATCCCGAGCGCGATAAGGGCCACAAACGCGTACCCGAGCCGCCACAAAGAATGACAGGGATGACTTTGGAGCTTAAATTAGGATTGGGCACAATTCGTATCATTTTTCAGAATAATCGTATTGTAAAGGGGGAAGGGGAGAAGCAAAGGCTCCCACAAGGGATCTAAGCTGAGGTCCTCTACCCCTGACTTCGAACGCTGCATGGATCCTCATGAAAACCTGGCGCTGCTCGCGCTGTGGAAAAGTTCGTATCATTAGCGTATGAGTAAAAAAGCCCTTATTATTGGTATCACCGGCCAAGACGGCGCCTACCTCGCCCAATACCTTTTAGGCAAAGGCTATACCGTGACCGGTTCATCGCGCGATGTAATGGCCTCCTCTTTTCATAATTTAAATATTTTGGGGATTCGCGAACAAGTCAAACTTCTTTCCGTCTCCATTAATGATTTTCGTAGTGTGTTTAATGCCATCCAAAGCTGCGATCCCGATGAGATTTACAACCTTGCTGGCCAAACCTCAGTGGGGCTCTCGTTTGAACAGCCGGTCGAAGCGATCGAGAGTATCGCGATTGGCACGCTCAACATCCTAGAAGTCATTCGGGTATTGGGAAAGTCTGTGCGTTTTTACAATGCAGGCTCCAGCGAGTGTTTTGGTGATACTGGCACGACCCCCGCCAATGAATCCACACCCTTTGCACCCCGAAGTCCCTATGCTGTTGCAAAATCAACCGCCAAGTGGCTCATTAACAGCTACCGCGAGTCTTATGGCTTATATGCTTGCACGGGGATTCTGTTTAACCACGAATCGCCCTTGCGTCCAGAGCGCTTTGTCACCCAAAAAATCATTGTGGGGGCTAGCAAAATTAAAGCGGGGCTACTTCAAAAGATCCAACTGGGGAATTTAGAGATCTGCCGCGATTGGGGCTGGGCCCCGGAGTATGTAGAAGCCATGTGGCTCATGATGCAGCAGGATAAGCCTGATGATTTTGTAATCGCGACGGGCCGCATGGAGTCCCTCACCTACTTTGTCGCGAAAGCCTTTGAATACTTTGATTTGGATTGGCAACAACACGTAGAAATCAACCCAGCATTTTTCCGACCCAATGAAATTCAATACAGTGTGGGCAATCCCGAGCGGGCCATTCAACAACTGAAGTGGAAAAAACCTACCGATATTGATGGAGTGATTGAGCGTATGTGCGCTGCTCAAGCGCAAAAGCTTGCTTAGCACGCTTGGTACGCTTAGTAGACAGTAGACTCTCGTTTTACTCCGATGAATCAAATCGATGACTGCGTCATTAATCGCTGACAAGCCGCAAGCACCTCAGCCACTTCAGGCGGATGCCCCACATCGCCGTGATTGGAAATACGCTCTGACCAATAGCCTTCGGTTTTCCACCTCGGGGAATCGCAATAAATCTCGACCGTGGGTTTACCCAAAACGGCGGCCACATGGGTTAAACCGGTGTCCACACCCAGAACGAGTGCGGCATGGGCAATGAGCGAATAGGCCTCTTCAATTGAGATGGCTCTTGGAACGATTGCTCCCGGAATGTGACTCGCGATGGTTTCGCTTACTTGCTTTTCGCTAGCATTCCCCCAAGGGAGCACCAATCGGTAGCCTTCTTTAGCCAATGATTTTCCTAGATCAATCCAGGACTCATTAGCCCAGCGCTTGGCGGCGCGCGCCGTGGAATGAAAACACAGCACATACTTCGCGATGGGATCATTAGCATCGCTTGAAAGGTCCTCGAGGGGTAGGAGTGGAAGATGCTTTACAAATTCAGGGGGATAAAACTGCGGTGGTTCGGCCTCGCGTTTAATGAGTGGCCAGTCCATTGCCGAGCACATCACCCAACGCGCACGATCAACCGCGTGGCACTGTTTAGGCACATGCACTGCTTGGGTATAAAAAAAGCGTGCCAGTGGTTCATAGCCTGAGTACTCCGTGGCATTCCCCAGACCCGCAACCACGGCATGAGCGGATTTTTTTGCAAGTGCGCACACCAAGGCAGATTTGATTAAGCCTTGCGTTTCAAGAATCACATCGTAGGTCGTGGCTTGCAGTATTTGGCGCATCGCTAAAAACTCATGCCAGGTACTTCGACTCCAAAGGCTTTTGCGCCAGCGCCGAAACGCGAGCGGAATAATTCGATCAATCCCTCTAAATGTGCTCGTGGTTTCTAAGGGTTTCAGTAATGGGACATAGGCCTCTTCCACAATCCAATCGATTTGCGCATGGGGTAGGCGCTTGCGCAAATCCCAAACGATGGGCAGGGTATGGAGCACATCGCCTAAGGACGAGAGCTTAACGATCAAGATTTTGGGGGCATCCCCTTCTTGAGTGATCAACCCTGCCTGATCAGTCTGATCGACAGATGTGTGCTGTGACCCTTGTGTCTGCGATGAACTAGCCATGGCTCGATTATCGTATGGTTTAGTCATGGGCTTCGCTCATTCCGCCTGGCTTTCAGAGCGACTCGGTTGATACCACTAAAACTTGGGGGCCTGCTCCCAGGATAGACCTGCCGTATCTTTAGTATTGAGCGAAACTTCTACGCCCGCTGGAATGGGCCATTGGATCGCGATGGTGGGGTCGCACCATGACAAACAGACTTCACTCTTTGGATCGTAGTAATCGGTGGTTTTGTATAAAAACTCTGCGGTATCGGATAACACTAAAAAACCATGCGCAAAGCCCGGTGGAATCCACAGTTGGCGATGGTTTTGAGCACTTAATATTTCACCCACCCACTGACCAAAAGTCGATGAGTCTTTGCGTAAGTCCACAGCCACATCAAAGACAGAACCAGCGACCACTCGCACCAGTTTGCCTTGCGTGTGTTCGAGTTGGTAATGCATCCCCCGCAGTGTCCACTGCCGTGAGAAGGAATGGTTATCTTGCACAAACTCCACAGTCAGCCCAGTCGCGTTGGCAAAATCCTTGGCATTAAAGGATTCAGTAAACCAACCGCGCTGATCCCCAAAGACCTTGGGTTCGACTACCAAGACCTCCGGGATCGCGGTGGGCTTGACTTGCAATTTCGGATTGGTATCGATAGTCATGATTTTGCTTTGGCAGACAAACCAATTGGCTGTGCGCTGGTATTTAACTCATGAAGCATTTTGGATAGATACTGACCATAACTACTTTTACTGAGTTGATTAGCCACCTTCTCCACAGCTTCTTGGCTAATCCAACCGTGTCGGTAGGCAATTTCTTCAGGACATGCCACCATGAGACCTTGGCGTTTTTGAAGTGTAGCGATAAAACCTGCGGCATCGAGTAAGGAATCGTGTGTGCCGGTATCGAGCCAAGCATAGCCGCGCCCCATGATTTCAACACTCAAGGCATTGTTATTGAGATAAGCACGGTTCACATCCGTAATCTCAAGCTCACCCCTGGCGCTGGGTTTAATCGAAGCAGCAATATCGCATACCTGATGATCGTAAAAATAAAGGCCGGTGACCGCATAATTACTGCGCGGCTTTGCAGGTTTTTCTTCAATCGAGATGGCTTTGTAGTGTTGATCAAACTCCACCACACCATAACGCTCCGGATCATTCACGTGATAGGCAAATACCGTTGCACCAGCGGACTGTGCATTCGCCCGTTGCAGTTGCTCCACGAGTTCGTGTCCATAGAAAATATTGTCGCCCAATACCAAGGCGCTGGGATGATCGCCCACAAAAGACCGGCCCAAAATAAAGGCCTGAGCTAAACCATCGGGTGAAGGTTGGACGCAGTAACTGATGTTCAATCCCCACTGCGAACCATCGCCTAATAACTCGGTAAAGCGCGGCGTGTCGTGCGGAGTAGAAATCAACAAAATATCGCGAATACCAGCGAGCATGAGGGTTGTTAGCGGGTAATAGACCATTGGCTTGTCATAGACGGGCATGAGTTGCTTGGAGACCGCTTGAGTAACCGGATACAAACGAGTACCCGAGCCTCCCGCCAAAATAATGCCCTTGCGATTTTTTGAATTCATCGAATTTACTGTCATCGGGAAATGCCTTTAGGAAGTCCTTAGCTGCGTTTGTGAAGCACTAAATCTTGAACATAGTCCGCGACCGGCTCTTGCCATGATTGTTGCCATTGCTGCCATTTTGTCACATCAGCGCCTTTATAGATCTGATTCATGAGAGCATCTAAAGCAGATCGCGCCATGCGCGAGTTCATCGGTCGCGGTGCGGGTAAGGGGTACTCCGAAGCAGGAATGGCAGCAATCTGATCGGGGCGCAGTTTTAGAACGGCACCCGCATCAATTGCAGCTTGAACTGCAAACGATGCCAATGCATGCCACGTGGTTTCTCCTTGAGGGATGGCGTGGTAAAGCCCCGAGGGAAAGGATCGCAGTTGGTGGTTCTCATCAAGCACCATCGCTAGGCTAATACTCGCTAACCAAGGTGCGCTGGTAGGTACCCCATATTGATTGGCAATGACTTTGAGACTTTCGCGCTCTTTAGCGAGCCGTAAGATCGTACGAATAAAGTTCCCCCCGTCGCCATAGACCCAGCTGGTTCGCAAAATCGCAAATTGTGCCTTTGTATGAGGGTCTTGCTTAAAAGCATCTTCAATCCCCGCTTCGCCAGCCGCTTTACTTTTGCCGTAGATCCCCAAGGGATTGCGCGCATCACTCTCATGGTAGGGTGTAGTTTTCGTTCCATCAAAGACGTAATCAGTGGAGTAGTGCAATAAGGTTGCGCCCTCCTTTACTGCGTATTGCGCCATGATGGCGGGGGCAATGGCATTGACGGCATAGGCTAAATCGATTTCTTGTTCGGCTTGATCCACCGCTGTATACGCCGCGGCATTGATGATGAGGTTTGGTTTCGTTTCTTGCAAAAGATTGGTTATGGCATCGGCGTTGCTAAGGTCACATTGCGCGCGCCCCACGTAGTGAATGCGATGCAACTCGCCAAGTTTCTGATCTGTAAAGACGCATTGAAAGGCTTTACCTAATTGGCCATCTTTACCAAAAACCAGAATGTTCATCGAATGATGTGCCAATTGATCTTAGTTGTAGTGCTTTTGCACCCAATCGCGATAGGCGCCACTTACCACCCCCTCCACCCAGGATGGATTGTCGAGATACCACTGCACGGTTTTACGAATCCCCGTATCAAAGGTTTCAGCGGGTCGCCAACCAAGCTCGCGCTCAATTTTGCGGGCGTCAATCGCATAGCGCCGATCGTGGCCAGGGCGGTCTTTCACAAAGGTAATTTGCTTGGCATAAGACTGACCATCGGCCCTCGGTCTTAACTCATCCAAAATCTGACAGATGGTTTGCACGACACTGAGATTGGTTTTCTCATTCCAGCCGCCGATGTTGTAGGTTTCTCCAAGCGCACCGTGAGCGAGCACCGCACGAATTGCTGAGCAATGATCACCGACATAGAGCCAATCGCGCACTTGCTGACCATCGCCGTAAATCGGTAGGGGCTTGCCATTAATCGCATTGAGAATGACCAAGGGAATGAGTTTTTCGGGGAAATGGTAGGGTCCATAGTTATTCGAGCAATTGGTGGTGACCACGGGAAACCCATAGGTATGAAACCAGGCTCTTACCAAATGGTCAGATGCGGCTTTAGAGGCAGAATACGGGCTATTGGGCTCATAAGAATGGGTCTCCGTAAATGCCGGAGCGGTGGGTGCTAGTGAGCCATAGACCTCGTCGGTGGAGACATGATGAAAGCGAAACGTTCGTTTTGCATCGTCTGGTAAGCCACTCCAGTACTCGCGCGCGCACTCGAGGAGATTAAAGGTACCTACGATATTGGTCTCAATAAAATCGGCTGGCCCATGAATTGAGCGATCCACATGACTCTCGGCCGCAAAGTTCACAATCGCGCGCGGTTGATGCTCTTTTAAAAGTTGCGCGACCAGAGCGCGGTCACCAATATCCCCCTGCACAAAGACATGACGCGAATCGTTCTTTAGCGAATCAAGTGTGGCTAAATTGCCGGCATAGGTTAATTTATCAAGATTAATGATGGCTTCCGCACGGGGGTCCTTGAGCCAATCAAGCACAAAGTTGCCACCAATAAAACCTGCGCCCCCAGTAATCAGAATCATCGCTTGTTTCTATTGTTCAAAAGTTGCAAACCTAGGGAGACTTCATAAGCTCTAGATACTTATTGAAGCGTTTTTTGCCAAAGAGCATCTGCCCCAAACCTTGAACCAGTTTAAGCACCCCTTTGGGTGCTTGGGGTAGCGGCGGTTCGATAGCATCAGGGTATTGTGCGCAATTAATGAGTGCGCAATTGATATAAATCTTATAGCCTTTTTGGCGTAAGTCTTCATGAAAGGGGATGTGGTCCGCCACATCAAAGCCACCATGACGATCAGTGCCCGCATAGCGCCCAGCGAGAAACGCATCTTTGCGATAAATCGCTAAACCTCCAAAGGCAGAATCGACTTCAATCAACCCCGCGCGCGGATCCAGAGTCACTTGCCGCGCGGTGACCGCTAAATGTTCAGCCGGTCGATCGCCAATCACGGATTCAAGCGCGGTTTTTTGCTGCCAGCAATCGGTGGGGCACCAATCGCGATGGCGTAGCGCCCAAATGTCGTAGTAGGGTCCCAATTGATTAGCGGTGATCACATCCCAGCTCTCAGGCACGCTCCAGCACTGGGCAATTTTTTCCGGGGTGATGAGGTGATTCATGCCATCCATATCCGCCATGGCAATGTAATCAATCTGCGCGTACTCTGGGTTTTGCGCTACCGCATCGATAATCGCATTACGACACAGGGCAATCCGATCGGTTCGTCTTGGATATTTTTTGCTCAGTTGCCCCATGCTGACGTACGAAAACTGGGGCATGGTCTTGGTCAATTGCTCCAATTGTGCAACGGTCGCGTCGCTCGAATCGCTTTCAATCACCAGGCACGCGCTCGTTTTAAAGTTCGCCAAACTCGCCATCAGGGTCTTAACTTCGCGCTCAATGGTGGCGGCGACATTGCGCACAGGGCCTGCCAATAAAATGGAAGACTCGGAGATAGGCTGGTGGCGAGCGCCTTGTGAGCGGTATAGTGTCATCAATAATGAAATTTGCGAATTATTATCAACCGGATCGGGTAAAAAACGCCTCGTTTGAGGTCATTGATCAACATCATACCTATAACCCGACCTATACCAATCGGCTTTTGCGCTCCGAGTTTTTGGCGCACGGCGTGGAGCTCAATAACCCCGATGTGAACCTGGGGCGAGCCATTGCCTTTCACCTGCTGCATGACGGACAAGCCATTGCCAACCTACCTGCTCCCAAATACCTCATTGCCACTGAAAATCCGATCATTTGCCCCTTAAATCGCGATCCTGCCTACTTGGCGCAATTTAATGCCTTCTTTACCTGGAATCGCGATCTTTTGCACTTACCCAATGCCGTACCGCTTCTGATTCCCAATCAAATTCACTATGAGGCAACTCCCCACTTTGACGAGCGCCCCATCTTTAGTTGCATCATTAATGCCAATAAAGCCTTTCCACCCGGCATCCCCGGCGATCTGTACCGCGAGCGTGTAGCGGTGATTCGCTGGTACGAAACGCATGCAAGGGCTGATTTTGCGCTCTATGGTCTGGGTTGGGGAAAGCCCAGCCCCGCCTTTGATCGCATGGAAAAAATCAAGCGCCGCGCGCAGCGCATCGCTTCCCAACTGGTTGGCTACAAACCCTTTCCCAGCTACGCCGGAGAGATCGAAGATAAATCGGTGGCCTATCGCAAAACCAAATTCGCGTATTGCTATGAGAATGTGGCAGATTTACCCGATTACATTACCGAAAAAATCTTTGATTGCTTTTTTGCGGGTTGCGTACCGGTGTACTGGGGGTCGCAGACGATTGGTGAGCGCATACCGAGTGAGTGCTTTATTGATCGCCGGCAGTTTGCAAGCACCGCCGATGTGCATCGTTACTTAAAATCCATCGATGCCAAAACCTACGTGCGCTACCAAGAGCACATTGCCGACTTTTTAAAAAGCCCAGCCGCCATGGCCTTTGACACCACGCGCTACGTATCGATCATTCGCACTCGCATTTTGAGTGATCTCGGACAATGAATCAGCGCTACTTCATTGACTACGACAATCCCGATGCAGGGATTGGTCACTCACTCGGGTTTATTAACCGCGGCATCAAAATTGCCACGCGCCATCAATTGCAATTTGCCTATGCCAAAGAGCAGCTGCGTAAATCGTCCAATACCGATTGGCGCTGGCGTCTACGGCAAGGGCTGCGCCGACTGCGAGGTGCTCGCGCCCATGAAACCCACAATCTTGGCGATGATCTCAATCGCATGCTAGGTCTCGCAAGCATTCTTCCGAGTCGCAGTGCGATTGAAGAGCGCATTCGCCAGGGTGAACTCAAGGTAATCGATCTTCCCCCATTTGAGATGCACATTCCATCAAATGCGCAAATCGATGATGAAGTCTATCGCCCAGTCGATGAGTTTATTCAAGCTCACCCAGAACCCAATACCGTGTTTCGAGTGAGCAACAATCGCTTTGGCGATTACGAGTACGCGAGTACGCGGGGGTGGTTTCGCGAACTCTATAACAAGGCACGTCAGGCTGATCCGATTACCCTTTCGTATCAACCCGAGCGCTTTAATATTGCTCTCCACATTCGCCGCGGTGATTTATTACCGGGTCGGCAGTTCTCTGATCTCGCCACGCGCATGCTGCCCGACTCCTGGTACCTCGCTATTTTGGATCTCATTGTGAGAACGACGCATCGCCCCCTTGCGATCCACATCTTTAGTGAAGGCAAACAGGGTGTTTACCAGTCGGAGAAGGGAGAGCCCTTTTCTTGGGCCCAACACTTTGCCCATCGTGGTCACTCGGTGACCGAGCACATCGATACGCCCTTTTTAGAGACCTTTCACCATCTACTCTATGCCGATCTCTTCATTGGTTCCAAAAGCGGGATGTCACACTTAGCTGGGATGCTGGGTAGTGCTGTCAAACTCGTACCAAGTATGTGGCACTCGTATCGCGGTGCGCAGCAACTCTTCGAAGTTCCCGATGCGATTGATAGAACGAGTGAAGAGGCGATTGCCGAGTTCTTAGCGCTTAACCCACCAGGCCGCGAACACACGCTCTAAACGAGTGAAGGGTGTCCAAAGCCCTGAACGGCGATACTGATAGCGCGCGTAGACTTCAGCACAGGCCCGATATGACATCGCTGGAAAGCGCTCTTTTAAGGCGCGCAGCAAAGTGAGCGCTACCGGCCAACGCTCTCGCCAAGGTAGTGGCTCGGGGCGCAGACTTGCGTCAATTCCTAAGAGTGTTAAGTAGCGCTTTTGCACTTCAATCGTGGAGCGCTTAAATTTTTCCAGATGCACCGAGCTCGTTTGCGCAGGGTATTGCCGATAGGTCACCAGGCGCTCTCGCAAATTCAAAAAGCGAGCACCGGCAGCAGCCATTTGCACCCATAAATAATAGTCTTCGGAGGTCAAAATCGTGGTGTCGTATTTGAAGCGTTTAAAAAGTTCAGCCCGCCCCGTCACCGCAGAGTTGCAGAGGGTGCAGTAGATGGCCAGAAGCGCGCGCAAATCTGCGTCCGTAAATTTGTCTTTGGATTTTTTAACCTGTTGCGTCGCATCATCCAAGACCCACTGGGCACTCCCGCACACATCGCACCCGTTACTCTCTAACACGCGCAGCTGCGCTTCAAGTCGCATAGGGTCTGCAATATCGTCTGCGTCCATGAGCGCAATGTATTTACCCTTGGCTAAATCAATGAGGGCATTACGGGCATAAACCACGCCGTGATTTTGGTCCGAGAGTACCTTGATGATGCGTGGATCGGTATAGCGATTAATGACCGATCGGGTTTGATCGGGGGAGCCATCCTCAAAAATCAGGAGCTCCAGATGCGTATGGGTTTGCGCGAGGATGCTCTCAATCGCTTGACCAATGTATTTCTCACTCTTAAAGGCCGGCATGATGACGCTTACGAGCGGCGTGGTCATGGCAGCTTGCGTGCTCATTAGATGAAGCTTTGCAAATAGCGCCCCACGCGCTTGATTTTTTTCAAGGCGCGCGAGAAGATCGATTTGTTGCTCGGCCCAAGATCGAGGCTCAAATCCCAACTCGATTGGTAGATGACACCTAGGTAGTTTTCCTTGAGCTTCGGGATAGACTCGCCCAGTCGGCGCAAGATAAAGTAATGCCAATCGTAGTAATACACCCGAAACAATTGCTCAATGGGGTGAAGAGGAATCGCCCGAAAGTTCAAAAGCGCTTCGAGGTAAATCAAGGTCTCCGGATGCTCGCGCGTGCACAGATCCCACAAGGTTTGTCCTCGGGGTTCTAAATACTGGGTATCAAGCGATTGCCACACGGCAGCCGACCAAATAAAGGGTGGGCAGGGGCAATAGTAATTGGGGCCCGTGCGTCCAAAAATAGCCTTGACACGCTCGGCTTCGCTTTGCAAGTGTCGTGGCGCTTTGGCGTAGTTTCGGTTGATCGCTAGCTGGTGGTACTCCTTATTTTGGTACATCACCGTATAGGGATTGCCGTCGCTCGCGATAAAGTCGCTTTTTTGAAAGTCTTGAATAAAAATGCAATCCGAGTCCAAGCATACGTAATTCTTTGCCAGACCCAAGCGCCAAAATTCCGATTTAATGACCTGCTGCGCAAGGCCCCCCGACTTCGTCTTATCAATACCCAATGGCGCTCGTAGGTTAGCGCGCACAATCGATTCGTCGGAGACCCATTGATAGCCCTGAACGCCAATTTGACGTTCGAGCTCAGCGCGCTCACTCTCCGGGGTGGAGATGTAAAAATCGAGCTGGTCTTTGTTGTATTGCTCAATCGATGTTAATAAATTGCGCAGACGCAAAAAGTCCTTGGAGTAGGACTTGCAATACAAAACGATCTCTTTCAAAGGCGCGCCCGCTTAGCTGTAAAGATGACTCAAAATGGTGTGAACCGCTTGATCCACCCCAATTGGATTGTAAATCGGGGTAATGAGTTGCCGACTCTTCCAATCAAGCCAAATGCGCTCGAGCGTCATGGCAATGCCTGCCGCATCGCCATCCGCGCTCAGATAGGATCCTCGCTCCGTGAGCATCTGATCGAGCTGCGGATTGCGGTGCGTGATACCCCAAATGGGGCGGCCCGCCCAGAGGTAGTCATAAAACTTCGATGGGATGTATTCCGCGCACCACTCATCGTTCCCATGCAAGAGAAGAAGGACATCAGCTTCTTGCATCTTTTGCGCTACGCGTTCACGCCCCGATTGACCGGTTACCGGATCGCGCTCAAGACGACCGTGCGCCACCAAGAGATCGGCGTAATCGTATTGCTTGATTGCTTCGACGGTTAATGAATCTAAGGGTGCGCCATAGGCATGCACTTTGATAAGCTCTCGGGCCTCTGGGTATTTAGCGACTAAGGTATGCACCGCCCGCAAAATCATGGAGAGCGAGCGATCATTGGCCAACGAACCAAAGTGGCATAGATTCAAGTAGTTGCCATAGTGGTGAGGGGTGCGCTCTGCAGCAATCGGTGGATTGGCCCCTGGCATCACCACAAAACCACGGGCATTGCCTGGGGTATTTAAATTTGGATTACGAATCTTGGCGTAATGAAGCGCCCCATCGGTAAACCACCACACATCATCCGAATACTTGCACAACTGTTGCTCTAGATAATGGCGAAAGCGCGCATCGCGATTTCTGGGTTTTTCCATCCCAAGATCATTGGGACCTTTACGAATC
Source organism: Polynucleobacter sp. HIN7 (assembly GCF_030297595.1). Lineage (NCBI taxonomy): Bacteria > Pseudomonadati > Pseudomonadota > Betaproteobacteria > Burkholderiales > Burkholderiaceae > Polynucleobacter > Polynucleobacter sp. HIN7. The sequence continues at coordinate 267,886 of NZ_AP028138.1, read as the reverse complement.
ACCAAGGGATCATGCACCTCGGAAATCAGTGGCAAGCCAGTAGCGCGTTTTAACCACACGCCTGCCAAGTGAGCTGACCATGCACTGCCAATCGAGTAAATCACATCGACTTTGCCAGATTTGATAAGCCAATAACCACGAAGAAATGCAGGGATCGCCCAGGACCATTGACTCGAGTAACCCAAGAGGAGTTTTTCAATCGCAATGAAGGGGGCTAGGAGCACCGAAACCGTTCGAGTTGTCAGTTTATAAAACCACCCCCGTCCGTATTGATTGGCAATCCAATGGCGAAAGTCAAAGCGAAAGGCTGACGGGCCCCAGGCCAAGAACTGCTGATGAGGAAAGCGCGTATCGTGAATACCGGTAATGGCGCTCAGCACAATCGGCTGCACCCCTGCCTCTAAAAAATAAGGGATCTTATCGGTGATGGTCAGGCTCGCCGCCCGGCCGTCCATATTAAATGCATGGGTGAGCAGTAGCCAACGGCGTTGCGTGGGTGGAACGGATATTTTTTTCAATGAACTCTCTAAAAAGATCCCCTAATACCAATTGTTCTTAATGAAGTCCTAGCGAGGATTTTGAATACGAGCGAACGACTCGATTATAGTATGCTTACTCGCTAGTCAATTCCTCAATCAACGAGATGCCTAATCTTCACCGACTCCTTGACTTTTTTCGTCCGCGCGAACGGATTTCGGCACCCTATGTTCTGCATGATCATTGGCTCTATACCAAAGTACCCATTAATATCAAACACGATCGGATTCGCTTTGTTCGCAAAGCATTTCGTAAAAGCCCCGAACCCCAGGTCGTTGACCTACAAGGCGAATCGTTTTATTTACTCCTAATTCACGTTGATAACATCGCGCACTTTTTTCATGACGTCTTCTTTCCGCTCTACTATGTCTGGCGCACCAACAAAAAACGAATTTGTGTCTCGATTGATGGCGATCGCTTTCAACAAGAGTTTCTTGAATCGGTGATTGGTAAAGACTATTTGGTTTTTCTCGATCGCTCTAGCGTCTACCAATTTTCGGATCTGATTCTCACTCCGGAAGGTCGAGACCTCAAGATCTACCCCGACTACCTCTCGATCTGCGAGGAGATTAAAGCGATTTGTTTTGCGCGCAATGGCATTACTGAACACCGCACTAAAAATCTGCTCTACGGTCGCAATGAACTGAGTCGCAAAAATTTACTCGATATTGATCCCAAGTTTTTAAACGATCGCCACATTGAGCTTGTCTACTTATCAAAACTCAGCTTTAAAGACTATTTGCAAACCTTGGCTTCGGCTAAAACCTTTACTTACATGGTAGGTGCCGGAGTCTTTAATCTATTGTTTCTTGATCGCGATGTTCGCGTGCTCGAAATTAATCCACATCGCAATAACTCCTGGGCACAGATGTTTGGGCTTAGTGCACTGGTGGATTTTCAAGTGATTATCGGTCAGCGCCTCAAACCATCCTCAGCTGCAACCCAAGATGAGGCAATTCTTGACAGTCACGTCTATTTTGATGAGAGCATCGCAGCCGCAATCGCAGCTTTAGTTGCCCGCCACGATTGACATCACCGCCATCCGCACAGCAATTCCAAAAGTGACTTGTTTGAGGATGACCGATTGAGCACCATCGGCTACCGCTGAATCAATTTCCACACCGCGATTCATGGGACCGGGATGCATCACAATCGCATCGGGTTTGGCGAGTGCTAAACGTGCGGGGGTGAGTCCAAACTGATTAAAAAACGCAGCGCCTTCGGGAACCTTACCGGCTTCCATGCGCTCCTTTTGAATGCGTAGCGTCATCACCACATCAACGCCACGCAGACCCTCCTCCATACTGTGAAATACTTTCACGCCCAGCAAATCCAAATCATTGGGGAGCAAACTCTCAGGACCAATGGCGCGAATGTCAGTGCAACCCAAAGCAGTGAGCGCATGAATATTCGATTTCGCGACGCGGCTATGCACAATGTCCCCCACAATCGCTACCTTAAGTTTGGTGAAGTCCTTCTTAAAGTGGCGCATGGTGTACATATCGAGTAAGCCTTGCGTGGGATGCTGATGGCTCCCATCACCGGCGTTAATCACATGGACATAGGGTGGTACGTGATTCGCAATCTCAATCGGAGCGCGCGAGACACTGTGACGCACCACAAAAATATCGGCCTGCATCGCAATCAGATTGTCGATCGTATCCATGAGACTCTCGCCCTTGGCAGTTGATGAGGTCGAGATATCGAGGTTAATCACATCCGCCGAGAGGCGCTTGGCGGCAATCTCGAAGGTCGTGCGGGTACGCGTGGAGTTCTCAAAAAACAGATTAAAGACGCTCTTGCCACGCAGCAGCGGCACTTTTTTCACTTCACGGGCAGGGTCGGTCACGCTCACAAACTGCTGCGCGGTATCCAAAATATGCACAATCTGCTCTTTGGGCATACCTTCGAGCGTGAGTAAATGGGTGAGCTCGCCTGCGGAATTCGTTTGCATGGTCATGCGCGCTCCTCGAGAACGAAGCGAAACAGTTCGTGATTGCCTTTGGTTACTTTTTCCAAAGCCAGGATTTGAGTATCTGGTAGCTGGATATGCTCACCAACAAAATCAGCAGCGATCGGCAACTCCCGTCGACCCCGATCGGCAAGTACCATCAGCTCCACTGCGGCGGGCCTGCCAAAATCAAAGAGTTCATTGAGCGCAGCGCGCACGGTTCTTCCAGTGAAGAGCACGTCATCAATCAGTACGATTTGAGCGCCAGTCACTTCAAAGGGTAGATGCGTTGCCATGGTGTCGGCCGATCGAATCGCTGCCAACCCTTTTTCTGCATAATCGTCGCGATGAAACGCCACATTAATCACACCGTATTGTGCCAAGCTTAAATCGTTGGCGAGGCGCTTAGCAACCCAGGCACCGCCAATGGCAAGTCCGGCGATCTGAAGGGTTGGTTCACTTTGGAGCTTCTCCCGCAGATGATTTAGTAACTTTTTATAGAGAAGCTCAGCATCCATATTTTCGAATCGGTTGATTTGGACTGACTCACCTTAAGTTTTGAGCCAATTTTGTACTGCACCTGACCCAATCCCAATGCACCTTATTGTATTGCTTCAAAACAGAGCTCAGGATGAAACCGACCTAAATCCAAGAGCCTCCTCTGTCTTCTGGGTGTCGCGTATATCCCTCAAAGAATTCAAATACTTACAAATACCCCTAAAGATTGATTAACTTTAACTATCCATTAAGAAAATCACTAGTTTTTTCCTATTGGATCTATACAAAAATACGATGAAACGGTCATCAAAATTTCTGATAATTACTGAGTGGACTAGTGCCGGGAGAGCCTCTCCCTTCACTGCCTCTAAATTTATAACCCATTCATTCTAAAGGAGATTTATATGGCTAAGTCGGTAAAAGGTACCAAGACTGAACAGTCGTTGAAAGAAGCATTTGCTGGTGAGTCCCAAGCCAACCGTCGTTATTTGTACTTCGCAAACCAAGCTGACATTGCTGGTGCAAACGACGTAGCAGCTGTTTTCCGCTCTACCGCCGAAGGCGAGACCGGGCACGCTCACGGTCATATGGAGTATTTGATCAATGGTGGCGCTGGCGAGCCAGGCACTGGCATGCCTGCTAAGACCGTTGCCGAGGCTCTCCAAGCAGCGATTGCTGGTGAAACCCATGAGTACACCGATATGTACCCAGGTATGGCCAAAACCGCTCGTGAAGAAGGTTTTGACGAGATTGCTGACTGGTTTGAGACTTTGGCTAAGGCTGAGCGCAGCCACGCTAACAAGTTCACCAAGACCTTAGAAGCACACTTGGCAAATTCCTAATTAGTTGTAGTTGGTAGTTTCTTAGGAAAAGAAATGGCGCTCCTTGGAGCGCCATTTTTGTTTGCCTTAACACCTAAAGGGTGTTGAAGCTTTTGAGTAATTAAGCGTTTAAGCCTTCTTTGCCCAAGCAGAACACCAACCGGCAGCAGCCACTTGCTTACCAGCAAAAAGGCTACAACCACCAGCAGCAGCACCTTTTGGTTGATACAGAGCGCAGTTATCGCAACGCTGCGTATTAGCGTGCTTTGGATACTTCTTGGTATCGACCTTAGTGGTATCGGCTTTGTAACCCAAGGCTTGTGCTTGTGGATCGGTCTCAGCAACCATGGCTTGTGCTTGAGCCAGGTTATTGAGTGACAAAGTGGCTGCACCGGCAGCAGACATGATCAAAAATTGACGACGTGTGTTTTTCATGGATTCTCCGTGTTCAAAAAAACTGCAGTTGCGATCTTAAAACACAAATCAACACTCGTTGTAGTGTTTTATAAACTACTGATTTAATTGATTTTTTAACTGAGAATGATTCTCAAATCAATACGATGGGGTGCTACTGCTTGCCTTGCTGCTTATCCATGAGCGCTAAGAACTCACGCCGCAAATTCGCATCCTTTAGAAATGAACCGCGCATCACGCTATTCACCATCTTGGAATTAAGATCCTTCACGCCGCGCCACTGCATGCAAAAGTGATCGGCTTCCATGACAAGTGCCAATCCAGTGGGCTTCATCTTCTCTTCGAGGATGTTGGCAAGTTCCACCACGGCCTCCTCCTGAATCTGTGGCCGACACATGACCCATTCGGTGATGCGGGCGTACTTAGATAAACCAATCAATGCCGTTTGCTTATCAGGCAACACCCCAATCCACACGCGCCCCATGATCGGACACAGATGGTGCGAGCACGCGCTCTTCACCGCAATTGGTCCGATGATCATGAGTTCATTAAGACGCGTAATGTTCGGAAACTTGGTGAGATTAGGTTGTGGGGTATAGCGCCCTGTGAACACTTCGTTGACATACATCTTCGCGACGCGATAGGCGGTACCACGCGTGTTGTGATCACTCTCGGTATCAATTACTAAACTCTCAAGGACTGCTTGGAGCTTACCCGCCACTTCATCAATCAAGCCGTCGATCTCACCGGGTTCAATGAACTGCGCAATATTGTCATTCGCATGAAAGCGGGCTTTCTTTGCTTGAATACGTTTACGGATGACTTGCGAGAGTGGCACGCCCTCTTCACTTTTGCGACTTTTACGAGTCACTGATGTAGTGCTCGCTTTGGATGGGGTTTGTTTTATTGCGCGAGGCATAAAAATCTCAGCATCTTGGGTGCTGACCTAAATTTGGAAGAATAAAGCTACTGTACACGCAAATCCAATGAGCCACACGAAGGTGCGCAGGTTCGCCCAGTCCATCACATAGCACGCAATATAGGCCACGCGAGCTAAAAGGTAAGTAATCGCCAACACATCGATGCGCGCTTGGGGTGCTTGCAAGATCATGGCGATTGCAATCCCAGCATAGAAAAAGGGTAAGGACTCAAAGGTATTGGCTTGCGCTGCATTCGCACGTGCGCGTAATCCCGTTTGCTTGGCAAGCCACTCGCGCGGTTGATTGTTGTCATAGGGATCGCTTGCAGAGTTCTCAGTGGGACCAAACTTCGCAATGCCCGCTGCAATGATCGGTAAAAATCCAGCGAGTATGACACAGATAATTGCAATGCTCATAGTGATGGCCTATTTTTTAGTGAGGCGCGTCTCCGTGCCATTGAGAAGATTGCGGATATTACTGCGATGCCGATAAATGAGAAGTGCACTCATCATCAAAATAGCTAATCCCATGGGCTGCACACCAAATAAAAAGGTGAAATAAATCGGTGCAAAGACTGCGGCACACAGGGCTGCTAGCGACGAATAGCGCATAAAGACTGCCACAATGAGCCAGGTTCCTAAGGTGGCCAAGCCCAAGACCCAATTAATCGCAAATAAGATCCCTGCGGCTGTAGCCACACCCTTACCCCCTTTAAAGCGATGAAAGATCGGATAGAGGTGTCCGATAAAGACGGCAATCGCCACTAGTCCTAGGAGAATATTGACGCTTGTTTGACTGGGGTCGCCTAAGACTGCTCGCGCGAGAGTGACTGCCAACCACCCTTTGGCCGCGTCCCCAATCAAGGTGAGCGCAGCGGCTACTTTATTGCCAGTTCGTAAGACATTAGTGGCGCCTGGATTTTTAGAACCATGGGTATAGGGGTCCGGCAAACCCATCGCACGACTGACAACCACTGCAAACGAGATCGATCCCAGCAAATACGCTACCGGGATCAACCAACAATACTTTATCAACTCGTCCATAAATCAATACTAGCGGATTTGATTAAGAGCCACGCGGATGGTGGGTGGCGTGTAAGGATTTGAGACGCTCACGGGCCACATGGGTATAAATTTGGGTGGTGGAGATATCTGCGTGCCCCAACAAGAGTTGCACCACGCGCAAATCTGCACCATGATTTAGAAGATGTGTTGCAAAAGCATGGCGCAGGGTATGCGGTGAGAGAGCCACTTTGATACCCGCAAGACTCGCGTATCGTTTAATGATGAACCAGAAGGCTTGACGGGTTAATCCAGTGCCTGTTCGGCGCCCCACAAAAACCTCTTGGCAGTTTTTTCCTTCCAAAAGAATGGGTCGGGCTTCTTGAAGGTATTGACGCAACCACTGCCCTGCTTCACCACCAAAAGGGACGATACGCTCTTTGCCACCTTTACCGTTGACCACCCGCACGACCCCTTCATTGAGTCCCAACGATACAGTTTTGAGTGACACAATTTCTGAGACTCGTAAGCCGCTCGCGTACATCAGCTCGAGCATAGTGCGATCGCGCAATCCCAGGGGCTCTTCAATATTGGGGGCATTCAGTAGCGCAATGACCTGGTCTTCACTCAAGATCTTGGGGAAACGCTGTGCTTGCTTAGCTGCTCGTAATTTCGCACACGGATCTTCTTTGACATAGCCAAGACGCAGTGCATGGCGATAAAAGCGCTTAAAGACGGTTAGGCGCCGATTGGCTGTGGTGGCTTTATCGCTTCGCTTTGCTGCCATATAGGCCGTTAAATCCGCTTCGTGTACGTGATATAGATCACTGGCATTTTTTTGCTCACCTAACCAAGTGGCAAATAAAGTGAGATCTCGCCGATAGGCACTAAGCGTATTTTTTGAAAGGCCGTCTTCGAGCCAACAGGCATCACAAAATTGATCGATCGCCGATTGGTTTGAACCCATTGCAACTTAAATACTTAAAATTTAAGTCTGACGAAAAGATTCATCCAATTTTTCATTCAACCAAACTTTCATTAATGATTGATATGGCACATCCATCTTATTCGCTTGCGCTTTTATTTTTTCAAGCACATTTTGAGAGAGTCGAATTGAAATTGAAGCAGTAGTAGGCTTCAAATTAGGCATAGACACCCTAACTGGCTTTGATAAATCAAAGTAATCTGTTAAGTCATGCGTCTCCCAAAATTGACGTTCTTGCGCCTCAGTCTTAAATTTTGGTATCGGTTTTTTAATCTGCTTTTTCATATAATGACCTTTCCTTCTTACTCATCGGACGAGCTGAAATAACCCTGATTAGTGAATTCTTTTTCCGTAAAGTAAAAACAATTGACAAAGCAACTCCTTGATTTGTAACCCCAAGAGCAATCCATCTCAGCTCCTCGAAACTGTGCTTACCGTCTTCAAAAAAACATACCGGTTGATTAAAAAAAACTTCCTCCGCATCGCCCTGCGTCACTTGATGTTTTTGTTCGCTTTTATAAGCATTGCCTTGGTCCCACTCAAAGCCAACAATCGAAGATAAATCAATCATTTTTGTATACTACCATAGTATACAAATAAAAACCAGCAACTGATGGTTACCTAATCTCTGAAATTATTAAATGCCAGAGGAGCTTCGCTCGCGTCTTTTCGCAGTAACGCCATCGCAGTCTGCAAATCATCGCGCTTGGCACCAGTGACGCGCACCGCATCACCTTGAATACTCGCTTGCACTTTAATCTTGCTGTCTTTAATGATGCGTACGATCTTTTTGGCAAGTTCTTGCTCGATGCCTTTTAAGAGTTTCATGGTTTGCTTTCGCTTATCGCCCGACATCGTTTCGGTCTTATCGTCTTTTAAAAACCGTACGTCCACATTGCGTTTAGCCATTTTGCTAAAGAGTACATCGCGCACTTGTCCTAACTTGAAGTCATCGTCGGCAAACAAAATGAGTTCGTTATCTTTTTGCTCGACGCGCGCGTCTGAACCTTTAAAGTCAAAGCGGTTCGCAATTTCTTTATTGGCTTGCTCCACGGCATTTTTGAGCTCCACGACATTGGGTTCGCACACAGTATCAAATGACGGCATTTACCTCTCCAAACGAATGTTGTAATCATGACGGTTTTGCTATTTTTAGACCAATTTCGTTCTTCATGCAAAACCCGAATAAGATTGTGGCATGAACTTTGATTGCAAGCCACTCGCCAATTACTCCTTGGAGGATCGTAATACCTTAGGCTTTGATGTGGTGGCCGAGTGGGCGTTGCCCATTACCCAAGCTGAGCAAATCCCCCCTGCGATTCGCTGGGCCAAAAATGCCGGGTTGTCCCATCGCGTTCTTGGGGGGGGTAGCAACGTTGTGCTACCCGCCCAATTACCAGGACTGACCCTTCTAATGGACATCGACTTCATCGAGGTTCTAGAGAATCGTGATTCAAATACACGATTGCGGGTAGGAGCCGGGGTGAACTGGCATGCCCTCGTAGGCTGGACCTTGGATCAAAACTATCGCGGCCTTGAAAACCTTGCCTTGATTCCAGGTACGGTTGGAGCGGCTCCCATCCAAAATATCGGCGCCTATGGAGTTGAAGTCAAAGAGTACATCGATTTGGTAGAGGCCTATGATTGCCAAACCAATCAGTGGGTCAGCCTATCCAAGAAAGATTGCCGCTTTGCCTATCGGCACAGTGTGTTTAAAGATGAACCGAATCGCTTTGTGATCACAGCGGTAATTTTTGATCTTCCCAAAGAATGGCAACCACGCGTATCGTATTCCGATCTGACAAACTATTTCACCAATCGCGCAATCGAGACCATTGCTGCCCAAGAAATCTTTGATGCGGTGTGTGCCATCCGCGCTCAAAAATTACCGGACCCTAAGGTGATTGGTAATGTGGGTAGTTTTTTTCAAAATCCTGTGATTTCCAACCAGCAATTGCAATTCCTTAAAGAACAATTTCCACAGATTGTGAGTTATCCAGAATCGGCTACGCATAGCAAGTTAGCAGCCGGTTGGCTCATCGATCAATGCGGCTTCAAAGGGATGCAACTGGGTAATGTGGGGGTTCACAACAAACAGGCCCTGGTTCTTACCCATCGGGGTGGCGGGAATGCAGGGGAACTGCTTGGTCTTGCGGAGCAGATTCAGAAAAAGGTGAAAGAGACCTTCGGAGTCGACCTGATTCCTGAACCAATCTTTTTTAATTAATCCGATTCTTTTTTCATGGGCTAAATATTCTTCTTTCTTTTTATTGCATTTTGCAATAAAATGGGTGATGCGCGTCATTTCCAATAAACGAATCATTGAGTTTTCAGCAAACCACCCAGATGCCCTTAAACCCTTACAAAGTTGGAGAAGAATTATTGAATCCCAGTCATTCGACAATTACTCTCAACTAAAGACTATTTTTGGCTCAATGGATAAAGTTGAAGATTTAATTGTTTTTGATATTTGCGGAAATCGCTATCGATTAATTACTTTTATAAGTTTTCTAAAACAAATTTGTTACATTAAGCAGATTCTTACCCATGCCATTTACGATAAGGGACGGTGGAAGAAATGAACATGCTCGAATTAGAAAATGCTTGGCAACAACTTAGCAAAACTGTTGCCCTTTCTCCCATTCATAACCGAAAAGACTATGAGCGTATGGTATTGCTCGCCGACCATCTATCGGATGCGATTGGCTGCTCAAAAAAGCATTCCCTACTAAACCTTTTTGAGATCGTATGTGAATTGATTCGCTCGTATGAAAGAGAACATTTCCCAATCGATCAAGCTAAACCTCAAGAAATTCTTAAGTTTTTGATGGATCAACACGGGCTTCGACAGTCGGATCTACCTGAAATTGGTAACCAAAGCGTTATATCCCAGATTCTATCTGGAGCGAGAAAACTAAACCTTCGTCAAGTTAAAGCGATTTCGAAGCGCTTCGGTATTTCGCCTAATGTTTTGATTGAGCAGCCCATCAAAAAATCTACGATATCGATAAGAGTGGCGAGCAAACAAAAGTTGAAGGTTTAAGGATAAATCTGCATCTTCTTAAAATCTTGAGCCGACAAATGCCATTTTTCGCCATTATTCGCCAAAAGATGAATAAGAGACTGGCTTTTGGCAGGTTCCTGATTTTGATTGAAGTCCATATTAAAGAAAGCTTTAAATTTCAACTTTCAAATTAAAGTTCTCTTTAATTTGACAGACTCCATATTGGAACAATCAAGGGTCCACCCTCCAGCCCAACAGAAAATGGATTAGTTATCTATTTTTTAAAGGCAACTTGTATCTTGCCTTCTGCAAGCCAAAGCTGATACCGCTCATCCTCTCGAATATCACTGGGTTGACGTGCAGCTTTTTGGTTTTGATCCAAAATCACTGCGTAACCCCGCTCGAGCGTGCGTTGCGGATTGAGGGTTTCAAGCTGAGTAAGCCAATGTGCCTGATTGCGTTTCAGGCTCTCTAGATACATGCGTACACCTTGAGACAAACGTTGCCGCCATTGCTCAATTTGCTCGCGCATGCGCTCCGGGTTTGGTAAAGCGTGCTTGAGTCTTAGGCTGATTTGATCGAGTGTTTGAGCTTCGCGCTCGAGGCGTTGCTCCAGACGCTGAGTGATCGTGTCTTGATAGCTCTTCAGTTCTTGTAAGAGTTGCTCTCGTTTTGGGGTGGCTAATTCAGCAGCACCGGTTGGTGTCGGGGCTCGTAGGTCCGCCACAAAATCGGCAATCGTGAAATCGGTTTCGTGCCCCACCCCGCTGATGATTGGTATATCCGAACTGGCAATAGCGTGTGCCAACTGCTCGTCATTAAACGCCCATAAATCCTCAATGCTGCCACCGCCACGCACCAGAAGAATCACCTCAGCCAAGCCATCATCATTAGCCTTTTGAATGGCGTTGACGATCCCAACAGGAGCATCCGCACCCTGAACCAAGGTTGGATAAATGTAGATGGGAATGTGCGGCGCACGACGCGCTAAGGTGGTGAGCACATCTTTGAGCGCCGCAGCCTGCGTTGAGGTCACAATCGCAATTGCCTTTGGATGAGATGGAATTACGCGCTTGCGTTCCTCATCAAATAAACCCGCCTTCGCTAACTTATCTTTAAGTTTCAGGAATGCTTCATAGAGACCTCCACGGCCAGCTTTACGCAAAGCATGAATCGTTAACTGCACATCACCGCGGGGCACATACATACTGACCGAGGCGCTCACCTCCACTTGATCCCCAGATTGGGGCATAAACCCAACTTGCAGATTTTTTCCCCGAAACATCACACATCGAATTTGACCTTCTTCATCCTTGAGTGAGAAATACCAATGACCGCTGTCATAGGCTTTGAAGTTCGATACCTCCCCGCTAACCATGACAAACTCAAATTGTTCGGTCAAAGACTCAGCAATGGCGCGGTTTAGATCGCCAACGCTCAGGATCGGGCTTGATTTTTCCGTCATTTATTTGTCACTTTCCAGTAACTATATGGGCTCGCGGGTCGCGACATATCCACAAGCCTTGGCTGACCGAAATAGTAAGAAAGTTAGTGAATACTCGCTCTTTATGAATGTCGCTTTCATCCAACATTAAATTTGCAAGTAATTGACTTAAAAGCATATTTTTATCATTTGAATGAACTGATCTTTAGGCATAAATCAAGGACTTACACCACCCATCAAGGACTTAGGGTGGACTTTGCTCAAAGTTTTGCACAGAGTTATCCACAAGCCGGTATAAACGCCCGTGGCTCGATGAAACTGGTTTACTTGTTGGGATAGGGTCAGCCGCTTTTTTGGGCTTTTCTGAATTTGCATGAAAATACCGTTCATGTATTCCATCTTAATCGCTGCTGGCTGGCCGATCTGGCCACTTCTTGCTATATCCATTCTCGGCCTTGCCATTTTGCTTGAACGCTGCTGGTATTTGCGCAAAACCCACATTGTTCGCAAACAGTCGATTGAAGAGGCCTTTGCTGCCACACCGACCCTTGCCAATGATCCCGACTTCATCAATCACCTCACGAGTTCCTCCCCGATTGGCGGACTATTGGCTGGTGTCTTACGTGAGCATGCCCTGGGGCACTCGGCCGAGGTTGCCATCGAAGAGCTGCAAATCCTCGCCCAAAACCTATGGACCAAATTGGATCGCTACTTAGGGGCACTCGCCACGATTGCTACTGTAGCGCCCCTTCTCGGTCTTTTTGGCACTGTGGTTGGCATGATTGAGATCTTTGGTAGTCAAGGTGGCACGATTGGTAGTGCGGTCAATGCTGCCAGCGTTGGGGCGACTAACCCTCAGCAATTAGCACACGGCATCTCAATTGCGCTCTACAACACCGCATTTGGCCTCTTAATCGCAATCCCAGCATTGGCTGGATGGCGGATCTTGCGAGCAGTGGCCGATCAACGCCAGCGTGAATGTGAGGAATGCACTCGGCAGTTGTTTAAGAAGTTGTATCCACAATCCGCTTCGTCATCTTCATGAGCTGGCTCGATACTTCGCACAGAAGTTCCTCTCGCTTTGGCATAAATTTGGGTCGCTCATCCCGCTCGTTCTCTTATGCCGAACCTGAAATTAATCTAATTGCCTTCATTGATGTGCTCTTAGTGATCCTAATCTTTTTGATGATCTCCACTACCTTTACCAAGTTTCAAGAAATTGCGATTACCCTGCCAACAGCCTCAGGTGTCGAGACTGTCGATTCAGCACGTGAGATCAATATTGCGGTGAGTAGCGATGGTCGCTTTGCTCTCAATGGCAAGATCATGAATCGCGCCCAACTGGGGAGTGCTCTTAAACAAATGAATTCTTCTCCTGAGCAAAACCTACGCATTAGTATCGATGCGGATGCCCGCGCCCCACATCAAGCGGTCATGACGGTATTGGAACTGGCGCGTGACGCCGGTCTTCCCAATATCGCTTTTAGTAGTCAAGCGAAGAAATAATGCTCTTCAAAACTGCGCCGCGCTTTTGGGAAAAATCTTCATTTTCTCAATCACCCATTCGCGCACTTGTCGATCGCTTAATCAGTCTTGTTTTACTACCCTTGGCGTGGCTCTATGGCCTCGTGGTTTGGATCAAACAGTTGATCGTGGACTCTGGGCTATTGCACACCCTGGGGATCTATCGCGCTGCACCAGTTCCCATCATCATCGTGGGCAATATTCGAGTGGGGGGCACGGGAAAAACTCCACTCGTGATTGCGCTTGCCAATGAATTGGTCGAACGCGGCTTTAAGCCTGGCGTGATTAGTCGTGGCTATCAACCCCATACTCGCTCATCACCCTCGCAACCCACACGTGTTGATCGGTACAGTAAGCCCAATCAAGTTGGTGATGAACCCGTGTTGATGGCGCAACGTATTCATGACTGCGTGCCGATATGGGTCTATCGCAAACGTAAAGCCTGCATTGATGCTCTTTTACAGTCCGATCCCGAGGTCAATGTGATCATCAGTGATGATGGTTTACAGCATGCGGCCTTAGTACGTTGGCCTGCACGCGAAGGTGGGCGTGATTTGGAGTTGGTCGTTGAGGACGAACGTGGGGATGGCAATGGCAGACTCTTGCCCGCTGGGCCATTACGCGAGAGTGCTAAGCGTGAGCGCGATGCAACCATCACTATTAGCGAATCCCCTCCCCCGAACGACCCGTTTCCCAGCTCTCGCGAACTACACCTGAGTCCAACGATCGATAGTGCCTATCCACTGCATCGGCCCAATGAGCCTATTAGATTTGCCCACATGCTCAGTCGCTTAGTTGGATTAAAAGTAGGCGTACTTGCAGCCATTGGCAATCCAAAGAAGTTTTTTGATGCACTGACCAAACTAGGGGTACATATTGATCAAACTCTAGCCCTGCCCGATCACGCGCCAGTTCAGCACAATGATCTAAAAGCCCTTGCCGTGGACCTCATCCTAATCACCGAAAAAGATGCAGTTAAATGCGCTGGGATCGAAGACTCTCGCATCTGGGTTGTTCCCATGCGCTTAGAGCTTCCATCGGAGTTTAGTCATTGGGTGCAAGAGGTGATTACGCGGCCCGATCCCTATCTCAAATAACCCCACGTCTTGGGCTATGATGAGCACATGGTGATGATTAAGGCCCTCCGATGATGAATAGAAATCTACTCGATATTGTGGTTTGCCCGATTTGTAAGAGCTCGCTCCATTTGGATGAAGATAAACACGAGCTCATTTGCAAAGTCGATAAACTTGCTTACCCAATTCGCGATGACATTCCGGTCATGCTAGTTGATGAAGCGCGCAGTCTCAGTTCTGAAGAAACTGCTGCTCTCTCTAAATAATTACTTGCGATGACCGTATTTACCGTTGTAATCCCGGCGCGTTTAGCATCGACACGGCTTGAGCGCAAAGCGCTTGCGGATCTGGGTGGTAAACCAATGGTGGTGCGTGTGGCCGAGCGTGCAAAACAATCCAAAGCAAAACAAATTTTGGTTGCCACCGATGCCGTTGAGATTGAAGCTGCCTGCCATGCGGCAGGATTGACCGTCCTTATGACTCGTGCAGATCACCCTAGTGGTACCGATCGGATTGCGGAGGTTGCCTCTCGCTTAGGCCTGGATGACGAGGCACTGATTGTGAACGTACAAGGGGATGAGCCTTTAATTCCGGTGGAACTCATCAATCAAGTCGCTGATACATTAGCAGCAAATCCGCAATGCGTCATGAGTACAGCCGCTGTAGCCATTCAAAGTGCTGAGGAAATTACCAATCCCAATGCGGTGAAAGTAGTCCTCAATCAACAACGCGAAGCCTTGTACTTCTCGCGAGCAGCTGTGCCCTACGATCGCACTCAATCGTCACCTACTTACTATCGCCATATCGGTATCTATGCCTACCGCGTGGGTTTTCTAAAAAAGTATGCCCAACTTGCAACATCTCCATTAGAGATTGCAGAGTCTCTAGAGCAATTGCGTGCACTCTGGCACGGCTACCGTATCGCAGTGCATACCGCCTCTGAATTGCCACCAGCCGGCGTAGACACCCTCGAAGATCTTGCGCGGGTGCGTGCCTTCTTTTAAGGGATTTCGCTAAGAAGCAGGTCCCAATAAATCTGCCCTAAGTCGGTGCAATCAATTAGACTATAGGGAATGAAAAAAATAAGACAGGGGATGACATGCGCTTAATTTTGCTAGGTGCTCCAGGTGCGGGCAAGGGAACTCAAGCTCAATTTATTTGCGAGAAGTTTGGTATTCCGCAAATCTCCACTGGCGATATGTTGCGCGCTGCAGTCAAAGCGGGTACCCCCCTCGGAATCGCTGCCAAGAAAATTATGGATGCGGGTGGCCTGGTTTCTGACGACATCATTATTGGCCTTGTCAAAGATCGCTTAACCCAACCCGATTGCCACAAAGGCTATCTCTTTGATGGCTTCCCACGGACCATTCCACAAGCGCAAGCCATGAAAGATGCGGCAGTGCCGATTGACTATGTACTTGAGATTGATGTGCCCTTTGATGCCATTATTGAGCGCATGAGTGGTCGCCGCGTGCACCCCGCTTCTGGTCGCTCGTATCACATCAAATTTAATCCTCCAAAAGTGAACGATAAAGATGATGTGACGGGTGAGCCGCTCATTCAGCGCGATGATGATCAAGAAGCAACCGTACGTAAGCGTCTGCAGGTTTACACCGATCAAACGCGCCCTCTCGTGGACTACTATTCAAAGTGGGCAAGCGAACCAGCAAGCTCTGGGGTTAAGGCGCCTGCCTATCGCAAGGTATCAGGCACAGGCTCGGTGGACGATATCACCAAAGCAATCTTCGCAGCGTTGCAGTAAGTTTTTTACTTCAGCTCTTTGAGAGCGCTCTCAAACGACTCGAGATCGGCAAAGCTACGATAGACCGATGCAAAGCGGATGTAGGCGACTTTATCTAAGCGCTTGAGTTCACGCATGACTAGTTCACCAACCCGCTCGCTAGGGATTTCTTTTTCGCCGGAGGCCATCAGTTTTTCTTCGATGCGTCCGATCGCATCATCAACCGCATCCGAGGAAACCGGGCGTTTGCGTAACGCTAAGCGGATCGAGCTCACTAATTTCTCATGGCTGTACTCCACCCGACTGCCATTTTTTTTCACAATGGCAGGCAGACTTAACTCGGCTCGCTCATAGGTGGTGAAGCGCTTATCGCACGATGCGCAGCGCCTGCGGCGTCTGACCGAATCGCCCTCATCCGATACCCGGGTATCCATCACCTGGGTATCGTCACTATGGCAAAACGGGCAACGCATGGGGCTTAATTTCCGTAGACGGGGAAACGTTTAGTAAGCGCATTCACTTGCTCGCGCACTTTTGCCAAATGATTAGCATCATTGGGGTGATCGAGTACGTCGGCAATCAGTTGCCCCACTTGCTTGGCTTCGGCCTCTTTAAAACCGCGCGTGGTCATCGCTGGAGAACCCAAGCGAATCCCACTCGTTACCATGGGTTTTTCAGGATCATTGGGAATCGCATTTTTGTTCACGGTAATGTGAGCAGCGCCTAATGCGGCCTCGGCTTCCTTACCGGTAATTTTCTTCGCACGTAGATCGACGAGCATCACGTGCGACTCCGTTCTACCCGAGACAATCCGCAGGCCCCGCTCAATCAACGAATTTGCTAAGGCTTGCGCATTGGCAATTACCTGCTTTTGATAGTCTTTAAAGCTAGGCTCTAAGGCTTCTTTAAATGCCACCGCCTTCGCGGCGATTACATGCATTAAGGGGCCACCTTGCATACCTGGGAATACCGCAGAGTTAATGGCTTTCTCATGCTCAGCTTTCATGAGAATGATGCCACCGCGTGGACCACGTAGACTCTTATGCGTCGTTGAAGTCACCACATCCGCATAGGGCACTGGATTGGGGTACACACCTGCAGCGATCAATCCTGCGTAGTGCGCCATGTCGACCATAAAAATGGCACCGATCTCTTTAGCCACTTTTGCAAAACGCTCAAAATCAATCTGCAAAGAATAAGCGGACGCACCAGCAATGATGAGTTTTGGTTTTTTCTCGCGCGCTAAGCGCTCCATTTGCTCGTAATCAATCGCTTCGTTTTGATCGAGTCCATAGGAGATCGCGTTAAACCATTTACCGCTCATATTAAGGGCCATACCATGCGATAAATGTCCGCCCTCAGCAAGGCTCATGCCCATAAAGGTATCGCCAGGCTTTAAAAAGGCTAAGAAAACCGCTTGATTAGCCGATGCTCCGCAATGGGGTTGCACATTGGCGGCGTCGGCTCCAAACAATTTCTTGACTCGATCGATCGCCAATTGCTCAGCCACATCGACAAATTCACAGCCACCGTAATAGCGCTTACCGGGATAACCCTCGGCATATTTGTTGGTTAATTGTGAGCCCTGAGCGGCCATCACTGCGGGTGAGGTATAGTTTTCAGAGGCGATGAGCTCAATATGCTCCTCTTGACGACGGTTCTCGTTTTGGATGCTAGTCCATAACTCAGGGTCAATGTGCGCTAAAGTGTGCTGACGATCAAACATAATGGCTTCCTAATTAATCACAAATCAATACCAAAATACGACAATTAAATTGCGGCAATCCAGTGAGGATTGGCTAAAATTACCCTCCATAATACAAAGTCCTTATGAACCCTACTGAAGACCTTTCTATTCTGACCCTGGTTCTCAACGCCAGCATCTTGGTTCAAGCGGTGATGGTATTACTCTTGAGCCTCTCTGTGGCCTCGTGGACCATCATTTTTCGAAAGGGCTCAAACTTACGCGCGGCGCGCCGTGAGACGGAGCGCTTTGAGCGTGATTTTTGGGCGGGTGGCGACTTGCAAACCTTATTTGAGGCTGCCCAGCGCAAAATGAGTAGCGCTGGTACCCAAGTCAATGCAGCAGTTTTAGAGCGCATCTTCGCTGCCGGGATGCAGGAGTTTTTAAAGGCCAAAGAAATCGATGCGGCACGGCGCGCGATGAAAGCCGCCTATCAACGCGAGATGGATCGCCTTGAAGCCAATTTGCCCTTTCTAGCATCCGTTGGCTCAGTATCTCCTTACATTGGACTCCTCGGAACAGTCTGGGGGATCATGCACGCCTTTCGCGGTTTGGCCAATGTGCAACAAGCGACTCTTGCGTCTGTGGCCCCAGGCATTGCAGAAGCGCTGGTAGCTACTGCGATCGGATTATTTGCAGCCATCCCTGCGGTCGTGGCTTATAACCGTTACTCCACCGATATTGATCGCCTCTCGATTCATTTTGAATCCTTTATCGAAGAGTTCACAAATATTTTGCAACGTCAAGGTGCTCGCCTCTAATCATCATGGCTAGCCGCTCATCCTTTCGCTCCTCTCGTCGGAAAGCGATTGCGGACATTAATGTGGTGCCCTACATCGATGTGATGTTGGTGCTCTTAGTCATCTTTATGGTGACCGCCCCACTCGTTAATCCCGGAGTGGTCAATCTTCCAACCGTGGGTGGCGCGAAGGTTCAAGCCCTACCCCCGGTCTTTATTACGATTGGTGCTGATGAGTCTATTACGATTCGCAAAGAGGGTGAGAGTACACAGACCATTTCTAAATTAGAGCTCGGCGCCTTTGCGCGCTCGCAAGCTGAAAAATCTGCTGAGCAACCGGTTGTTCTAGCGGCCGATAAATCCATCAAATACGAAGTGGTGATGGATGTGATGTCTCGCTTAAAAGAAAATGGTGTTAAACGCGTGGGATTGGCTGTTCGTAGTCAGTAATGATGAGTCAGCATGAGTAGCGCAACCCTTAATTCCTCGTGGCAGTTTCATGCGGATCGGGAACCGGGAACCACCAAAGCGTTTGTACTCTCATTAGGAGCCCATCTTTTTCTGATTGCTTTACTGACTTTGGGGATTCATTGGAAAACGAGTTCCAGCCCTGCTGGTGTTGAGGTGGAGCTCTGGGATGCAAGCGTTCCACCCCCAAGTGTTACACCCGCCCCCATAATGGATGTAAAGCCCGAAGCGGCTGAGATCGTTATTAAGAAAACCAAACCACCGCCTGAGCCACCCAAAGAGGCAGTAAGAAAACCCGAGCCCAAGCCTGAGAAAAAAGCAGAATCCAAGCCACCCGAGAAAAAGGCTGACCCTAAAGAAGATGCGGCTGCTAAAAAAGCTGCCGCTGCTGCGGAGAAAGCACGCCTGGATCAATTGGCCCGTTTAAAAGCAGCTGCTGGTGCTGAAGGCGGTAGTGGCGGCAAAGTGGGTGATGGCGTCGGTGCGGGCGGTAATGCCCCACCCGGCTACGCCGATCGGGTACGCAAGAAAATTAAACCCCTCATCGTCTTTAATACGGAGTCCACCAGCGGTAATCCAACGGTGGTGGTATTGGTTGATCTCGCTCCCGATGGCATGATTTTGAAACGGACCGTGACCTCGCCCAGCACCGATCCAGCCTGGGATCGTGCGGTCCTAATTGCGATTGATCGTGCCGAGAGCCTACCGCGTGACGAAAACGGCAAAATCCCGATGCGTCAAATCAAATTAACCTTTAAACCAAAAGATTAATTCAGGGTTCATAACAAGCGTCTAGAATATTGATCATGATATTCCAGCGCTTATGCACCATTCCCCTACTGGCACTTGGCATCATCATGGGGCTTTTCATCAACCCCGCGCATGCTCAAATGAATATTGAGATCAAGGGTGTTGGCCAAACCCTCTATCCGATTGCGGTTTCCCGATTTAAAGATGAGGACAAATTACCGGTCAAGATTTCCGATGTGATTCGCCAAAATCTCACACGTAGTGGTTACTTCCGAAATGTCGAGCTTGGCAATGGAGTCGAAGACGATCAAGTTGTTCCTAACTTCAAAACGTGGGCGGCGCGCGGCGCTGATGCCTTGGCAGTTGGGTCGGTCACCCAAAAATCCCCAGGGCAGTATGAGGTTCGTTACCGCTTATACGACATTCGTAAGGGCGAGAGTCTTAATGGATTAATTGTTTCAGCCAGTGAAGATAACTTGCGCCTGGCAGCCCACAAAATTTCAGATGACATCATCTTCAAACTCTTGGGTGAGCGCGGCGTATTCTCCACCCGTCTGTCATATGTCATGAAAGAGGGTAAGCGCTATCGCTTAGTCATCTCGGACGCCGATGGTCAGAATATGCGCAACGCGCTCAATAGTAGTGAGCCCATCATTTCTGTAGCGTGGTCGCCCGATGGTCAAAAGATCGCTTATGTATCCTTTGAAGATCGCAAGCCCATCGTTTATGTGCATGAGCTGGCGACAGGCCGTCGCATTGTTCTCTCCAATGAGCGCGGCAACAACAGCGCCCCATCCTGGGCTCCCGACGGCAAAAGCCTAGCAATCTCACTCTCCAAAGATGGCAATACGCAAATCTATCGAGTCAATGCCGATGGCAGTAATCTAAGGCGCCTCACACAAGGCAATACGATTGATACCGAGCCACAGTTTTCTCCCGACGGTAAATTTATTTATTTCACGAGCGATCGTGGCGGCAATCCACAAATTTATCGGATGAGTGCCGATGGAGAGCGCGGCGAACCAGCTAGACGAATCACCTTTAAGCAACCCTATGCAACCTCAGCGCGTATCTCACCCGATGGTAAGTACTTGGCTTACATCGGCGGTGCAGGCGGCGGCTTCAAGCTCTTTTTAATGAATCTCCTCACGGGTGATAGCACTCCCATGACCGATACCAGCTTTGATGAGTCCCCAAGTTTTGCGGCCAACGGTCGCTACATTCTGTACTCAACCCAAGTCGGGGGTAAAAAAGTATTGGCAGCGGTTTCGGTTGATGGCTATGTCAAACAAATATTAAGTGTTCCAGGATCCGATGTACGTCAACCATCCTGGGGACCATTTATGGATCGCTAATCGGTTTTAGTGATGCATGATCCGAGGCATAATAGTGGTCAGTATGTAATTCATCGGTTTACGAAGACCATCAATTTATTCGAGGGAGAGCGCATGAAAACCACATCACCCCAGCGTCGCTTAGTACTAACCAGCATTTTGGGAGGCATTGGCTTACTCAGTGCGTGCTCGTCGGGCGTTAAATTAGATGATGTCAGTACCATGAAAACCCAAGAGGCCAAGAGTAGCAATATTGCTTCTCAGCCATGGAATGACCCTAAGAGCCCGCTCTTTCAGCGCAGCATCTATTTTGACTTTGATGAATACACCATCAAACCCCAATATCAAAATATGCTACAAGCCGGAGCTGCTTTCTTAAAACAAAACCCCCAACAAAAGATCATGATTCAGGGCAATACCGATGATCGTGGTACCGCCGAATATAACCTCGCTCTTGGTCAACGACGCTCAGATGCCGTTCGTAAAGCCCTCGCAGCGCTGGGCGTACCCGATAGCCAAATGGAAGCCGTGAGTCTTGGTAAAGAAAAACCCAAAGCAGAAGGTAACACCGAAGCTGCATGGGCTGAGAACCGTCGCGCTGACATCATCTACATCACCAAATAAGAGCAAATCGCTTGACCGCTATCTCCAGATTTATTCATACCGCTCTTACGATTGCATTGGGGGCATTACTTTCAAGTAATGCGTGGGCGATCTTCTCGGATGACGAGGCTCGCAAAGCAATCCTAGAGATGCGCAAATCGGTTCAAGCCTCGCAAGGCGCGATTCTGGATTTACAAAATCAAATCGAGAAACTGCGTACAGAAAACGCCCAACTACGCGGCCAAATCGAGACCTTGCAAAAGCAAACGGAAGATCTCACCAAGAATCAAAAAACCTACTATCAAGATTTAGATAATCGCCTGACTCGATTTGAACCTCAAACCGTCGAGGTGGAAGGTGTGACTGGTGTGGTTCAACCTGGTGAGCGGTCTGCATATGAAGAAGCGCTCAATGCATTTCAGAACAATCAGCTCAAAAAAGCCGATACCGATCTCAATGCGTTTATCCGGAAATACCCATCTAGCCCTTATTTACCCCTTGCACTCTTTTGGTCCGGTAATACCAAGTACGCACTGAAGGATTACAACGGCTCCATCAATCAATTACAAACTTTGATTACCCGCTTCCCAGGCCATCAACGGGTTCCCCCAGCAATGCTCACGCTTGGCAATGCCAATCTTGAGTCGGGGAAGAAAGCGGTGGCCAAAAAGGTCCTAAGCGATCTAATTGCCAAATACCCAGACTCTGAGGCTGCCAAAGAAGCAAAGTCGATTGTTGCCAATATCAAGTAAGTAAATCCTGGATTTCTAATTTTGGACTTTTCTGCTCTCCGGCATTCGTTTACTCCAGCACAGGCACGCTCTCCCAATAGCCCTGCAGTCATTCTGTTCTCTGGCGGTTTGGACTCCACGACTATTCTGGCGCTTGCCAAACAACTCGGCTATCGCTGTTATGCCCTCTCAGTTCATTACGGCCAAAAGCATTCGTCTGAGTTAGATGCTGCAAAACGGATTGCCCAGTCGTTCGGTGTTGAGCGCCATGAAGTTATCCACCTGGATCTTGCCCGCTTTGGTGGGTCCGCCCTCACTGACGAGATGCTGCGTGTTCCAACCGAGGGCGATCCAAAGACAACAGACATCCCGATTACCTATGTACCCGCTCGCAACACCATCATGCTCTCGATGGCCCTAGCCTGGGCCGAGTCTCTAGGCAGTATTGATGTGTTCTATGGTGCTAATGCAGTGGATTACTCTGGGTATCCAGATTGTCGGCCTGAGTATGTGAAGTCCTTCGAAACCATGGCGAACTTAGCCACAAAAGCTGGGGTCGAATCTACTAATGAGCAGCACCGATTTCGGATCCACGCGCCCATCATTTCCATGAGTAAGGCCCAGATCATTCAACTGGGTCAGTCCTTAGGAATCGACTACAGCCAAACCGTTTCGTGCTATCAAGCCAATCAAGAAGGTCAAGCCTGCGGCGTTTGTGAATCGTGTCAACTTCGTAAAGTAGGATTTAAAGAGGCTGGGGTAGCCGATCCAACGAGATATCAGTATTAAGTTGAGTCTTTACTAAGCATGCGCGCCACATAACGCGCGATCAGATCCACTTCCAAGTTAACGTGATCGCCTACCTTGAGTTGGCCAAGGGTGGTGTGATCCAGGGTATGAGGAATGATGTTAATTTCAATGGGGCATTGAGATTGATCTTTGGGCCCCGCTTGATTGACCGTTAGCGATACGCCATTGACTACTATCGATCCTTTGTAGGCCAGATAAGGGGCCAATGATTGCGGGGCATCGATTACTAATTTCCATGAGCCATAGGCATCGCCTTGAACGGGGGTAAATGATTGAACCGTACCTATTCCATCGACATGGCCACTGACCAAGTGGCCTCCGAGACGATCATTAAATCGTAGAGCCTTTTCTAGATTCACAGAACCAAGTTTGTCGAGTCCTGTTGTTTTTGAGATCGACTCCTTAGAAACATCCACTTCAAAGGCGTTGGCTTGCATAGTCGTAACCGTCATGCAGGCGCCATTAAGGGCGATGCTATCCCCGATCGCCACATCATCAAGATAGTTAGCAGGGGTTGTGACGGTTAAATGGAGGCCATCCCCTTTGGGAGCGAGATGGGTAATTTCACCAATCGCGGTAATGATTCCAGTAAACATGAATGCACTATATCAGTTTGGAGAGCAATAAATACTATGGGCGTACAGCACGAATGCGCAGGTCATCTCCGATCAAAGTGTGCTCCATAATCTTCCAAGCACTGCGCTCAGAAAGCTCTTGAAGTGATCCAATATTGGCCATTCCCAGGCCCTCACCCAAAAAGCAGGGCGCCTGATAGATGAGTAGCTCATCGACACAGCCCTCACGAATGAGTGAACCATTTAATTTGTAACCTGCTTCAACATGCACTTCATTAATCTCACGCTCTTTAGCCAAATACGCAAGGAGTTTAGGTAAGTCCACCTTACCCTTTGCATTCGCAAGTTGCACTACTTCAATACCGCGCCCTGCCAACTCTTTTTGGGTTTTCTGTAAGTGGCCTGACTCTGGATTAGCGCAAACGATGATGGCATTCGCATCACTCAGCACCTTAGCTCCTAGCGGAATCTCCAATTGCGAATCCACAATCACTCGTAATGGCTGACGCTGAGTGCTCACCTCACGTACCGTGAGAGCTGGATCATCTTCCCTGACCGTACCCACCCCCGAAAGAATGGCGCATGCTTGGGCCCGCCAATGATGACCATCGGCACGCGCAGCTGGTCCTGTAATCCACTGACTCTTACCATTGAGTAGCGCAGTACGACCATCCAAACTCGATGCAATCTTCATGCGCATATATGAAAGACCCTGGGTCATGCGTTTGATAAATCCAGGATTTAGTAAGGCCGCTTCATGCGCCATTAAACCAAGATCCACCTGAATGCCATGCTTTTGTAAGCTTGCGATACCCTGCCCCGAGACCTTGGGATTGGGATCTTGCATGGCAATGACCACGCGCTGTGGAGAAAGTTTTATCAGCGCATCACAACACGGGGGTGTGCGACCAGTATGCGAACAAGGTTCCAACGTGACATAAAACGTACTGGCAGCAAAATCAGCGTCACCTGCTCCCAACCGTCGTGCATTAGCGATCGCCTCAATCTCAGCGTGCTGAGACCCCACTTGCTGGGTAAATCCTTTACCCAAAATCTGCTCACCCTTGGTGATCACGCAACCCACCCGTGGATTTGGGTTAGAGAGGTATAGGGCTTTCTTAGCCTCATCAAGTGCGAAGGCCATCATCTGCTGATCAAGTGAACTAAATTGGGTCATAGTGCTATTAAACCCGATTTATTGATCTGACTAAATACACTAACAACCCAGCCCTTTAGGATTCGTTGCAGAATTTGGGTTACATATACGCCAGCGGCCACTTGCTGCCAAGATGACATGACGCTGCAGGGATGTGTTCTTGGTGTGAGCAAAAATCAAGCGATTAGCGACAAAGCCGCCATGTTTTGATTTCGCCCCGCCCGCAGGATTAAATCGAATCTGACTTTGGCCAGAATGTGGATCCACAAACCCCTTGGAATGAATCGCAATATTAGCAGGTAAGGAATGTCGAACAATCTTTTCTGGCGAGCCATTTATATCAAGGCCCTCAAGCTGCCAACCTGAATTCCAATTCGCTTCATCATCATTCCTTGCTCTTGGCTTTAAGAGCATATCGCGACCCCGATAGAGAGCGCGCTGTCTTGCAAACTGTGCGTGGTAAATGAACTGGCGCGCCGCATGCTCGAGCTCGCGCTCATAGAACTGATTTTGGATTTGAGGAACCCCAAACATCAGCAGCAAACTGATGAGCGCGATGACCACCATCAACTCCAATAAGGTATACCCCTGCTCCCCATACCCTCGCGAGTGAAATGAATAATATTCTTGTCCTCTACTCATAGATTAGCTGCCAATTGATGCGGCTGAGGTGTTGGCTGGAGATTTGATAACGAAGCATGCTACGAAGCCGAATTCCTTGACCAACTTCCATCTCGACTAGTAGCGTGTTTTTCATTGGATGTTTCTGTTGATGGACCATTTGTGTTGCACTCATGAGCTTTAGTCGACAGCCCTCCGAACCTAATACATCGAGGTCCTCCTGCGACGAATTAGGCTCATGAATCAATGATCTTCTAAGCTGATCTTCACACTGGGTTGAGAGCGCTTCCGCTCTCTCAAACTGGGACAGATATTGGACCTGGGTCGCATGCGATTGAATCTCAAGGGCGATCACCGACTCTAACTGGGCTACCGCCCATGCCAGATAAAGTAAAAGACTCATCACCCAAAGCAATATCATGGGTTATAAATGCCATGGCGCTGACTAATGTAGCGCGTCTGCTCGATGACCCGCGTTGGGTTATTTGACCCTCCATGGGGTTGTACGCGCAGAGTAATGCCAACCAGGCCGCTTGGGGTCCGAGAGACAGTAGGCGCTTGGCTCAGTGAATGTGCTCTTACCCAGTTAATCTGCAAGGACTGAACCTTACTCAGAATTTCACCCTGATGTAACCGACCTTGACGATCGACGCTCTGACACATCAGCGTCTGGGTTCGAGAATCATGCCGACTGGGTTCTACATAAAACCGCTGATAGGCCTGTTGTTTGATAGTGCGTTCGAGTGCTAAAGGATTACCCATGCAGTCATACCCTAATTTGTCCGGAATATCTTGGGTAAGCACAATGGCATCAGAACCGCGAGAAGAGCCGCCTTTTTGGATGGTGATTGGGTTTGCTGTCAATGAATTCTGCATTGAGCTAGATTGATACCCCGCACCTTGAATCGCTCGACTGATTAACTCCAGTGAGCGATCCATATTCTGTTGTAGCAAAACTCGATCCTCGAGCTGAGCGTGATGAGTAAGTACTTGATGAACTAACCATGCAGATGGCAAAAGCAAAATAGCGCTGAGTGTGAGTGCTGTTAAGCACGCTAGTAGGCTCATTGTTTTGATCGAGGCGAATTTTTTGGTTGCTGGCTTTTGAATCGATTCAAATAAATTGCAATCTCATGCTGGTTCTTCCGATGAATCCATGCGGCATGGGACTTCTCTAATTGAATAGACTTCATGACGAGTTTTGAATAAACCGTGTGGGCGACCCTAATACTGCCCACGATAAGGGCCATCGCAATCAAAAGCTCAAATAAGACCATTCCAGATTCGGGTAAATGGTCATCGTTCATTAGGATTCTCCTGAAGTGGCTGATCCCCAAGATTGTTCATAAATCCACAGGGCTTCACCATCAGCCTCTTCTGAAAATCCTGTTGTAGAGCCCTACAAAGAGCAAGAAGGCTTAAAATGACGCTCTATTTGCAAATTCCACAACCATGCCAAACTCACTATTACCAGCCATTAGCCCCGTTCATGAGATCGTGGCCGACCTTCGTGCTGGCAAGATGATCATCTTGGTTGATGAAGAGGACCGTGAAAATGAAGGTGATTTAGTTCTTGCCGCTGATCACGTCAGTGCTGAGGCCATTAACTTCATGGCCAAGCATGGTCGCGGTCTCATTTGCCTCACCCTCACGAAAGAGCGTTGCCAGCAATTAAACCTGCCTCTGATGGTTCGAGACAATGGCACTGCCCTAGGTACAAACTTCACGGTTTCGATTGAAGCCGCCAGTGGCGTAACGACTGGGATCTCAGCAGCTGATCGAGCACGCACCATCCAGGCCGCAGTTGCCCCAAATGCCAAACCAGCCGACTTGGTTCAGCCAGGTCACGTCTTTCCTTTAATGGCTCAACCTGGAGGTGTCTTAATTCGCTCTGGCCACACGGAAGCCGGTTGTGATTTAGCAAGTCTTGCTGGTTGCTCGCCCACTGCCGTGATTTGCGAAATCATGAAAGACGATGGCAGTATGGCACGCTTGCCCGATCTCATCGAATTTGCTAAAGAGCATCAACTCAAGATTGGAACGATTGCGGATCTAATTCAGTATCGCAGTCAAACAGAGAGTATTGTGTTGCGCGAAGGCGTGCGCGAGTTTGCCAGCCCTTGGGGTCGATTTACAGGTGTAGTGTATCGAGATACGCCGAGTAACTGCTTACACCTTGCACTGGTTCAAGGAGACCCGCAGTCTGCTGAAGAATCGATTGTGCGGGTTCATGAACCGGTTACTGTTTTGGATCTTTTGGATATTGATCAATCCACGCATTCCTGGCCTTTAAGTAAAGCCCTACAAATGATCACCAATTCACCGTGCGGCGTTGCTGTTTTACTTAATGCTGCAGGAGTTGCTGCTCCCAACGAGCTCAAATGGCTTTCACAGTTTGAGAAGCTAACTCAATTGGACCAAGGTTCCAATCACAACCCTTCAAAACCACCCGGTCAATCCAGTGCGGAGCGAAAAACCGATTTCCGTAGTTACGGAATTGGGGCACAAATACTTAAAGACTTGGGTGTGCGCAAAATGCGTTTACTAGCCAACTCCTCTAGAGTACCGAGTTTGTCTGGCTATCAGTTAGAAATTATTGATCACATCCCCTACACACCAATCTCATCTTGAGGAATAGCGCATGAACGACATCGATGTCTTTGAGGCTGACTTAAATGGTCAAGACCTAAGGGTGGCAATTGTGCAAGCTCGTTTTAATGAAGAGCACTGCAAAGCGCTATCGGAAGCCTGCATCACCGAGCTACTGAACTTAGGGGTGGCTCATCAAGACATTCAACTTGTTACAGTACCTGGTGCCTTAGAGATTGGCTTTGCCCTCTCCCAACTTGCGAAGACCCACGAGTTTGATGCCATGATTGCCCTGGGCGCTGTGATTCGGGGGGAAACCTACCACTTTGAATTAGTCTCTAATGAATCTGCGAGCGCCATTACTCGCATTAGTTTGGATCACGACATTCCGATTGCCAATGGGGTGCTAACGTGCGATACCGATGATCAAGCATTTGCACGCGCACTTGAAAAGGGTCGTGATTGTGCCCGCGCCGCAGTTGAAATGGCTAATCTCGCCCTAGCAATCAATCCTGATCTCGATATTGAGTCAGCGTAATTACATGACGGCTGGATCGACCCAAAACCCAAAGCGCTCGCTCACGCCGCGAAGGCGTGCCCGCGAGTATGCCTTGCAGGGCATCTATCAGTATTTGGTGATTCAAAAGGCGGGCGAGCTAAGCGATGCCCCCTTAACAATCAGTGCGATCACAAAACAACTTGGCGAAGATCCGGCATTTAAAAAATGTCAGGGTGATTTATTTGCCAACATCTTCCAGGGGGTGATTGGCCAGCATCAAGAGCTTGATGCACTCATTATTCCGGAGTTGGATCGACCCTTGGCTGAACTATCACCAGTAGAGCATGCTGCCATGCTGATCGGTACCTATGAGTTAGCTGCTGATCTATCGGTACCCTACAAGGTTGCAATTAATGAAGCTGTGGAGTTAGCAAAAACCTTTGGTGGCACCGATGGCCATAAATACGTCAATGGGGTATTGGATCAGCTTGCCCAAAAACTGCGGCAAGCTGAAATCGCAGCAGATTAAACGTTACCGCCTAAGCGGCGCGCAACGTTACGCAACTCTTCGCGCTCTGTGAATACCTTATGGGTATAGGTACCAATCCCGCTAGCTGCATTGGGGGCGCCCAAATAACTCTTTAAACCATCCTCAAGCGATCCAGCGCGAGCGATACAAGCCTTCAAAATCAGAGCCCCCACCCGAATGTTCGCCTCAGGGATAAAGGCCGCTAAGGGGCCGCCATAGGGCTCAAATTTCTCTTGATGGACATGGGTTCGAACCTGCATTAATCCTTGTGCACCCGCACGGCTCTCAGCGCGCGGGTTTAGGCTAGATTCCGTCGCCATCACCGCCAAGATGAGGGTGGGGTCTAAGTTGACCTCTTTACTCACCATCATGGCTTGATTGACATAGAAAAGAGTGTCTTCTAAAGAAATCCGAAACTTTTTAGCTAAATGCTCCGCCACCGCGCGACGCTCATTCTCAGATCGCAATATAGAGCGATCAATTGCACTTAAGTCGACCAAATGTCCTGGGATTTGCGATGCGGGTCCCGCAATAGAAGAGATGCTTTGAGGATTTGAGCTCCAAAATTTGAGCTGATTAGACGACTCATCAGCCGTTAAGATTTCAGCGCTATCCGCCCCAAGAATCAGTGCACGGGCCTCTGCAGGAACTAAGTAGTGGGCAAGATCAAATATTCCAGCACCGGTGCGGGGGCCAAGCAACCAAACAGCAAGAATAGCGGCAACCATAAATGCAAAAAGGCGTTGTATGAGCCTAGCTAAGGATGCAGAGGCCAAGTGCTGTTCAATCCCAATTGTCTTTGGCAAATTAAATGGTTTCATTGCTTGGGTCACACACAATACAAAGAATCTAAATAACTAGACTCAATTTATATTGCAGTGCAACAACTGTTAAACATGCCGAATCTTAGAAACCCCTATATAACCTGTCAAGAATAAAGAAATGATTTTATATATCAATTAATTCATATTATCCGTTTAAACCCTAATATGATGCGCTACTGAATATAAAAAGATCAATTAAAACAATGGTTTAATTAAGTTAGTCAACACTCATTCCTCATCATGAAAAAAACATTTATTCGGGGCATATTTTCATATTTTGGAAAAAAACACATACCACTCTAACTACCTATAGGCTGTCAACTGAGTCATATCCACTATTGGTAGTAGTTTTTAGAAATCAGCATTCGCTCCATAGGCAATACGATTGGCGGATCTATTTTTGTATGTCTAGAGTCAAGCACCCCTCCTTCTGGAGCCAATCATTGCCAATAATCTTCCACTACGGTTGGGATTACACTAAGCCATCGAGACACCACCCACTTAAAAGAAGAACATCATGAACGCCCCCAATTCAACGATTGATATCCGCAAACTCCTCAAAAACCCCAGTCTTTTTCATGAAGATGCTTTTATCAACGGCCAGTGGGTGAAAGCGTCAGGGAACGCTCGATTTGCCGTTTCCAATCCCGCCAATGGCGCAATTATTGCTGAGGTTGCCAATTTGAACGTCTCCGATGCCCAAGAAGCGATCTCTGCTGCCGAGCTAGCTCTCAATGCCTGGAAGGGGAAGCTGGCCAAAGAGCGTGCCCAGGTCATGCGCAAGTGGTTTGAGTTAATTTTGGCGAATGCGGATGATCTCGCCACCCTCATGACACTTGAACAAGGCAAACCCCTTGCCGAAGCTAAGGGGGAAGTGGCCTACGGCGCCTCCTTTGTGGAATGGTTTGCCGAAGAAGCCAAACGAGTCATGGGCGCCATTCCAGCAACCACTTGGAGTGATAAGCGCACCATTGTTTTAAAGCAAGCCATTGGGGTCTGTGTTGCCATTACCCCATGGAACTTTCCGATTGCCATGATTACTCGCAAAATCGCTCCGGCAATGGCAGCCGGATGTACTATCGTGATTAAGCCTGCAGAACAAACGCCGCTGTCAGCGCTCGCAATTGCGGAACTAGCGAATCAAGCAGGGGTCCCGCAAGGGGTCATTAATATCGTGACCGCCGATGCTGAGCAATCCATTGCGGTTGGTAAGGTCCTCTGCGAATCCCCAACCGTTCGCCATTTATCCTTTACCGGCTCTACAGAGGTGGGTCGTATTCTTATGGCGCAATGTGCTCCAACGATCAAGAAGCTCTCCTTAGAGCTTGGTGGTCATGCGCCTTTCATTGTGTTTGACGATGCCGATATTGATGCTGCCGTATCGGGCGCAATGAGCTCCAAATACCGAAATGCCGGGCAAACTTGTGTTTGCGCCAACCGGTTTTATGTACATAAAAAAGTGCACGATGCGTTTGTAGAAAAGTTAGCCCTTGCAACCAAAGCAATCAAAATTGGAAACGGTCTAGAGCAAGGCGTTTCTCAAGGGCCTCTCATCGACCAAGCGGCCATTGAAAAGGTGGAGCGACATGTAGCGGATGCAATTAGCAAAGGGGCGCGACTTGTAATTGGCGGTAAACGTGCAAGTTTGGGTGGAACGTTTTATGAACCAACGGTTCTTACCAATGTAACCAATAGCATGCTCATTACCCATGAAGAAACCTTTGGTCCAGTTGCACCGGTCATACCATTTGAGAATGATGATGAAGTGATTCGACTGGCCAATAGCAGTCAATTTGGTCTAGCGTCTTACTTTTACAGTCGGGATATTGGTCGGGTTTGGAAGGTCGCTGAAGCGCTCGAATTTGGCATGGTGGGAGTCAATACCGGACTGATCTCAAATGAGGTAGCCCCATTTGGGGGAGTCAAGCAATCTGGCTTAGGCCGCGAGGGTAGCTCTTGGGGAGTCGACGAGTACCTTGAAATGAAATACGTATGCATGGGGCTTTAAGTCTCACGCTTACGATAGAGCAAATCCCAAACCCCGTGGCCTAATTTGAGACCACGATTCTCAAATTTGGTCTGCGGGCGATACGAAGGCTTATCGACAAAACCCTCATGCATCCCCTGTAACTGCTCCGCCGTCCAATCAATACCACCAATAGTTTGATCCTGATCGATGCCGAGAATGGCTCCTAAGCGAACTTTTTGAGTGGATTGATTTCGTAACAGAGGATGGTGATTGAGAACTAAGAGCATTTGCTCCGCGTAATGCTGCCAATCCGTTGCCAGGTGAAGATAGCCATTAGGCTTCAATCGGGAAACGAGTAGTTCTACAAATTCTTTTTGAATTAAGCGACGTTTATGATGACGCGTTTTATGCCATGGATCTGGAAAGAAAATGTGAACCCCATCCAAAGAATTGGGTGCAATCATCCGCTCGAGTATCTCAACAGCATCATGGGAAATTAAGCGAAGATTGTGAAGATCCAACTCACCAATGCGTTTAAGAAGTGCGCCAACCCCGGGCTCATGAACTTCAAGACCTAAAAATACATCGTTGGGACGAGCTTGCGCAATCTGAGCGGTGGACTCACCCATGCCAAAGCCGATCTCGACAATGCGCGGAGCATTCTGATACGACGGACCAAATACTGACCAATCAAATAATGCATCTTGAAACGGTAGTAAAAATTGACCACCTAAAGTTGCGATCGCATGCTCTTGGGCACTTGTAGTGCGTCCTGCTCTACGAACAAAGGAGCGAATTTTTCTATGAGGATGATTTGATGGCAGGAATTTATCCATGCCTTTTTATTTCAATAGAACTCGAAAATAAGCAATCGTTTCTTTCAGGCCATCCTCAAGGGATACCTTGGGCTCCCACCCTAATTTGGCTTTAGCTAAATCAATATTGGGCTGACGCTGCTTCGGATCATCCGATGGCAATGGTTGATGAATAATCTTGGATTTACTGCCAGAAAGCTTGAGAACCATCTCGGCAAGCTCGAGCATGGTGAACTCTCCGGGGTTGCCAATATTAACGGGGCCAGTAAAACCCTTCTCTGAGTTCATCATTCTGACCATGGCGTCGATTAGGTCATCGACATAGCAAAAACTTCGGGTCTGAGAACCGTCTCCATAAATCGTGATGTCTTTACCTTGCAAGGCCTGTACGATAAAGTTACTCACGACCCGGCCATCATTGGGATGCATCCTTGGGCCATAGGTGTTGAAGATACGGACCACTTTGATATCGGTTTGGTGTTGGCGAAAGTAGTCAAAAAATAGGGTTTCAGCACAGCGCTTACCCTCGTCATAACAGGACCGAATGCCAATCGGATTCACCCTACCCCAATAGCCCTCAGGTTGAGGATGCAGCTCTGGATCACCATAGACCTCACTCGTAGAGGCTTGCAAAATACGTGCCCTCGTGCGCTTCGCCAAACCCAGCATATTAATGGCGCCATGTACGCTAGTTTTGGTGGTTTGCACGGGATCGTATTGGTAATGCACTGGAGAGGCGGGACACGCCAAGTTATAGATCTGATTGACCTCGACATACAAAGGAAAGGTCACATCATGGCGCATAATCTCCAAATTAGGGTTACCCATCAAGTGCGCAAGGTTCTGTTTGTTGCCAGTAAAAAAGTTATCCACTACCAAAACATCATTACCCTCACGTAGTAAGCGCTCAGTCAGGTGAGAGCCCAAAAAGCCAGCGCCACCAGTGATGAGGATTTTGCTTTGATTGATTGACATAGATATCTTTCAGAAATTTTAGGTTACTGCGAATTTTATTCCTAGGGCCTTTTAGGCTTTTGAGATAGTTCTTGCGCAGGCATATCCCAACTCGTCGAGCGATAGGCAAATACAACCTCAACCAAGATCAGCGTTAGAGAAACCACAAATGAGACTAAGCCTGCAACAAATGTGATCAAAACATAACCTACGTTGACCAATTTTCCTGCACCGGTTTGCACTAAAAATAACTCAAGAACAGTCAGAGAAATTAAAACACCCGCCAAGACATCAAAAAAAATAGCCAGAGTACATAACCTTCCTCTGGTCTTGAACTCATCAATTTCTTTCTCATAATGCGTCTTCAGCTTTTGACTAAGCTGCTGATCGCCATATAGCTGGTTCTGGATAAAACGCATCCGATCTACATTACGAGCCAGCCTCGCTGTAATCGCAGCAACTAAGGTAGCGACGGCTGTTAGGAGAAAGACAGGTGCTAAGGCCAGCTGAATATTGGCCTGTATAGCATCAATTGAAAGGTTCATATTTTTACTCTGCAACTATCAATTAGACCAAGCGACAAGACCGGTGTACGAGGTCACCAAAACTAAAACGCCAAAAATAATACGATACCAAGCAAAGGGGATAAAGTTGTGATGCGCAACATAATGAATCAGCCAGCGCACACAAATGAACGCTGAGATAAAGGCTGCGACAAA
This sequence comes from Polynucleobacter sp. HIN7, assembly GCF_030297595.1. NCBI lineage: Bacteria > Pseudomonadati > Pseudomonadota > Betaproteobacteria > Burkholderiales > Burkholderiaceae > Polynucleobacter > Polynucleobacter sp. HIN7. The sequence continues at coordinate 233,541 of NZ_AP028138.1, read as the reverse complement.
ACCAACTAAAAGGGTAGGCGCAAAATCAGCAAAACCAAATGCTTGGGGCGAGTTTGCAATCTTGAGCAACTCATACGCAGTTGCCCCACCAATGACCGGGATTGCTAAAAAGAAGGAGAATTCAGTTGCAACGGCTCGCGGCAAGCCAAATAGCATCCCACCAATAATCGTAGCTCCCGATCTGGAGGTGCCTGGAATTAAAGCGGCGCATTGGGCTAATCCGACTTTTAAAGCATCGAGTGCAGTCAACTGGTCAATACTATCGATTTTCTTCATGGTCGATGCTTTGGTTTGGCGATACTCCGCCCAGAAGATCACAAAGGCCCCCACAATGAATGCGCTTGCCACAGGGACTGGTGAAAACAGATGAGTCTTAATGAACTTACCAAAAATCAGACCAAGCCCCATGGCCGGGATACAGGCAATCACCACATGCAAAACAAACTTTTGTGATTGTTTACTAGAAAAAAAGGTATTGGTCACCTTGAATAAGCGCTCACGGTACTCCCAGCACACCGCCAAAATGGCACCGAACTGAATAATGATTTCAAAAGCCTTACCACGCTCATCATTAAAATTTAAGAGATCCCCCACCAAGATTAAATGCCCAGTACTCGAAATAGGTAAAAACTCGGTTAAGCCCTCAACAACCCCGAGAATGAGAGCTTTGAATAAAAGTAATGGTTCCATAAGTAACAATACTAAAGCCTTAAATCCCTAAACTCATCAATTTGGCGTTTGGGCTTAAACTTCGGATCATGCATTCAATGAAACGGTTCCCATTAATTACCCTCATTGGACTGGCTGGATGGATAATATCTAGCCAGGTACTTTCACAATCGAATCAGCAGCCAACCTCTAATCAAGGCTCCGTCACCGTAACACCGGCAAATAATGCATTACCAAAAACCTTAAGTCCTCAAGACCTTCTAAGGCTCGAAGCACCACCACAAACAGCGATCCCAATCCCACCGATTTCATCGAACCTAACGGATCCCCAAAACCGTAAGGCGCTCGATGGCCGTACTTTGGATCTCCTTACCCTGTATCAAGAGGCTGCATTTAATGATCCAGTGATTAATAGTGCACGCTTTAATTTAGCAGCCCGAAAAGAGCTCTACTGGCAAGGGTTATCCGTATTGTTACCACAGGTTTCAGCTAATCCAACTGCTACTCGGTTTTTCCAGCACGGAGAGGGCAATAACCGAGTTTATGATCAGCGCAGCTATACCCTTACGCTAACCCAACCGGTCTTTAACTTAAGTGGGGTGCAGCTATTTAAACAAGGAGAGCTTAATAGCAAAATCTCTGATCTTCAGTTTTATCAAGCTCAGCAAGATTTGGTCATTCGAGTATCGCAAGCCTACTTTGATGTATTAACAGCTCAAGACAATGTTGAGCTTTTCAAGAGCAAAAAAGAGTTAATCCGTCAACAACTTCAGGCTGCAAAGGCCAAGTTTGAGATTGGCTCGGCTACGATCGTCGATGCCAATGATGCCCAGGCACGCTTTGATGTCGCAAATGCTCAAGAGATTGCTGCACATGCAGACCTAGTCGTTAAACGCGGAGTTCTCGAACAGCTGATTGGCCACCCGGTCAAGCACATTAAACCAATGGCAAAGGATGTTTCGATTGCTGGGGTGGTGGCTGATCCAAGGGCCCGCAATAAGGATATCAAAGGAGTACCAATTGCAGAAAGTGTCAGCCCCAAACTACCCCCAGGCCAAGCATTGGAGGACTGGATTACCCAATCCGAAAACGCCAACTATGGAGTACTGGCTGGTCAACTCAGTGTGCAATTAGCCGAGAGTGTATATAAAGGCTCTCTCGCTGCAAACTATCCAAGCGTTAACTTTGTTGGGACTGCGGGTTTTAATCAATCGAATGGTTCTGCTCTGAACTTTAACCCACTCCCTACACAAAATATTTATAACAACACTTTAGCGTTACAAATGACACTACCTATCGTGTCGGGCGGATTTAATATGTCCGTCATCCGCCAAAACGCAGCGCTTTTTGATAAGTCGAAGGCAGATTACGACAATCTACGACGTACCGCTGCCCAGGCAACCCGCCAAGCCTTTACTGGATTCTATGGTGGCTTAGCTACAGTCAAGGCATTAGAAGCGGCTGAGAAATCCTCGGCTACCGCAGTGGAATCCAGTAAGTTAGGTTACAACGTTGGCACCCTCATTAACATCGATGTCTTAATTGCCTTAGATACGCTCTTCACCACACGCGCCTCACTCTACAAAGCCCGCTATGACACGATTATGAACGCATTGCGCTTGAAAGCTCAGGCCGCTAATTTATCTGATGAGGATTTGATTGCAATTAATGCATTACTGCGCTAGTGATTAATCAGGAGTTAACTGCGCTCGCGAAAGAACTGCTCTATAAGCAATCCAGCCGCATGCGAATCTAGAGCCCCCTGATACTGGGTGTCTTGTTCTAATAACACTGAGGAATAGCGCTCATCCACATAATGGATGGGCTTACCAGATTGCTTGGCAAGCTGTTTACCGAACGAGCGCGAGCGTTTGGTTATTGCATGTTCAGCACCATCTGGATGCAATGGTAAACCTACCACTAGGCAACTCGGTTGCCACTCATGAATTAGCTCTTGAATTTTTTGATACGTTTGATTGGGCTTGATATTTTGGAGTACATCCAAAGCTTGAGCACTTCCGGTCAGCGAATTGCCAACCGCCACCCCAATCCGCTTAGTGCCGTAATCAAAACCTAGAACAATGGTTACTGGATTTGAAGCATCATTAGGCATGCCCCGCTTCTCCAGAAAGGCTTGCTAGATCAAAGCCCAAAACCTGCATTGCCTTTTGATAACGATCGGTATATGGCGTATCAAAAATAATCGTTTGCATTTGATCATTTGGGATGGCGATATTGATCCACCCATTGAGGGAAATCTCCTCTTCGAGCTGTCCTGCACCCCACCCCGCATATCCTAGTGTCATCAGAAACTTCTCAGGTCCAGAGCCATTCGCTACCGCCTCAAGAACATCTTTAGATGTGGTCATAGTGAGACCATCTGTAATGATTAATGAAGATGAGTACTTCTCCGCAAGATCAGTCGGATGCAGCACAAATCCTCGCTCAACCTGAACGGGGCCACCAAAATAAACTGGCTGGTCAAGTAATGGGGCGATTTCAAGCTTCAGCTCGATTTTCTCAAACAGGGTTGAGAGCACAATATCGGTCGGACGATTAACCACCAGTCCCATAGCACCTTTGTCGCTATGTTCTAAAAGATACACCAAGGAACCTGAAAAATTTTCGTCCAGCATACCCGGCATGGCTAACAAGAACTGGTTAGCAAAGGAACTGAATGAGGGGAAGGCATTGGCTTGGCTCACAACTCATTCTAGCAAGCCTCAGGAATTCAGAAAAGTGATATTTTTCCAGTCAATTGATATGCTGCAATACCAATATATTCATGCAGTAGCTTATTCCACAGAAATGCACCCTCCGTTAAATCAAATTCGCGCCATTGCAAGGTATTCGCTGTTTGGTAATCCACTGGTACAGCAATCACCGCAATGTCTTGCTTTTCAAAGATTTTTACAGAGCGATACATATGACTCGCGGAGGTGACCAAAAGCCATGGTTTTAACAGTTGGTCTGGGGATTGTGGATAAATGGCATCGATAATCTTTTTGGAATAAACCGCATTTTCATAAGTATTGCGAGATTGATTCTCGTAAAAGGCAGTGGTGTTTGTTCTATCGGCAAGCCCTTGTTCTTGAATCAATTGTTTAAAGGCATCGGCCTCTGACATCCCTCTTGGATTTACTCTCCCCGAAAAACCGCTAAAGATAAATGGCTTATCAGGATACTTTCGAATGAGCTCTAGTCCCTTCGTAACACGCTCGGCCGATGATTTAAGAGATATCTCACCACGATCAACGGCAACATCTTCGCCCTCGATAGCCCCACCCAAAATAATGATCCCTGCAAATTGGTCGGGATTGAGATTCTGAATCGATGGTTTGGGAACGGCATTTTCCAGAATGCGGATCAAAGACTCAGGAATAGGCATATACCCCACGCCCAGGAAGCCAATGACTGCAAATGCCAAAAGACGATTGGTGAAGACGGGCTTGCGAATGGTAAGAAAAAACCATGCCAGAAGGGTAGCCAAGAAAATCAGGTTTAAAGGCTCAATTAGGAATTGAACAATCTTCGAAGTAATAAAAAATAGGCTATCCATGAGGGCATCATAATCAAAATCGCATTCCCGAATAAGATAGAGCCTATGACAAGTGCATTGGTATGGCTTCGACGTGATTTACGCCTATATGATCAGGCGGCTCTTCATCACGCCCTAAAACAGTATCAACAGGTCTGGGTCTGTTTTATCTTTGACACCTCGATCCTTACCCCCCTACTCTCCAAAGGCAAAGGCTTTGATCGCAGGGTCGATTTCATTTGGCAAACGATTGAAGATCTAGATAAAACGCTAAGAGCTCAAGAAAGCGGAATCATTTGCCGTCATGGTAACCCAATAGAACTCATCCCCGCCTTAGCTAAACAACTTGATGCACAAGCAGTCTTTACCAACCATGACTATGAACCCTCGGCAATTTCACGCGATGAGGCCATCGCACAAACGCTTGCGAAGAATGGCGTTGCGTTCCAGCATTTTAAAGATCAGGTTATTTTTGAGAAGACTGAAGTCTTAACTAACTCTGAAACCGTATTCTCGGTCTTTACTCCGTATAAGAATGCATGGCTTAAGAAACTAAACCCCTCAGACCTTGAGCCCTTTGTCTGCGATCTCCCTAATGCTGGCTTACAGGGTCGATATGCCCCCATTCCCAAGAGCATTGATACCGGCATCCCTTCGCTGGAATCCATGGGATTTAGACCGACAGGCATAGAAAAGTATCTACCCCCAAGTCAGAAGGGTGCTGAGCTCTTTTTGAGTGACTTTCTAAAACGAATTGATCAATACAACATTGGCCGAGACTTCCCAGCAACCAAAGGCGTCAGCTACCTCTCTACATACTTGCGCTTTGGTCTTCTATCAATCCGAGGCTTGGTTCGCGAGGCTCATCGTCGAATGCTTGCAGGCAGTCTTGGTGCAAGCACATGGCTGAGTGAGCTCATATGGCGGGACTTTTATTTCATGGTTTTGGCCAATCACCCTCGCCTTGCCGATGGCGAATCATTTAAGCCCGACTATGACAAGATTGTTTGGGAGCAAGGTCCCAAAGCACAAAAATTATTTAAGGCCTGGTGCGATGGCCAAACTGGTTACCCACTAGTCGACGCAGCCATGCATCAACTCAATCAATCAGGCTATATGCATAATCGCTTGCGCATGGTCGTGGCTAGTTTCTTATGCAAAGACCTCGGCATCGATTGGCGCTGGGGTGAGCAGTATTTTGCCGAGCATCTGAACGATTTTGAGTTTGCCTCTAATAATGGTGGTTGGCAATGGGCCTCGTCTTCTGGATGTGATGCTCAGCCCTACTTCCGGATCTTTAACCCCATCACCCAGTCTGAGCGCTTTGATGCTGAAGGAAAATTTATCCGCCGCTACATTCCTGCTCTTGAAAAGCTATCCAATAAATCAATTCATGCGCCCTGGCTTGCAGGGCAACTTGAGCTCGAGGCTGCTGGCATCGTATTGGGTAAAGACTACCCTCGCCCCATCGTCGATCATGATGAAGCCCGCAAGGCGACCTTGATTCGCTACAACGTTGTGAAAAAAGTGGCTTGAGTAATGACGCGCGTCTTTGCGATTGGTGATGTACAGGGTTGCTTAAAGCCCCTGAATCAACTCATCAAGAAACTCCCTCGTGGCTCTAAATTCATTTTTCTGGGGGATCTCGTCAACCGTGGCCCAGATTCGCTGGGTACCCTACGGCGCCTCAAGCAACTTCAAGAGGATGGGGTAGCTGAATGTATTTTGGGTAACCATGATCTGAACTTATTAGCGTGTGATGCAGGACTGCGTAACACCAAACCGCTTGATACGATTGATGATATTTTGGCTGCACCTGATCGTCGTGAGCTCATCGACTGGTTGAGATGCCGACCCATGGTACTGAGTAATGGCAAAGTCTTACTGGTGCATGCAGGCGTGCTACCCCAATGGAGCATTAAGAAAACTTTATCTTTGGCTCATGAGGTGGAGATTGCACTACGCCATAAAAACTATCGAGATTTTTTATCCCAAATGTATGGCAATACCCCGAATCGCTGGGATCCAAAATTATCTGGATTTGATCGTTTACGTTTAATCACCAATACCCTAACCCGGATTCGGTTTTGTACTCCTCAGGGCGAAATGGAGTTCAAAAGCAAAGAGGGATTAGAAAGTGGTCCAGCTGGATATATCCCATGGTTTGAAGCGCCTGATCGTAAAACAAAATCGATCCCTATTGTCTTTGGTCACTGGTCAACGCTTGGCTTACTCAATCGCCAAGGGGTGATCGGAATTGATACTGGCTGCGTATGGGGCGGTACTTTAACTGCAATCGATCTTGACCACTTGGAAAGAATGAACCCCAAGGCTTTAGCTGAGGATTCCAAATCGCTTACGATTAAGACAGTCAGTGTGGCGGGCTATGATCACCCGCTGCGGATGTGAGCGTATTAAATCTTCTGAAACGATTGCTGAGCTGCTCGAATAATCTCATCAACCACTGCGTTATCGTGTGCAATCGATGTAAATCCAGCCTCATAGGCGGATGGAGCAAGGTAAACACCTTCGTCCAACATCGCATGAAAGAAGCGTTTGAAGGCTTCAATATCGGTTTTGGTCACTGCTTCGTATGAAGCTGGTACCGTCTGTGAAAAATAGAACCCAAACATTCCACCAACACTGTCGACCGAGAATGGAATCTTAGCTCGATTGGCTTCTTGCTGCAATCCCGCCATTAATTTTTTTGTTTGTTCGGTCAAGCATTCAAAAAACCCGGGTCGCGTGATGATCTCCAGGGTCTTCGCTCCCGCAGCTACCGCAACAGGGTTGCCAGATAAGGTGCCTGCCTGATAAACATTACCTAAGGGAGCGAGCTTCGCCATAATCTCCCGCTTACCTCCAAATGCTGCCATGGGCATACCGCCACCCATGACTTTGCCCAGACAAGTTAAATCCGGCTGAATGCCATGCAAGGATTGGGTGCCGCCCAAGGCTACCCGAAATCCCGTCATCACCTCGTCGTAAATCAATACGGCGCCATACTGCTGGGTGAGCGAACGAACCGCCTTAACAAACTCGGGAGTCGCACGAATTAAGTTCATATTGCCAGCAATCGGTTCCAAAATTAATGCAGCGACCTGATCACCATGGCGCTTGAAGGCCTCTTCTAGAGCACCAACGTCGTTATAGGGCAGCACTAAGGTATGCTTCACTAAATCCTGTGGCACACCACCCGATGAAGGTGCATTCTTTGTGGAATCGGCAAAAGTGAGCAAACCAGAACCGGCTTTGACCAACAGGCTATCCGCATGGCCGTGGTAACAGCCCTCAAACTTAATAATCAAATCACGATTGGTATAACCGCGGGCTAAACGCAAGGCACTCATGGTCGCTTCGGTACCGCTCGACACTAAACGAATTTGCTCGATTGCTGGCATTAACTCACAAATACGCTCAGCAAGATCAATCTCCCCTGCGGTCGGGGCACCATAGCTAAAACTCTGAGTTGCGGCACGCTGCACTGCTTCCACTACTTCTGGGTTCGCATGCCCAACAATCATGGGCCCCCATGACATGATGAGATCAACATAGCGCTTATCGTCGGCGTCCCAAAAATAAGGGCCTTCTGCACGCTTAATAAATCGCGGGGTACCCCCCACTTGCCGAAATGCCCTCACTGGAGAGTTCACGCCACCTGGAATCGTTTTCTGGGCGCGTGTGAAGAGTTGATCGTTTTGGCTCATGGCATTCATTAAAAAGTCTAATTCATTAGATGACGCACATCTCAAAATCATCTTTGCGCGCACCACACTCGGGGCACGACCAGTTCATGGGAACATCTTTCCACAAGGTTCCAGGCGCAATGCCATCATCCGGACAACCTTTGGCTTCATCGTAGATCCAGCCGCAGATCAGGCACATATAAGTTTTATATTCCATTTGTTATTTCTTTCAGATTGAAATCTTATTTTACGATTTCTGGGCATCGCTTCGCCCCCGAATCTCAAACTTGAAGAGTCTGCATTCCAAGGGGCCATTAAATAATGGGGTGCGTTTGGACTCTTTCATGCGTAAATGGCCCGGTAAGCCCATATCTGCAGTGAGAACAAAGATCTCCCAACCTGCAAAATGGTCTTTCAGTTGCTTACTAAACTGATCGAGTAGCATTGCAAACTTCGGATCGATCGGCTCTTTCACTAAAGGCTCTCGGCTCGTACGTCGTTTTTGCATGTATGCAGCCTTGCTATCACCAAAGACATGGGTTCGATCAGAGTCGCCACCCTTCATAGCTAGGCGCTCTCCATAAGGTGGATTAAATACCATCACTCCCATTTGCCCTTCGGTTAAATCAAGGTTGGGCCTAATCGCGATTGCATCCAATTGTCGAACCACAGGCAATCCAGGCAACTGCGCGCGTTGCCAATTGGCCTTACACATGGCAATCATTTTCTCGTTGATATCGCTGCCACTAATTGCAATGGTGTCTTTCTGATGCCGATGCATTTCCGTCTTCGCAGCATCGCAAAGTGTTTGCCAGTTCTTTTTTTCCAGGGAGCTCAAAAAGGGCTTGAGTCGCAAAAAGCCAAAGCCACTTTGCATAACCGATGGCTTCCACGATACGGCTATATTTTGATCGGATGAGCCAAGTATGCGCGCTCGCAGCGCCCCCGCTGGAATATGAAAGGCTATCTGGGCAGCCTCAATCAAAAAGGTGCCGCTTCCGCACATGGGGTCATAAAGCGGCATTGCAGCTTGCCAGTTGGTCAATCGCAAAATCCCAGCAGCGAGATTCTCTTTAAGAGGCGCTTCACCCTTTTCCTCCCGCCAGCCGCGTTTGAACAAAGGCTCACCCGAGGTATCCAAATAGATGGTGGCATGTTGTTGCGTCAAATGAACCTGAATCCGCACATCGGGATTCACTGTATCAATATTCGGGCGCCCACCCGTTTGCTCGCGCAAACGATCAACAATCGCATCTTTGATTCGCAAAGTAGCAAAGTTCAAACTCTTTAGAGGCGATCGTTGTGCGGTGATATCGACCCGAAGCGTTTGATTCGAGGAAAACCAATCTTCCCAACCAATCGCTTTTGCTTGACGATAAAGATCATCCTCGGATTTATAGGGTCCGTCGGTCATCTTTAGTAAAACACGACTGGCAATTCGTGAATGCAGATTCATTGCCATTGCTAAGGCAAGCGGTCCCTCAACCCCCATTCCGCCGGTTAAGCTTGACGGGGCTGGGTCAACCGATGATCGCCCCAATGCTTTTATCTCAGGTCGAGCAACAATCTCCTCGAGCTCTTGGGCTAAAACTGCCTCAAGTCCGCCCGGACAAACAATAAAAAATTTCACAATGGGGATCAGCTCGGCTTAATGACTACGAGAGCAGTGACTACCAACATCAGCAAAACTGGAGCCTCATTAAACCATCTAAACCACACGTGGCTTTTGGTATTTTGCTTTTGAACAAATTGCTTAAGGAGACGCTTACATTGCAAATGGTAGCCAATCACAATCAGCACCAATAACACCTTCACATGCATCCAGATCGAGCCGCGGCCAACTCCGTAATACAGCCACAAAATGAGTCCCAAAGCGACCGCTGGCATCATCAGGATGGTCATAAAACGGTAGAGTCGTTGTGCCATACCGATTAAACGTTCATAAGCGATATCATTGGTTTCTTGTGCCAGATTCACAAAGATACGGGGTAAATAAAAAAGCCCAGCAAACCATGAGGCAATTAAAACGATGTGCAGGGTTTTAGCCCAAAGGTAACCATCAAACATAGAGTCTCTTTATCAAAATTACTGACGTATTTCACCGTGGCCCATAACCACGTACTTCAACGAGGTCAGCCCCTCAAGACCAACGGGGCCACGCGCATGCAACTTATCGTTGGAGATCCCAATCTCGGCACCCAAGCCATACTCAAAGCCATCTGCAAATCGGGTGCTGGTATTGACCATCACACTCGCACTATCGACTTCTCGCAAGAAACGATTGGCATGCTCTTGATTTTGCGTAATGATCGCATCCGTGTGCTTACTACCATAATGCTCAATATGATCCATTGCCTCATCAAGACTCTCAACAGTCTTAATCGATAAGATCGGCGCCAGATACTCTGTGCGCCAATCTTCCTCAGTCGCATCGACCAAGTTAGCAAATTGATTCGATTCAAGCAAGGAGCGGGTCTTTGGATCCACACGCAATTCCACGCCTTTGTCTTGATAAATTCGGCAAAGCTTGGGTAAAACCTGAGGTGCGATCTTGCCATGAACGAGTAGAGTCTCCATCGCATTGCAAGGAGCATAGCGCTGGGTCTTGGCGTTATCACATACTTTAATCGCTAAATCAACATCGGCAGCCTCATCTACAAAGGTATGGCAAATACCATCGAGATGTTTGATCATAGGCACTCGACCATCTTGCATTAGCCGCGCAATTAAACTCTTGCCGCCGCGAGGCACAATCACATCAATGTACTCGGTCATGGTGATCATTTTTCCGACGGCAGCCCTATCAGTTGTTTGGATCACTTGCACGGCATTGGCTGGCAACTGAGCGGCAGCCAGGCCCTCCTGAATTAATCCAGCTAAAAATGTATTGGAGTCAATTGCCTCCGATCCACCTCGCAAAATGACAGCATTTCCTGACTTTAAACACAGTGCTGCCGCATCAATCGTCACATTCGGACGTGATTCATAAATAATACCAATCACACCAAGGGGTACACGCATTTGCCCAATCAAAATACCTGAGGGTTGCTGTTTAAACGGAGTGATCTGACCGATTGGATCCTCCAGGGTGACGATTTGCTCTAACCCCATGGCCATGGTCTCAATCGATTTCTCGGTCATGGTCAAACGATCCACAAATGCAGCGTCATGACCAGCGGCCTTAGCCCGCTCCACATCACGGGCATTGGCCGCCAGAATCTTTGCGACATCCCTACGAATAGCCTTCGCAATATTGCTTAATGCCTGATTCTTTTGCTCAGAACTGGCTCTGGCCATCGCCCTTGAAGCGAGGCGAGCTTGCTGACCAATGGTCAGCATCATTTGCTCAATCGTTTGGTTCATCTCATTTGCCATAGTTGATACTCTAACGCAATAAACTCCCAACAAGTCGCAAACCATCCCAAGGATTGGCTGGAAGATCTCGAACCCATAGACCCTTTGCCTGCTTATCCAAGTTGGCAGCGAGTACGAGAGCTTGCTTTAATTTCTTAGGTTGAATGCGCTTGAGGGCCATAGGGTAAAGCTTCTCACGCTTTCCCCAGATGCGGTAATTGCGCATGATGGTTGGCAAACTCTCTCCTGCAGTAAGCGCAGTCTGGGCCCGATTAAGCGTTCTTAGCTCATCGCTAATTCCCCACAGAATTAGAGGCAAGGGCTCACCCTCACCTTGTAGGCCATCTACCATTCGATTCAGACGTGCCGCATCACCAGACAGTAGTGCCTCTGTCAGCTCAAATAGATCATAGCGAGCAACTTTGAGAACCGCAGCACGAATTTGCTCATCGGTAATCACTCCGCTGGGATACAAAAGTCCCAGCTTCTGAATTTCTTGATGGGCAGCGATCAAGTTACCTTCAACCTGATCGGCCATCCATTGCAAACTGGGCAGCCCCGCTTCCCCAGGTTCAACGGATTGCGACTGCAGTGACATTCGCTTAGCAATCCATTGGGGTAATTGACTTCGTTCAATCGAATCAATCTGGACCGCCATCCCGGCCTCATCTAACGCCACAAACCAAGCAGAGCCCTTGGTTTTCAGATCAAGACGCGGAAGCTGAATGCACACAATCACGTCAGGCACTGAGCCGGCTGATCCTAAAGATGTGGCAAAGTTTCTCAGTACATCCGCCCCCTCGCGACCAGGTTTGCCAGTGGGCATACGCAGTTCCACAAAGCGCTTATCGCCAAACAGGGACATGGATTGCCCGACACTTAATAACGATGGCCAATCAAAGTAGCGATCCTGAACCATCACATCGCGCTCAGTAAATCCTTGGGTTTTGGCAAATGCCCTGAGGCTGTCCACAGCCTCCATCATCAGAAGTGGCTCATCCCCCGAAAAAACATATAAGGGATGAAGGCTCTGGGAACCCTTCGCTAAACCAGCCAAATGAATCTGAAAGGCATCACTTTTGATCATTGAAATCGATCAAATAGAAAATTTATTTACTCACCCGACCTAGGGTGGCAATGCGACGCAAGATCTGCAGCGCCAAATCAGAACGCATGCTCTCTAAAAATTGTTGTTGCTGGATATCGGCAGACAATACAGTTGCCACAGTGAAATCGAGATCCCGTATCACATAGATATCGGATTCTGGAATGACTTCGGCACCCGTATTATCAAAAGCGCGGAACACGACCCGATTATTGAGTCGATACGCAGAAATCTGACCCGTCGAGGTATAGGTCAAAATTTGCCGAGTACTATCTTCGCTCACAATATCCAGAATCAAATCGGCATCCTTGCCCGAGGTGACTACCTTTGCATTTGTTCCCGTCGAAATAATGCGCTCGAGGTCAAAACGTAATTGGGGCGATGGTCGCCCTGAAATCAAAATCGATTTATAGGGAATAGTGACGGAGCCACGTAAACGAAAACCACATGCAGACAATCCAAAAACTGTTATGAAGCCAAAAAGGCTACTTCTTAGCAGCAGGCGACGATTGAAATTATGAGGTACGCTCATCTGCTTATGCAACCACATTCACTAAGCGGCCCGGAACCACAACGATCTTCTTGGGCGCCGCACCGTTTAAGAGTCGCAAAACAGGCTCTGACTGTAAGCTAATAGCCTCAATCGTATCTTTTGAGGCATCGGCTGGTACCTTGATTTGGCCTCGGTGTTTGCCATTAATTTGCAACACCAACTCAATCTCCGACCGAATCAAAGCAGACTCATCCACTTGCGGCCAAGGTGCATCCAATAAAGAGCCAAAGTGCTTGGCAAATCCAAGGTCTTCCCACAACGCATAGGTGCAGTGTGGAACAACGGGATACAAAATGCGTAGCAAAATTCCGAGTGATTCCGAAAGCACTTCAGGACGAATCGAATTTACATCCTGATTTAACTTAAAAGGCTCCAACACATTCAACATCTTCATGGCAGCCGAGACCACGGTGTTGTACTGGCGACGTTGATAGTCAAAATTAGCCTGCTTCAAAATCGTATGCACTTCAAAGCGTAGATCTTTCTCAAGAGCATTGAGATCATTTGGAAAAGATGAATGCGCTGATTGAAGATACTCAGCTTGCGAGCTTGCATACATCCAAAGACGTCTCAGGAACCGAGAAGCACCCTCTACACCAGCACCCGACCACTCGAGTTGCTGCTCAGGTGGAGCGGCAAACATCGTAAATAGCCGTGCCGTATCAGCGCCATACTGATCAATCAGGGCTTGCGGATCAACGCCATTATTTTTGCTTTTGGCCATCTTCTCGACACCACCGATATTGACTGGTGAGCCATCCTTGATGAGCTTAGCTGCAATGGGTCGTCCCTTCTCATCAAGATCAAGCTCGACATCAGCAGGATTAACCCATTGCTTTTTGCCACTCGAATCTTCTTTATAGAAGGTTTCGTTAAGAACCATCCCCTGCGTGAGGAGATTTAGAAAAGGCTCATCAAAACGCACCAAACCTAAATCGCGCATTACCTTGGTCCAAAACCGAGCGTACAGCAGATGCAAGATCGCATGCTCAATTCCGCCAATGTATTGATCCATTGGCATCCAATAGTCATTACGAGAGTCCACCATACTTTTTGCATCGGGACCGGTATAGCGCATGAAATACCATGAGGAATCTACAAAGGTATCCATGGTGTCGGTCTCACGCCGTGCAGGCTTACCGCACTTCGGACAATCGACTTTTAAAAAATCTTCGCGTTTATTGAGAGGATTACCAGAACCATCTGGCACGCAGTCTTCGGGCAAGACCACAGGTAAATCCGACTCAGGAACTGGCACTTCGCCACAATCAGTGCAGTGGATCATGGGGATTGGAGTCCCCCAATAGCGCTGTCGAGAGATACCCCAATCTCGCAAGCGATAGGTCGTTTTTAGCTCACCAAGACCCAGCTCTTTCAGATCCTTGGCAACGGCCTGCACAGCATCTGGGTGTGATAAGCCGTCATAGGGCCCGCTGTAAATACACTCGGTGTTCTCTTTTTGTGCATACCACTCTTGCCAGTGCGAGGTATTAAAAAGATCGGTTACCCCTTTAACCGCGATTACCTGCTTAATAGGCAAATGGTATTTATTAGCAAAGGCAAAGTCACGCTCATCATGGGCGGGAACTCCCATCACTGCACCATCGCCATACGACATCAGTACGTAATTACCAACCCACAGCGGAATTGGCTCATTGGTTAAGGGATGGGTCACATACAAACCGGTTGGCATGCCCTCTTTTTCTTGGGTCGCCAAATCGGCTTCGATCACACTGCCAGTTTTGCAACGTTCAATAAATTGCGCTAATGCTGGATTGGTTTGTGCCGCCTTGGCAGCCAAGGGATGCTCGGCAGCAACCGCACAAAACGTGACGCCCATGATGGTATCAGCGCGTGTGGTGAACACATACATCTTGCCATCGTTAATGAAACGGCCGGCATCATCCTGAACTTGATGAGTAAATGCAAAGCGTACTCCATGGCTTTTACCAATCCAGTTTTGTTGCATGATCTTGACGCGCTCAGGCCATGCTAGATCATCGAGTCCCGTTAATAATTCTTCAGCATACGCAGTAATATTGAGGTAGTACCCAGGGATCTCCCGCTTTTCAACCAAGGCGCCCGAGCGCCAACCACGGCCATCGATCACTTGCTCATTCGCTAAAACGGTTTGATCTACTGGATCCCAGTTGACGGTTTGGGTTTTACGATAAGCAATGCCTTTTTCAAGCATCTTCAAAAATAGCCACTGGTTCCAACGGTAGTAATCAGGCTTGCACGTTGCAATCTCCCGTGACCAATCAATTGCTAACCCCATCGCTGCCATCTGACCGCGCATGTAATCAATATTTTGATAGGTCCATTGTGCAGGTGGCACATTATTCTGAAGTGCGGCATTCTCGGCCGGCATCCCAAATGCGTCCCAACCCATCGGCATTAAGACGTTGTAGCCTTGCATGCGCAGTTGGCGCGCCATCACATCATTGATGGTGTAGTTGCGCACATGACCCATATGCAACTTACCGGAGGGATAAGGCAGCATCGAACAGGCATAGAACTTCGGCTTTAATTGACCGGTGGATGTCTTTGCATCTTCACTAACACGATAGACATCCTGAGCTTGCCACTCATGATGTGCACGCGCTTCAATACTCCGAAAATCGTAATCTTTAGCCTGATGTTTATCCATTAATTGTTCTTGTTGTTAGGGATTAAATTATTTGAGGCCTAAGACGTCTTGCATATCAAACCAGCCCTTAGGTTGGTTTTGCAAAAAAGCAGCGGCTCGTAAGGCGCCCTCGGCATACGATTGACGGCTTGTGGAGCGATGGCTAATTTCGATGCGCTCACCCTCACCGGCAAAGATCACGGTGTGATCACCCACGATATCACCACCCCGTATCGTTGCAAAACCAATGGTGCCTGGCTTACGCCCACCAGTGTGACCCTCACGGGCATACACCGCCAGATCAGCTAGGGAATGACCTTGGGCCTTGGCAATCACCTCACCCATTTTGATGGCCGTTCCTGAAGGTGCATCCACTTTGTGCCGATGATGCGCTTCCACAATTTCGATGTCATACCCCTGGTTAAGCAACTGGGCGGCGACTTGCAAAATTTTGAGGGTAGCATTCACCCCCACGCTCATATTAGGCGCAAATACGATGGCAATAGTGTCGGTCGCACCGCGAAGCTGTTGCAATTGCTCAGCAGTAAAACCAGTTGTGCCAATAATCATTTTGACGCCTGCCCGCTTCGCAGCCTCAACATGCAATAGAGTTCCTTCGGGCCTTGTGAAATCAATTAAATACTCGGCACCCGCTAATCCTTTGGCTAAATCAGACGTAATCAAGACATTGGTTTGTTGACCTAAAAATGCTCCCGCATCCGTTCCTAATAAGGGGCAACTAGGATGCTCAAGGGCACCGGTTAATTGCGCATTGGATGATCTCAAAATCGTGTCGATGAGCATTTTGCCCATTTTTCCGGTTGCGCCCGCAACTGCAAATTTCATTGGCATCGCTAGCTCTCTAATTAATTTTTAACAGGGGTGATCACCACATCAGGCTGCGGTGTTGGGACCGGCAAATTATTAGGCTGGCTAATCACCATCACTTCAGGGGGTGGCCTCTTTACTGGCTTGGGTGGTTTATTTTTACCCGTTAGCACTTCCCAAAAACTGCGCTTCTCCCGCGCATAGTTGTCAATCTCGGCCACAAGCTCTACTTCAGTAGGTAAGGCATCGCCATCAAACTTCACGAGCTTATCGCCTTCAAAAAATAATGTGACGCGTCTCTCCTTACCGATGGTCTGACCCTCGCGCTTAAATTCAAATACATAGTCCCAGCGATTGGCATGAAAATAACTCGCTAATAATGGGGTACCCATAATTTGGCGCACCTGCTCTCGACTCATACCTACTTTTAATTGAGCATATTGCTCACTGGAAATAAAGTTGCCTTGAACCACATCGGGGACATACGGCTGGAAAATAGTATTCATCCAAGCTCGCTGAGTATTGTCAACCGCCGAGGTACACGCACCCAAACCAAGACAGGCGCACAACACGATCAACATCCGTGATGCAAAAGCTCGATTTGGCTTGCGGCAAGTAAAAATGCTAATCTGCATGGGTCAACAGTTCAACGTATCATTAAGTATCTGATTTTAGCGCCCAAACCTGCCAATCGAGCCAAATCGTATGAGCCAAAACGCCACCCCCACCGACCTCCGTGAAATCGGTCTAAAAGTCACGGCGCCACGGATGAAAGTCCTTGAGTTTTTTCAGGAAAACGCGGATTCGCACTTTAGTGCCGAAGAGGTCTACATGGCACTTGTGAAGGATAACTCCGATATCGGCTTAGCCACGGTCTATCGCGTTTTAACCCAATTTGAGCAAGCCGGAATCCTGCTAAGAAGCCATTTTGAGTCGAGTAAGGGGGATAGCCGAGCCATTTATGAGCTTAATGAAGGAAATCATCACGACCATCTTGTGTGCCTTGACTGTGGTCATGTCGAGGAGTTTGTGGATTCGGCCATTGAAAAACGCCAAAACGAAATTGCCAAATCCCTCGGGTTTAAGCTCCAAGAGCATTCTCTGGCGATGTACGGTCATTGCCAGAAAAAGAACTGTCGCAATAAGAAAAAGTAATTGATCCAATTACTCACTGAGCTTGTATGCCACAGTTCTACCTAGCGGGTGATTGGGCCCAATCTAATCTACCAAAACAACTTCTAACAGTTGATAATGATTTAGCCCATCACTTGCGCGTTCGTCGTATCGGAGCAAATGATGTATTCACTGTGTTTGATGGTAAAGGCCATACCGCGGTAGGAAGAGTCTCCAGAACGAACGAAACCTATTCCCAGATTGAAATTGAACAAATCCAAGAAGATCGCCAGCGCGAGCTCCCTTATCGCATAGACCTAATTCAGGGACTTGCCAGCGGTGACAAAATGGATTGGGTCATCGAGAAAGCTGTTGAAACGGGGGCGACAAGCATCACCCCCATTGAGTGTGAACGCTCGGTGGTCAAACTCAAACATGACTCAAAGCGACTAGAAAAACGTCTGCTTCATTGGCAGGCAATCGCGCAAGCGGCGTGTGAGCAATGCGATCGCAGCGTCATTCCAGAAGTTAACGCAATCCAACATCCTCGGGATGCATTCAAACAAAGTGTGGCTGGGTTAAAAATCCTTTTGAGCACAACGACCACCGATTCGCTGCATCAATTTCTAAATCGGCATCCACCCCAAAGCATTGCACTTGCGATTGGTCCAGAGGGAGGGTTTTGCCCTGAGGAAGAGGAATATGCCAAACAGGCTGGTTTTACCGCCTTATCACTTGGTCCACGCATTCTACGAACAGAAACGGCTGGGATCGTTACGATCTCAGCCGTAGAGAGTATTTGGAGCTTAAAGACGAGTTAAGCGAACGAGTAAAAGACTCGATATGGGACGCGGCGCTCTGACCAAAACTCAACGGCATCGCGGAACACATCTAGGAGAGTCTCCCTGGCTTCTTTGTCAAACTTTTGAGTGCAAGGCAAACCTTCGAGGACCACCACAAAACCTGGCTGAGGACCAGCTTTGTCAACCAAGGTTGTCAGAGCATCTAACAGGGGATCAAAGTTTTTAGCCTGCTGCTTGGTAAACATATAGGCGTTCGCGATTGCTTCGAGCACCTCACCCTTGGTATTGGCATTGGTGCAACTCGCATACACAAAGTGCTGTCCAAGTTCAGTGGCAGCCTCAGCTAGGTCACTAGTTCTGAATGCACGAATCGATTGCACGATATTGGGGCGCACACTGCGCAACATTGCTGGGGGACCGGCATCCCTCATAGCCAAAGCAGCACGCCAAGAAGCTGTCACTTTTTTTCCTAGGTCTTGATTGGCAGCATAGGTCTGAAGACGCGACAGACCACCTTGGGCATAAATGCTCGCCGCCGAGATCTCGCGATCGGCTTGATCATTTCTGTCCCAATTTTCTGCGCGGCTGTGATCTTCGACGCTTGCTGAAGTAATGTTTTCAGGAAGAATATTCATGATGGATAGTAGATTACCCTTATCCCGCCCCTAAATCAAGCCTAATCCAAGAACTAATTTGATAAGTTATTGATTTTTATCAATAATTTAAAAGTGAGCGACTACTTACTAAGTATATTTCCCTTTTAAAATAAGCCCTTGGATTGAGTGGCGGCCTCTACAACCGCAAGTGTGCTCACATTGACAATCCGACGCACCGTGGCCGCCGGAGTCAAAATATGAATCGGTTTTGCAACCCCGAGCAAAAGTGGTCCGATTGCAACACCATTTCCAGCGGCAGTTTTCAATAAGTTATAAGAAATATTGGCGGCATCAATATTGGGCAAGACCAATAAATTGGCCTCTCCACGCAAGCTTGAGTTTGTAATCGCACCAGCCCGAATTTCCGGGTCCAGCGCACAATCACCGTGCATTTCACCATCCACCTCAAGCTCAGGAGCAGCTTTTTGCAAAATCGCCAATACCGCACGCATTTTTGCAGCCGATGGCGCATCACTGGAACCAAAGTTCGAATGTGAAAGTAAGGCAACTTTCGGGGTCATACCCAACTTGCGCATCTCGCTCGCAGCTAAGAGTGTGATTTCAGCTAACTCGGCAGCGCTTGGATCAATATTGACATGGGTATCTACCAAGAAGACTTGGCGATTCGGCAGTATCAGCCCCGACATTGCTCCATAAACTGTCGCACCCGATTCATGACCAATGACCTCATCAATGTATTTCAAGTGCATGGCAGTGTTGCTGATCGTGCCGCAAATCATGCCATCGGCCTGCCCTTTTTTGAGGAGAATAGAGCCAATTAAAGTATTGCGGCGGCGCATCTCGAGCTTCGCGAAGGACTCGGTCACCCCCTTGCGCTCAGTGAGTTGCAAATAAGTTTGCCAAAAATCACGATAGCGCACATCACTTTCCGGATTGACGATCTCGATATCCACGCCTGATTTCATGCGCAGGCCGTATTTCTCGATGCGATGCTCAATCACCGATGGACGCCCAATGAGGATGGGGTTCACCAAACTTTCGTCGAGCATGATTTGCACGGCACGCATCACACGTTCATCCTCACCCTCACAAAAGACAATCCGTTTTTGCTCCATCGGAATCTTCTTCGCAATCCCAAACAAGGGTTTCATGACTGTGCCCGAGTGATACACAAACTGCTGCAATTGATCTTTGTAAAGAGCAAAATCTTTGATGGGTCGACTTGCAACTCCGCAGTCCATGGCGGCCTTCGCAACGGCTGGTGCAATTACCGTAATTAGGCGCGGATCAAACGGTTTCGGAATTAAATAATCAGGGCCAAAAGCCAAGTTCTCGCTACTGTAAACCGCCGCCACCACATCACTTTGTTCTGCTTGAGCTAATTCAGCAATTGCCTTCACTGCCGCGATTTCCATCTCGGTGGTAATGGTGGTTGCCCCAACATCCAAAGCCCCGCGAAAGATGAATGGGAAGCACAGGACATTGTTCACTTGATTGGGGTAATCCGTTCGCCCAGTTGCCATTACGGCATCGGGACGAACCAGCTTGACCTCCTCCGGCAAGATCTCAGGGGTTGGATTTGCTAAGGCAAACACAAGTGGCTTATCTGCCATTTTGGCAACCATCTCGGACTTTAAAACTCCACCAGCCGATAAGCCCAAAAATACATCAGCCCCTTCAATCACATCGCCTAAGGTGCGCTTGTCGGTCTTTTGCGCAAATGGTGTTTTCTGCGGATCCATGAGCTCAGTGCGGCCCTCATAAACCACACCGACAATATCGGTTACCCAGATATTGCTCTTAGGTAAGCCAAGATGAACCAATAACTCCAAACAGGCCAGCGCGGCCGCGCCGGCACCGGATGTCACTAACTTAACCTTCGTAATATCTTTACCAACAACTTTTAGACCATTGAGAATCGCTGCTGCCACCACAATGGCTGTGCCATGTTGATCATCATGAAAGACTGGAATCTTCATGCGCTCACGGAGTTTGCGCTCGACCAAGAAGCAATCCGGGGCCTTAATATCCTCGAGGTTAATTCCGCCAAAGGTCGGCTCCAGGGCAGCAATTACTTCAACTAATTTATCGGGATCGCTTTCGTTGACCTCGATATCAAACACATCAATCCCAGCAAACTTTTTAAAAAGTACTGCCTTACCTTCCATCACCGGCTTACTGGCGAGTGCGCCAATATCACCCAAACCTAACACAGCCGTACCGTTGGTGACCACCCCAACTAAATTACCACGAGCGGTATAGCGAAATGCAGTGGCAGGGTCTCGTTTGATTTCTTCACAAGCCGCTGCTACACCTGGCGTGTAAGCCAAAGAAAGGTCACGTTGATTGGTTAATTGCTTGGTGGGGGCAATTGATATTTTGCCGGGGACCGGAAACTCGTGGTACTTAAGGGCAGCTTCACGCAAAGCCTTAATTTGCTCTTCTTTATTTTGATTAGGTTTATTGCCAGATTGACTCATAGGGTTCCACGGGTAATGAAATAAAAGGGCTTGGAGCCTTAAACAGGAATGCTAAAAGCTCTATTCTATTCCTCTGAAGACTGTCCCTTTGAATGCCCTCTTGAATGGCAGGTCTTGTAAGAATGGGGCTTTAAAGCCCGCCTACAATATAAGGATGACGAAGCAATTCCTTCAAAACCCATCATTCGATACTCTCCAACTCGGGGAATTTGAGTTAATTCGCGATATTTTCAAGACGCGCGCTTTGCAAATGATGAGGGCTAAACCGCAACATGCTCCGCTTCTTGGGATTGGTGATGATGGGGCATTGATTGTCTGTCATCCAAACGAGGAAGTGGTCATCACAACCGATATGTTGGTAGCTGATCGGCACTTCTTTGCGGATACCGACCCTTACCTCGTCGGGAAAAAATCCCTAGCAGTGAACTTATCGGATCTTGCCGCAATGGGTGCTAAGCCGACCGGATTTACTCTGGCGCTCGCCTTACCAAAACAAAAGCAAGCATGGTTACATGGATTTGCGAATGGTCTTTTTGACTTAGCCGATCTATTTGATTGCCACCTAATTGGCGGCGATACCTGTCAAGGGCCATTAACGATTAGCATCACAGCTTTTGGTGTGGTTCCAAATGGACAAGCGATTAAACGATCGGGCGCTCAGGTGGGCGACTCTATTTGGGTCTCTGGTGCACTGGGCGATGCTCGTCTAGCACTCGGATGCATTCGTAAAGAATGGTCTTTGGATCTAGGCGCCGAAGAACTCAATCAGATCAATCAACGCCTTCATTCGCCGCTACCCCGAGTGGCACTCGGAATTGCTCTGCGTGAAATCGCAACGGCAGCCTTAGATGTGTCAGATGGATTATTAGGCGATTTGCGACACATTTTGGAATCATCCCATGTGAGCGCCAAAATTAACGTGGACGCCTTGCCTCGCTCACCGGTGTTGCGTCGGCAAGATCAGGCAATTCAGTATCAATGCGCAGCCTCTGGTGGCGATGACTATGAGCTTTGCTTTACTGCAAACCCAGATCAACATGACAAGATTGCGAGTCTCTCAAGAGAACTCGGACTCCCTCTGACTTGTATCGGCCAAATTACCGAAGTCCAGAATGAAAGTTTGCTGATACTCGAGGATAGTGAGGGCATGCCACTAAGCCCCGAGAAATCCCAAGCGCTGCTGAGATCCTTTGATCACTTTCGAGATTAGAGATTGATGAAAGCTACTCGCCGCCCATCATTAAATTGGATGCTGGGATCCGTGCATCGGGTATTTGGTATTGGCTTTGGGAGCGGCCTTGCTCCAATTGCTCCAGGCACGGCTGGCACCCTGCTTGCCTGGGCTTTGTTTTTGATCCTAAACGCAGTTCTTTCAACAACGTCCATGTTTGTTCTGCTTAGCATTGGAACGCTCTACGGACTATGGGCTTGCGGGCAATGTGGTCACGATCTAGGCCGCCCCGATGATGGCTCGATTGTTTGGGATGAAATCATCGCCTTTGCTTGGATCCTATTGTTGATTGGATCCAATAATCTATGGGTACAAGTAATCGCATTTTTAATCTTTCGATTTTTTGATGCCGCCAAACCTTGGCCCATCAATCGCGTCGATCAATACTTTAAGAAAAACTGGGTCCATCAAGAACGTATCAACCCATCGCAGATCATCAAACATGGTTTTGGAATCATGATTGACGATCTCATTGCCGCTTTCTTTACTATTTTGATCGTGATGCTTGGAATACACTGGCTAATATGAACTCATCCATCACCCCACTGGTTCAACAATTAGCTCAAACTTTGTTAGCTAAAGGTCTCAAGATTGCCTTAGCCGAGTCATGTACTGGGGGCTTATTGGCTGCACACCTCACCAGCCTTGCTGGATCCAGCGACTGGTTTGAGCGGGGCTTTATCACCTACAGCAATCAAGCGAAAGAAGAGAGTATTGGCGTATCAAAGGAGTTGATCGAACAATATGGGGCCGTGAGTGAAGAGGTTGCAAAGGCTATGGCCAAAGGCGCTCTCAACCATAGCCTAGCCCAAGTTAGTGTTGCTATTACTGGAATTGCTGGGCCAGGTGGAGGGGGTGCGAATAAACCCGTCGGAATGATTTGCTTTGCCTGGGGAGTGCGAGTGGATGATCAAATCCAAACCCGTGCACAAACAAAACACTTTAGCGGTGATCGTCAAAGTATTCGGGAGCAGGCCTGCGTTTACGCGATCGAGTCACTCCTTGGGGAACTCACTGCAAGCGAGTCCCACTAATTTGACTTCAACCAGCCTTTGTGGCGGAAGTAGCCCAAAGGAATCATTGCCGAGATGATCATGGTAATGATTGCCAGTGGGTAGCCCCAAGTCTCTTTGAGTTCAGGCATGTACTCAAAGTTCATACCCCAAATGCTTGCCAATAAGGTTGGGGGCATTAAGGCGACCGAGACCACCGAGAAGATCTTAATGATTTTGCTTTGGTTCAGACTAATAAAGCCAACCGTCGCATCCATCAAGAAGTTAATCTTGTCAAATAAGAATGCTGTGTGATTCTCTAGAGAATCAATGTCTCGCAAAATTTGACGCGCTTCTTCTTGCTGTTCGTCGGACAATAATTTGCTTCGCATCAGAAATGACAGTGCGCGCCGCGTATCCATGACATTGCGACGAATTCGGCCGTTGGTATCTTCTTCAGTGGCAATCGTCTCAAGAACTTCTGCTGCGTCGGCGTCGGTGATCGTTTCCGACAAAACACGTTTACCCGCGCGCTCAAGATTTTCATAAACCTCCTCAAGTGCATCGGCGGAGTACTCGGCATCGGTGGAGTACAGATCAAGGAGCACATCCTTCGCATTACTGACCGAACCCGGACGCAAACGCGCCCGCAAGCGTACCAAACGGAACACTGGTAAATCTTCATCGTGGATCGAGAACAACACCTGATTGGTCAGGACGAACGCCACCCTCACGTTGCGTGATGTATCTTCTTCGTCAAGCAAAAAGTCGGTGCGAATATGCAGATGCCCATCGTCTGCCTCAAAATAGCGTGCAGACGCCTCCAGGTCCCCAAGATCGTCCAACTCAGGGAGTTGAACGGCAAAAGCCTCTTTAATCCAAAGCAGCTCTTCCTCTTCAGGGTCAATCACATCAATCCAAATTGGATTGTGGTGTTGGAGCAGTTCATTGCGATCTTCGACTTGCTCTTGCGATAGACGGCCGTTTTGTAGGACGAACAAGTTGATCATGGTGAACTCCCGACGAATGCGCTAGTTTATCCTATGCACTATGAATCGTTCATTACATTTGGTAAAAAATTCGGGGTCCTTTCGGGATCAGATCGAGGCTGCCTGGGCATCTCAGGGCAGCATGCTCTGCCTAGGTCTAGACCCCGATCCCCAGCGCTTCCCGCCCAGCATAGGCAAAGGCCCCAAAGCCATCCTCAATTTTTGTAAAGAAATTGCGGATTCATGTGCTGACCTGGTGTGTGCATTTAAACCACAGTTTGCGTACTTTGCCTCCCAACGAGCAGAGGACCAACTGGAAGACCTGATCGCCCACCTCAAAAGATCCTACCCACAGATCCCCATTATTTTGGATGCCAAACGGGGTGATATTGGGAGTACCGCCGAACATTACGCATTAGAAGCGTTTGAGCGTTATGGGGCCGATGCCGTGACGGTCAATCCATACATGGGTAAAGACTCGATCGAACCCTATCTTCAGCACTCGGGCAAAGGGGTCATCATCTTGTGCCGTACCTCCAATCCAGGCGGGTCCGATATACAAAACCTTCCCATCAACAGCAACCAAGCAGTGTTTGAACGCGTTGCACACCTTGCCAAAGAGTGGGATCAAGCGGGTCAAATTGCACTTGTGGTGGGAGCCACCTTTCCCCAAGAAATCGCCCGAGTTCGAGCCATCGTCGGCGCCATGCCCTTACTCATCCCTGGAATCGGGGCGCAAGGCGGGGATATTGAAGCGACGGTTGCTGCGGGGCAAGTGGCGAATAAACCCGGAACGGGAATGATGATTAACTCATCGCGCGCCATTTTGTATGCGAGCAACGGAAAGGACTTTGCAGAAGCTGCCAGAAAAGTAGCAATAGCAACCCGTGATGCGATTCGATCTGCGCAGGCCAAATAAAAAGATGCTAGGTATTACTAGCGGTTTTTAGGCAAAGCTACACGATCCATATTCTCTAAAATAAACTGCTGACGCGCCCCAAAATCAATACTGCCGCGTTTGCAATATTTACTCTTATCGAAGCACTTTGGCGCTGGTAAAGCAGATGCTAATGCGACTGCCTGTTCGCGACTAATATTTTTTGGATTAGTCACATAGTAGTGAGAAGTCGCTGCACCAATCCCAAAAATCCCCTCACCCCATTCGACGGAATTCATATAAATCTCAAACATCCGCTGTTTGGAAAGCATCAACTCTAAAAGTCCGGTAATGACTAGCTCCTGTACTTTACGTAGGTAGTTTTTTTCGGAGGAAAGAAATAAATTCTTGGCCAATTGCTGTGTGATTGTGGAGCCGCCGCGCACCACCTTGCTGCCGCCTTTTTGGTTTCGCTCCCAGGCTTTTTGCATATCCTCAACACGAACCCCGCTGTGTTTAAAAAAGATATCATCTTCGCTTACCAGAATCGCCCGCTTTAAATCATTGCTGATCTGCTCGTACGAAACCCAACGATGCTGGATTGGGCAGCTCAGATTCCAGTGACAAAGACGCCAACGTTCCGCCCTCTGAAATGCTGTACTGCTTGGATTCATGAATGCCCATAGACCAATTTGGATCACAAAGTAAAACTGCAAACCGATCAGTCCCCAAGCCATGCATTTGAGGAAATATATGACCCATGACATGATTTAAGCGTACCGAAGCTGTGCAATAACAGCCCGAGTATCTAAACATTTGATGTCCACTTGATGCCACTGACTAAAGGCAACGGCAGCTTGCTCTACCAACATTCCCAAGCCGTCACTGATCCGACAGCCGCGCTGCAAGGCTTGCTCCATAAATACCGTGGTTTTGCCGTATACCAAATCATACGCAAAGCAACCAGGGCAAAACACGTGATCTGCCGCTAATGTGCTTAAAGGACTTTGGTCCTCGAGTCCAGCTGAGCTCGAATTAATCACAAGTGAGAATGCAGGGGTCGTTTGATCCTCCAATTGAGCGATGCTGCTTGCCATTAACTCCACGTCAAGCTCTGTTGCTAAAGACTGAAATATCGACACGAGCTCATGAGCTTTTTGAGCTGTGCGATTGGCAATCCAAATCCGTTTGGGCTTTTGGTTTAGCAGTGGCTCAACGATCCCGCGACTTGCACCACCGGCCCCCACAATCAGGACATCTGCTTCACAAATGGCAACCCCTTGAGAAAGCAGATCAGCCACTAACCCAGCACCATCGGTGTTATCGCCCCAGAGTACTCCGTCTTTTTGCCAGACGGTATTCACAGCACCTGCTAAGCGAGCACGGGTAGTCAATTGTTTGCATAACTGATAGGCTTCCAATTTAAACGGAATGGTGACGCTCGCACCCTTACCACCAAGGACAAAAAATTGGGTGAGCATTGCTGCAAATCCATCCACTGACGGCTGAATCCTTAAATAATCCATTTCTTGCTGGGTTTGTATCGCAAACCGCTCATGAATTAAGGGGGACTTGCTATGCCCAATCGGATTACCAAATACCGCATAAATATTTTTGCTAACAAAACGATTTGGCTTCAGCTCAGTCAAAAAGGGATAGTGACTCATGGTTTGGCACCCCTTAATTCCAGTCGATTACCAGATTGATCTTTCAAATCGCGTGTGAACTCAAACGTTGAAACCCAATCCAAAACATCGATCTGCTGACGCATCTCACTTGGAAAAGCTCCGAACGGAGCGGCGGCGCGCACAATCGCCACTGCTTGACGATCAAGCTCTGGAATACCGGATGAGCGACTTACTTCAATACCCTCACGCCCTTTGACGTTATTAGTAATTCGACCCTCTGCATCAACACTAACAGTTAACACCAAGCTACCATACAACGGCCGACCCTGGACGCGAGGAAAAAAAGTATTGCCATAGGCTTCAATCTTTTGACGCATACCATCATAGTAATATGCAAACGCAACCGTTTTGGTACTGCTTGCACTAAGGACCGCGCGACGTGGAAGACGACCCTCAGGGCTAAGTCGTCTAGCAAGCTCGGCTTCCAACGCATTGGTCTGAGAGAGCTGTTTAGATTCTTCGCCCGATCGCATTCCACTGGCCTGTTTTTTATCGGTATCTAATTTGGATAACAATTGCTTTTGGCGCTTCTCAAGTGCCTCTAACTTAGCATCGGCACCCAAGTGGGCGCGGTGCAATGCACTCGCATCCTCCCGAATAGTTAGGCCCCCACCATCCAAATTAGCCTGTGCTAATTTCTGTGCTTTTTGAGGAGGCGCGGGGCTTGATGCATTCACGAGCACAATACTCAATGGTGTATTGAAACGCCTCTCGGTTTCTGGCGGATTGAACCAGCGCTGACTCAATAGGGCAAGGTGAACCAGCAGAGATATGGCTAATGCGATCCATAGCGGCTTAATAGACCGACTCACCTCAAATGAATACAGAGCCAGTCTCATTCTGGTAAATCCCCTTCTACCTCAGCACTAACTTCACTCGGGCTGGTTTCCAGCTCAAGCACACGGGCCTTAGCAGATAGGTCTAAAAGATCTATATCCATAACTTCGATCTTAGCGCGGGTGAGACGAGGATGACTCGCCAATTCAGGGATGGGTAAATGCAGTGGAATAGGCTCAAGCCGCGACATACCCTCTTTCAGATGACGTGCGTAGATTGAATGGGGCAATCCAGCCTGCGCCAACCAACGCAAGCACCAATAGCGCTCCATGCGTGACTGATATTCCCCGTACTGAAGATATACCGTATCGAAATCAGCGGCAATTCCCATGATCTCCGAGTCTTTTGGCGGAAAGGGAGCTGTCATCTTCGCTGTTACGCCATTTCGAATCATGGCAATCAATTGCCATTGATTTACAAGATCTGCATACCGACGTAATGGCGAGGTACACCACGCATAACAATCAACACCCAAGCCCTCATGAGGGCCAGGGGTGGTTTGCATCCGTGTACGCTGAGGACCCCAACCTTTCTGGGTGCGGAATAGCGCCGGTAAACCATGCTCAGCTAGCGCTTGTCCCCAAATCTGATTACATAAGATCATGCATTCGGCCACGATGGTATCCAAAATCGAACCTCGAACACGAGGCTCAATCACGATTTCATTGGTTGACGAAGTGATCTTGAAATTGAAATCACGGATTAAAGCATTTGGATCAGCTTGACCCAAGACCTCGGCTCGCAAGCCGTCTTTGACACGCTGCTCTTGACGTTTTTGATGCTCATTTTGAGCCAAAGCCCACAATCGAGTCAGCGCTACGTGATGCGGCAATGATGAATTTTCTTGGGCCAAGAAGGCCTCATCAACCAGAGGCTCCCAATCGTCCAAGCGCAAATTGGTTTCAATCGGTACTAGCTCTAAAGCACTGTGGGGAGGTGTCTGAGTTCGTTGGCCAGAAGCATTTATCTCAAGATATAAAGAAATAGCAGGACGAGCAGAACCAGCATCGAGAGAAAAGTACTCCACAAACTGCTCTGGCAACATGGTAATTTTGTCACCCGGGAAATAAACCGTTGACATTCGTTGGCGCGCGATTTGATCAAATCGATCACCTTTCTGAATCAGTAAGCCCGGCGCTGCAATGTGAATACCCAATCGATATAGACCATTACCGATAGGCGTTAATGACAAGGCATCATCGATTTCTGTTGTGCTTGCATCATCAATTGAAAAGGCTTTCACTTGGGCAGTCGGCAAGCCGGCAATGGCCTTTTCAAATTCTTCTGGTGTAAATTGAAAATCGCTTGCGAAGCCTGTCCCTTTCGGAAAATGCGCTTGCACAAATTGGCCATGATGGTAAGACTGCGGGGAATCCAAAGCACCACAGCGCATCAGCAAACGCGCCGGATGTTCTCCTGTCTGTTCACAAGCCCCATGAAAAGCTTTGTATGCCAAGCTATTTTTATCTGGACGGAACAGCAAGCTATTTACCTGCGAATGCAAAGCATCTGGCAGCCTTCCTTCAATCAGTTCTTCCTGCCATGCTTGTTGTTGTAGAAGCTCTCTTTGCCTGCGCTCAATTGCCGCTAATCCCGCCTGCAGTTGCTCGAGTAGTGCCCGCATAAAGACGCCTCGCCCCTTGCGTCGAAAGTAAACAGGGGCTCCTTGCAATGCAATCGCTAAACCAATTAATTGGGGAGTACTTATGGTGTCCCCAAAATACTCTTTGGCAATTGTCTGGAAAAAAAATTCTTGGTCGGGCGCGCAATCCCATAGAAGTTGTAAATCAATTGTTGCAGCAATACCATGCGCTTCTTCAAGAACTTCTTGAGGATTCGCAAGATCAAATTGCAGCCATACCTCTTTAGCCTTTAGCTTGAGATGCTTGCCTGATAAAGCGCTTGCCTGCCATGACTGAGTCTCTCCAGACCCTGAGGATGACAAGACGGTCGCGATTCGCAGCTCACCGCCTTCTTCATATAGCAAATGCATTAAAGCGAAATCCCGCCACTAGCCTCGATGGTTACACCATTGACATAACTGGCTTCATCGCTCGCTAGAAATAGATACACATTCGCCATTTCCTCGGGAGTGCCTAAGCGCGCCATCCACGAACGCTGCTCAATACTTTGCAAAATGTTCTCGGGCATCGCCTTGACCATCTCGGTTGCAATAAATCCAGGACACACAGCATTCACCCGAATCCCTTTTTGCCCGAACTCACGGGCCCAGGTTTTGGTAAATCCAATCACGCCAAATTTAGTTGCTGAGTAATTGGTTTGACCAAAATTACCGTAGATACCGACCACACTCGAGGCATTGACGATCGCACCCTTTTTTGCTTCTAGCATATGGGGAACCACCAATTGGGTGCAATTAAAAACGCCTTTGAGATTAACATCGATCACTGCATCAAATTGCTCTTCGGTCATTTTCACCAAGCGGGCATCTTGAGTAATTCCTGCGTTGTTAATCAATATATCAATGCGATGATGTTTGGCGATGATGTCGTCAACCGCACGCTGAATACTGGCTCGATCGGTGACATCCAACACATAGGGCTCCGCATGCTTGAGTTGGCCGACGGCGTCCATTACCGCAGCTTCATTTAGATCGGCCAACATGACCTTGGCTCCCTCCTCGGCAAACCGTTTAGCAGTTGCAAAACCAATTCCTTTGGCTGCTCCAGTAATGAGTGCCACTTTGTTTCGTAAACGCATACCAATTCCTCTAATTAGGGATTCAGGCGCTCTAAGCGAGCCAGAATTTTTTGATGAACACCGCCAAAGCCACCATTGCTCATCACCAAAATATGATCATGGGGTTTAGCTTCACCACATACCGCTTCAACTAAGCGCCCAAGATCATGAAAGCTTTTCGCCTTAGACCCCAATTGCGAGATCGATTCTTGCAAATCCCAACCTAGGGCATCTTTGCCACTAATTGCTCCATAGGCAAATACCAAATCGGCTTCTCTCAAGCTATCCGGAAGCTGAGACTTCATAACTCCAAGCTTCATGGTGTTGGAGCGCGGCTCAAGCACCGCCAGAATTCGTGCCTCACCCACTTGTTTACGCAATCCGTCAATGGTGGTAGCAATTGCCGTTGGATGATGGGCAAAATCATCGTATACACGAATCTGATGTTGCTCACCAATGAGCTCTAGGCGTCGTTTGACATTTTTGAACTCTGCCAAAGCAAAAGCAGATTCTTCTGGGGTGATGCCGATATGATGGGCGGCCGCAATCGCTGCTAGTGCATTGAGTTGATTATGAACGCCCATCACTCCAGAGCCTTCGGCCCAATGAACCTCTGTGCATTTCTTGCCCTGATAAAAGACTGCAAAATCAGCGCCGCGTTTACCAGCCGCATTCTCAATATCTTCTAACGCCCAATCGCAGTCACCGTAACCAAACCGTTCGACGGGAGACCACACACCACGTTCGAGTACGCGATCCAATGACTGTTGTGAACCATTGGCAAGCACCAAACCGGTTTGCGGAATGGTTCGGACTAAATGATGAAATTGGGTTTCAATCGCAGCCAAATCGCTAAAGATATCCGCATGATCAAACTCGAGGTTATTGAGAATCGCAGTTCGGGGCCGATAGTGCACAAACTTACTGCGCTTATCAAAAAAAGCGGTGTCGTACTCATCCGCCTCGATCACAAAATAGTTCCCATCACCTAAGCGCGCTGATACTGAAAAGTTCAATGGCACACCACCAATTAAATATCCGGGTTTACGGTGATTACGCTCCAAAATCCAGGTGAGCATGGCCGTCGTAGTGGTTTTGCCATGCGTTCCAGCAACAGCCAAGACATGCCTACCTGATAAAACTTGCTCGCCAAGCCACTGAGGGGCCGAGGTATATGGCAAGCCCTGATTCAAAATTTCCTCGAGCAGGGGGTTTCCCCTGGAGACCACGTTCCCAATTAGAAATAAATCGGGTTTCGATTTAAATTCACGTAGTTGATCGGGGGAGTATCCTTCGATTAATTGAATACCTTGGGCTTCGAGCTGGGTACTCATTGGTGGATAAACATTTGCATCACATCCGGTTACCTCATGACCGGCCTGCCTGGCAATTGCCGCGATTCCACCCATGAAGGTGCCACAAATGCCCAAGATATGAATATGCATGCGTGGATTTTAGCTAAGGAGAGTCATGAACCGTCGTCATTTTCTAATTGGAAGTGTGGTCGCAATTGTTGCCGCAGTGGCAGGTGCTTTTATTGCCAATCGCAGAACTGCCCTCCAATCTGCCTCCCAAGAGGCAGTCAAAGCTCTTTTTGAACGCGAATGGTTCTCTCCAGACCAAAAGCCCATTTCAACCCAAGATTGGAGAAATAAGGTTTTGGTCATCAATTTTTGGGCCTCCTGGTGCCCGCCATGCGTTGAAGAAATGCCCGCCTTAGACAAAGTTCAAGGGGAATATGATCCTAAAAAGATGCTAATTGTCGGTATCGGTATCGATTCACCCTCGAATATTCGTCAATTTATTGAAACTACCATTATTTCTTATCCCATTGTTTTAGGTGGACTTGGTGGCAACGACATCAACAAAATGCTAGGAAACCCATCGGGAGCCCTACCCTTCACGGTAGTGATCAATGCCAAAGGGGATATCACAGGTAGAAAATTAGGCAAGATCAGCGAAGATGAGCTTAGAAAGCTCATTAAAGACGCAATTTAATTAAAATTAGCTACTTTTAGACCAATATTGAAAATGGCTTAGACGGCCATTTTTCGTTCAATTCTTAAAAAAACGGTCAATTTCTAGGTATTCCAAGCTCTTGGGGGTATACTGCTTCTTACGTTAATTTTCTGGATTTATCGCCAAATTAATCGATATTTTTCAATAACTGTAGCGATCTATGCCTACTAACCATTCAAATTCCTCTGTTTTGCTTCTAAATGGTCCCAATTTAAACCTTCTCGGCACTAGAGAGCCTGAGGTTTATGGCAAAACAACCCTTGAAGACATTACGAAGCGCATGGCCGAGCTTGCTAAAAATGCCGGAATTTCGCTGGAAAGCTTTCAAAGCAATCATGAGGGTGAACTAATCGATCGAGTTCAGAAGGCAAAAAAGGATGGTATTGGTTTCATCATCATTAATCCAGGTGGATTTACTCACACCAGCGTTGCCCTGCGCGATGCTTTAGCTGGTGTAGCGATCCCTTTTATTGAAGTGCACCTCTCGAATATTCACCAGCGTGAAGAATTTCGCAAACATTCTTATTTTTCAGACCTAGCCATGGGCGTGATTTGCGGTCTAGGCGCCCAGGGTTATGAACTGGCATTGGCAGCAATTCAGAACAAACTGGCTTCTCATTAAAAATCATTACAACGAGGTTTGGCATGGACTTACGAAAACTCAAAACCCTGATCGACTTAGTTTCTGAATCTGGAATCTCCGAACTAGAGGTGAGCGAAGGTGAAGACAAAGTCAAGATTGTGAATGCTCGCCATTCTGGCTCCGTTGCAAATGCTCCCGCAGCGACGCCCATGGGTACCATGGTCGTACCAGCACCGATCCAACCCGAAGTTCCAACTGCCTCGGTTGTTGCTACCCCACAAGCAAGTGCCGCACCAGAGGGGTTCGTACAGAAGTCCCCGATGGTAGGAACCTTTTATCGCTCCCCCAATCCTGAGGCACCTGCTTTCGTGAATGTGGGCGATACCGTAACTGTTGGTCAAACCTTATGCATTATTGAAGCCATGAAGCTTCTCAATGAAATTGAATCGGAGAAAGCAGGGGTAATCAAACAAATCCTGTGCGAGAACGGTCAAGGCGTTGAATTTGACCAACCGCTATTCGTCATCGCCTAATCGCCATGTTTGACAAAATACTGATCGCCAATCGTGGCGAAATTGCGCTGCGAATTCAACGAGCCTGCCGAGAATTGGGCATTAAAACGGTCGTGGTGTATTCCACGGCAGATAAAGATGCGAAATACGTAAAGCTTGCTGATGAGGCAGTTTGCATTGGACCGGCACCCTCGACCCAAAGCTATCTGAACATGCCAGCAATTATTTCTGCCGCTGAAGTCACCGATGCCGAAGCCATTCATCCAGGCTATGGATTTCTCTCAGAGAATGCGGATTTTGCTGAGCGGGTTGAAAAGTCTGGGTTTGCGTTTATCGGCCCGAGACCGGAGTCGATCCGCTTGATGGGCGACAAGGTCTCAGCGAAAAATGCCATGATTAAGGCAGGGGTTCCCTGCGTTCCCGGATCAGCCGGCGCTTTACCCACTGACAATCCAAAAGAAATTCTGGCGACCGCCAAGCGTGTAGGCTACCCCGTCATTATCAAAGCGGCTGGTGGTGGCGGAGGGCGCGGTATGCGTGTGGTTCACACCGAAGCAGCCCTGATTAGTGCCGTGAACATGACCCGTGAGGAAGCGGGACGCGCCTTTGGTAATCCCGAAGTCTATATGGAGAAGTTTTTAGAGCGCCCAAGGCACGTGGAAATTCAAGTCTTAGCAGATACCCATGGGAATGCGGTTTGGCTGGGTGAGCGAGACTGCTCGATGCAGCGTCGCCACCAAAAAGTGATTGAAGAGGCACCGGCTCCAGGAATCGATCGCAAACTAATTGCCAAGATTGGAGAACGCTGTGCTGATGCCTGTAAAAAGATAGGCTATCGCGGTGCTGGCACCTTTGAATTTCTCTATGAAAAGGGTGAGTTCTTTTTCATTGAGATGAACACCCGCGTGCAAGTGGAGCACCCGGTAACCGAAATGATCACTGGGATTGATATTGTTCAAGAGCAAATCAAGATTGCAGCCGGTCAAAAACTAGGCTTTCGGCAACGCGATATCGTCTTTAAGGGCCATGCGATTGAATGTCGCTTAAATGCGGAGGATCCCTTTAAGTTCACTCCCAGCCCAGGTCGAATTCAATCATGGCATATGCCTGGCGGCCCGGGTATTCGCGTTGACTCGCATGCCTATAGCGGGTATCTGGTGCCCCCGAACTATGATTCGATGATCGGTAAGTTAATTGCCTATGGGGCTACACGTGAGCAAGCAATTCGTCGCATGCGGATTGCCCTCTCCGAAATGGTGATCGATGGCATTCTCACTAACGTGCCCCTGCATCGCGAGCTGATGCTCGACTCAAAATTTGTAGAGGGCGGCACGAGCATTCATTACCTTGAACAACGCCTTGAGGAGCAATCTGCGACTCGTGGTGAAAAGTAGGCTTTCTTAAGCCAATGTCGTACCGCGAGTTCCAATTTACGGTCGTTGCTGAAATTGCTGAACCCTTGGGCGATGCGCTCATGGAACTTGGGGCGCTCTCGGTTTCGGTCGAGGATGCTACAGCGGGCGGCTATGACGAAAACCCCCTGTATGGCGAGCCAGGACTATCGCCCGAAGTGCAAGCTTGGGATTTATCCGTTGTTAAAGCACTCTTTGATCAAGGCTTCGAAACCAGCAAGGAAGAATTAGCCAGCATTCTTTTAGAGGCTGGATTTGCGGTTCAAACACCTATTGAATCGCTTGTGGCTGACCAAGATTGGGTGTCGATGACACAAAATCAATTCGACCCGATTCATATTGGTAAACGTATTTGGATTGTCCCTTCGTGGCATCAAAAACCGTCTGAACCAGACGCAATCTGCCTGGCAGTTGACCCTGGCCTTGCATTCGGTACCGGCAGTCACCCCACCACTCGACTATGCCTTGAATGGCTTGAGCAATACAGCAAGAACCCTGTTTGCAAAAGTCAAAGTGTGCTGGATTATGGCTGTGGCTCTGGCATCTTGGCCATCGCTGCCAAAAAACTGGGCTTTCAGACCGTATTTGGAACCGATATTGACCCACAGGCCATTGAATCGGCGCGTACGAATGCGCAACAAAACGAAACCTCTATTGAGTTTCAGTTACCCGACGATATTGATGCCACGATTGGGTCCCGCCCTTTTGATGTCGTGATTGCCAATATTTTAGCCAACCCCTTACAAGTTTTAGCGCCTGCTCTCATCGCACGCGTAAAGGATGGTGGGCAATTAATCCTTTCGGGCATCCTAGAGCGCCAAGCGCAAGAGGTCATCGATTGCTATCAGCTCCATATTCCGCTGTCGATCTGGAGGTCCACGGAGGGCTGGGTTTGCCTACATGGCCAAAAGCCGGTCTCTAAGCAAGAT
Organism: Polynucleobacter sp. HIN7; assembly: GCF_030297595.1. Taxonomy (NCBI): domain Bacteria; kingdom Pseudomonadati; phylum Pseudomonadota; class Betaproteobacteria; order Burkholderiales; family Burkholderiaceae; genus Polynucleobacter; species Polynucleobacter sp. HIN7. The sequence goes on along the minus strand of NZ_AP028138.1, from coordinate 197,397 downwards.
CGGGTTCCGAATCTGCGTTCGATTGAGGATGTCTCAAAGCCCAATCGCTCAATTGTTAGCGCTCCCATGACAAAACATGGGGGGTTTCATCTACGCAAACTTTTGATCACTGTTGGCATATTAATGATGATCGGCTTCCTAGTCGCAATGAGCCTTTGGCGTGTGCCAATTTTGCATTTTTTTGCACCCAACCTAGATAAAAACCCCAACCTAATTGCCTTACGTAGCTTTGAATTGCTACAAACTGTTGATCGGGGAATTTGCGAAGTCTTGCCCTGTGACCAGAGGGCTGTAATTGATTTCACGGCCTGGCGCTTTCTACTTGCCAATCTCGGAATGGATGACAGTAAGCGCGGCATTGAGGTTCAATCCATTTTGCAAATCGAGCTACAAAATCGTTTATTGGTCCCAGTTGCAATCCCCCATTTGGAGCTAACGCTTAGCGACGCCGATGAAAAAACTATTGCTCGTATTCTGATGAGCCCTGAGGAGTGGCTCCCCAAAACCTGGCAAAGCGCCCATCCCAGCTTTTTACTAACGGGAGCGCCACCTAAAGAACTATTTAACCTATCGCTACCCTTGCAGCTTCCAGCGAATGCTGCGGGTTATCGCTTACGTGTAGCATATCCATCCTCCACCCAACCCCCATCCCTATAGAGAACTTTATGGCAAGTATTATTTGTGGTTCCATTGCGTATGACACCATCATGACCTTTGAGGGTCGCTTCCAGGATCAAATTCTTCCAGAACAAATCCATATTCTGAACGTCGCCTTCTTAGTTCCTAGCATGCGCCGAGAATTTGGCGGATGCGCTGGCAATATTGGCTATAACCTCCAACTGCTTGGCGGCAAACCAATGATCATGGCGACCGTGGGGGCAGATGCAGATCCCTACCTCACCCATCTCGAGAGAATTGGGATGAGCCGCCAGTTCATTAAAAAACTCGATCAAGCCTTTACGGCTCAAGCGATGATTACTACCGATCTTGCCAATAACCAGATCACCGCCTTTCATCCTGGAGCCATGAATGACTCCCACTTAAATCGTGTCGATGACTGTGTGGCTAGTCTAGATCAAAAGGATCAACACATCGGTATCGTTGCCCCCGATGGCCGAATTGGCATGTGGGAGCATTGCCATCAATTTGCGGAGGCGAAGATTCCATTTATTTTTGATCCAGGCCAAGGGTTGCCAATGTTTAACGGCCAAGAACTGCTTGAGCTCGTCGATTTAGCCGCCTATGTGGCTGTAAACGACTATGAGGGTGAAATGCTGTGCCAGCGTACCGGCTTATCCCTAAACGAGCTGGCAAGTCGCCTCGACGCCTTAATCGTGACGAAAGGAGCTCAAGGAGCGCAGATTCATGCACAAGGCAAAGTCATTGATATCCCCGCAGTTCCCGCTGAGAAGATTGCGGATCCAACCGGTTGTGGTGATGCATTCCGGGGAGGTCTGCTGTATGGCCTTGAAAAAGGTTTGGATTGGGAGACAACCGGACGCTTAGCCAGCCTCATGGGATCGATCAAAATTGCGCATCAAGGGCCTCAAAACCATCAACCCACTCGCAAGGAAATTAGCGATCGCTTCAAAGCAGCTTTTGGTACTGCTATCGCTCTCTAAATAAAAATGGGGTCCCGAAGGACCCCATCCAGACTACTTCAACTATCCACTAAGCCTAGGCTTAGGGACGGCTGCCTGTAGGAAATGGCCAAGCCGCAGCCGGATTCAGCGCAGTTTGCGCTGGAGCAGCAACGGCGGGCTTAGCCGCGGGCTTTTTTACAGAAGCACCTTTCTTGGCAGCAGGCCTTTTCTTGGCTGCTTTTTTAGCAGGCTTTTTCTTGGCAGCTTTTTTCTTTTTAGCAGCAGGACGCTTTTTAGCTACTTTTTTCTTAGCAGCTTTTTTAGCGGCAGGCTTCTTCGCTGCTTTTTTAGCAGCTGGCTTCTTAGCGGCAGCTTTCTTAGCAGCTGGGCGCTTCTTCGCAGCAGCTTTCTTAGCAGCTGGTTTCTTAGCAGCTACTTTTTTCTTAGCAGCTGGTTTCTTTGCAGCAGACTTCTTTTTGGCGATTGCCATAGTGATTCTCCTTCACGTGTGAGGATTAGAACAAACTACTGATTAAGAAAACCCGACCATGACTCCACGTTACGCCTTGCGGTGCACCATGGGAAACGAGCGAGCTATTCATCGGCGCGCGGCTTACTGCATGGTGCTGCACGCTAATGAATCCTGGAAAAAAAGCTGCAGCCCTTGCGGGAAGCAGCTTTTCAAAGAGGGTAGAAAAAATTGGGAAGAAAGCCCGGTCACCCTGTTTCAAGGGTTTTCGCATTTTTGCCAGTTTCAAGCGACTACTAATACTAATCAACCGAACTATCTCCTATATTGCCGGAGGAAGCGCTGGTCTAGCTTTTTGTTACTCCCAACTCAGCGCACCACCGGTTTGATACTCAATCACTCTGGTCTCAAAAAAGTTTCTCTCTTTTTTCAGATCTATCATTTCTGACATCCATGGAAATGGATTCTCTTCATTTGGATACATCGCGTCAAGTCCTATTTGCATACAACGACGATTGCAGATGAAGCGCAGGTAGCTTTTGAACATGGGAGCATTCAATCCAAGCACCCCTCTTGGCATCGTATCTTCAGCGTAGCGATACTCTAATTCAACCGCTTTTTCGAAGATGCCGCGAATCTCTTCTTTGAACGCGGAAGTCCATAACTGCGGGTTCTCCAGCTTGATTTGGTTGATCAAATCGATACCAAAATTGCAATGCATCGACTCATCACGCAAGATGTATTGATACTGCTCCGCTGCCCCCATCATTTTGTTTTGACGGCCCATCGCAAGGATTTGCGTAAAACCAACATAAAAGAATAAACCTTCCATCACGCAGGCAAAAACAATCAGGGAGCGCAATAGCTTTTGATCGTTTTCAAGAGTACCGGTCTTAAAAGCGGGATCGGTGAGCACATCAATAAACGGAATCAAGAACTCGTCTTTGTCCCGAATCGAGGGGACCTCATGGTAAGCATTGAAGATTTCGGCTTGATCCAGACCCAAGGACTCAACAATGTACTGGTAGGCATGGGTGTGGATAGCCTCTTCAAAAGCCTGGCGCAATAAATACTGACGGCACTCTGGAGCCGTAATCTGGCGATAGGTTCCCAATACGATGTTATTCGCTGCCAAGGAATCCGCGGTTACAAAGAAACCTAAATTACGCTTAATAATGCGACGCTCATCTTCGGTCAGGCCATTAGGGTCTTTCCAAAGCGCAATATCGCGATTCATATTGATTTCTTGGGGCATCCAGTGGTTAGCGCAGCCGGCTAGGTACTTCTCCCAAGCCCATTTGTACTTGAAGGGAACTAGCTGATTAACGTCTGTCGTACCGTTAATGACTCGCTTATCTGCCACATTAACCCGACGCTCAGTGGCATCGGCTACTGGTTTTGCTGCCGCTTGCACCGGAGGAGCAACCGCAACCTGGTCGGCTACAGGGGCAACTTGCACTGGCGGAACGGCCATTGGCGAGGGTGGCGGCACAAACCCTGCCTTAGCAAGGGCTGGAGCGACTTCTTCATCCCAGTTCAACATACTATTCTCCTAATTCGTACTTGTTTTATCGTTTTAATCGGTCTTATTGGCAGGCTTCGCATTCCTCAAATCCTGGATCGCCAGGACGCATCGTGCAAACCGGGCCATCCGCAGGAACTGCCCCTGCGGTACTCACTGCCCCACTAGAGACTGCATTGAGTTGACCTGTGGCGACCGTTGATTTCTCAACATGGGTCGCTGCCATGGTCCGCAAGTAATAGGTGGTTTTTAATCCCCGAATCCAGGCCAACTTATAGGTGTCGTCCAACTTCTTACCGGATGCGCCGGCCATATAGATATTGAGCGATTGAGCTTGATCGATCCACTTTTGGCGACGTGAAGCAGCCTCAACCAACCAGCTTGGCTCAACCTCAAAGGCAGTCGCATACAAATCGCGCAGATCTTGGGGAACGCGATCAATTTTAGACAGAGTACCGTCAAAATACTTCAAATCGGCAATCATGACCTCATCCCATAGACCGCGATCTTTCAAATCCCGCACCAAGTAATCATTCACCACGGTGAACTCACCAGAAAGATTGGATTTCACAAACAAATTCTGGAATGTGGGCTCAATGCAGGCCGAGACACCAATAATATTCGAGATCGTTGCAGTTGGGGCAATTGCGACGCAATTGGAGTTACGCATACCGTATTGCTTAATTTGAGCACGGAGTGCATTCCAATCCATGGTGCTTGACTGATCTACCTCAACATAACCACCGCGCTCCTCTTGGAGCATCTTAAGGGTATCTTGGGGCAAAATGCCGCGATCCCACAGCGATCCTTGATAACTGCTGTAGGTGCCACGCTCCTTAGCAAGCTCACTCGATGCCTGATAGGCGTAATAGCAAACCGCTTCCATCGAGGTATCAGCAAACTTGACCGCCGCCTCACTCGCGTAGGGGATGCGTTGCATGTGCAAGCAATCTTGGAAGCCCATAATCCCAAGACCAACTGGTCGATGCTTCATATTGGAGTTACGGGCCTTCGCAACCGCATAGTAATTGATATCGATCACGTTATCGAGCATGCGCATCGCGGTCTGGATGGTCTTCTTGAGTTTGGCATGGTCAAGCACCATTTGACCGTCGGCATCAGTGGTCATATGAGCGGTGAGATTGACTGAGCCTAGATTACAGACGGCAATTTCAGTCTCATTGGTGTTGAGGGTGATTTCAGTGCACAAATTGGATGAATGCACCACGCCTACATGCTGTTGAGGGCTACGAATATTGCAAGGATCTTTGTAGGTAATCCAAGGATGGCCGGTCTCAAATAGCATGGCCAACATCTTGCGCCATAACTGAACTGCAGGGATCTTCTTCGATGGCTTAATTTCGCCGGCCTCAGCACGCTTTTCATAGGCGATATAAGCCTGCTCAAAGGCTTTGCCATACTTGTCGTGCAAATCGGGGGTGCTTGATGGAGAAAATAAAGTCCACTCACCGTTTTCCATCACCCGCTTCATAAATAAATCTGGGATCCAGTTGGAAGTATTCATATCGTGGGTGCGGCGGCGATCGTCACCGGTATTCTTACGAAGCTCCAAAAACTCCTCGATATCCAAGTGCCAGGTCTCCAAGTAGGCGCAAACCGCACCCTTGCGCTTGCCGCCTTGGTTTACGGCTACAGCGGTATCGTTCACAACTTTTAGGAATGGAACAACACCCTGCGACTTACCATTGGTGCCCTTAATGTGGCTGCCCAAGGCGCGCACATTGGTCCAGTCATTACCCAAACCACCAGCAAACTTCGATAACAAGGCATTCTCTTTCAAGGCCTCGTAAATGCCATCCAAGTCATCATCGACCGTGGTGAGGTAGCAACTCGATAGCTGCGAGCGCAGAGTTGCTGAGTTAAACAGGGTTGGGGTGCTCGACATGAAGTCAAAAGTCGAAAGAACCTCATAAAACTCAATCGCACGACGCTCACGCTCTGGCTCATTTAAAGCCAAGCCCATTGCCACGCGCATGAAAAATGCCTGCGGCATCTCAATCCGATGGTCTTCAATATGCAAGAAGTAACGGTCATAGAGGGTTTGGAGACCCAAATAATTGAATTGCAAATCCCGATCGGCATTGAGTGCTGCCGAGATTTTGCTCAGGTCAAACTCTAAAAGGCGGGGGTCCAGTAGCTCCGCCTCAATTCCCTTACGAATAAATTGGGGGAAATAATTCGGATACTCAGACTGCATATCGCCTTGCAAGACCTCACGCCCCAGAATTTCTTTCCGAATCACATGCATCAAAATACGAGCGGTCACCTGGCTATACGCAGGGTCTTTTTCGATCAGGGTACGCGATGCCAAAATAGCCGAGTCATAGACTTGAGCCATGGGAACACCGTCATAGAGATTCTTGATGGTCTCGGTCATGATGGGGTTAGCATCAATGTGGTTACCCAATCCCTCGCATGCCGCCTCAATCACACTGCGCAAAGCAGCCACGTTTAGGGGCTTAGTAACACCGTTATCGTTCACTTGAACAGAAGGCAGACTTGGGTCGGCAACCTGCTCTTGGGCCGCGCTTTGCTGCGCAGCACGTTCCTGGTTGCGCTTTTCGCGATAAAGCACGTAAGCCCGAGCAACGTTATGCTCACCACTACGCATCAAGGCCAATTCAACCTGATCCTGAATATCTTCAATATGAAAGGTTCCGCCATTGGGACGGCTGCGCAATAGCGCACGAACCACGTTTTGGGTCAATTGCTCAACTTGCTCACGAATCCGTGCTGAAGCTGCGCCCTGACCACCATTGACCGCCAAAAATGCTTTGGTCACAGCAATGGCAATTTTCGAGGGCTCAAAAGCAACTACCGAACCATTACGACGAATGATTTTGTAGTCTGAAAGCTGGGTGGTTTGAGCAAGACCTACACCACCGGCCACATAGTTGGCGGATGGGGTTTGAGTCAAATTACCGACGGGGCTAACGCCTCCATGACTCGTGGTACCTGCTTGGCCAGCTGCTTGAGGATCGGCGAAGGTCATATTGCTCCTGCTATATATATGTATTTATTGGAAAAAAGACAAATTTGTAACAAAAACACTAGATATAGTGGTTTTGAATCGTTCTGGATACTAAGTATAGGTAAATATTTTAAATTAGGTAAGCTCTTTTTTTCAGAATTTATTAGTAATTTCCCTATTTTTGATAGAAATGAAATCTTCAAAAAAGCGATGTAAGCGACCGCTTACCTGATGGAGAAATAGCTAGCGGACTTCAACCCCGAAGGGCAATTGTTCCTTACTTAGGTTTGCCAATCGTTGTATTCGCACCCAATCAAATGATTTGCCTGGGTCGGTCTTGCGGTCGGGCGCAATATCGCTATGTCCCGCAAACTGCAAGTTGGAAAAATTCTTTGCTAAGAAGTCAATCAGCTGGGCAAGGGCTGTGTATTGTTCATTGGTAAAGGCTGATTCGCCATCCCCTATTAACTCAATACCAATAGAAAAGTCGTTGCAACGCTCCCGCTCAAAAAATTGAGACGCGCCTGCATGCCAAGCCCGTTTATGAACCGATACCAGCTGAATGACCTGTCCATCACGATCAATCAAGAAATGGCTTGAAACCTTCTGATGCGCAATTTGCTCAAAATAAGGATGGGTGCGCGCATCTAACTTGTTTTGAAAAAAATCAATAATGCGATCACGACCAAATTGACCGGGGGGCAAACTAATATGATGAATGACCACCAAATCCGGTTTAATTGAAGCGGGTCGTTCATCAAAGTTAGGAGAAGCTCGCCACTGCGCCCTACCCCACCAACCCTTTTGACTTAAGCTATCGCGATGATCGGCGCAACAGTAATAGCGCCCATCCCATGCAATCGCATCATCTTCAGGCAAGTGAAGGTCGCAATACGAACAAGAAACCATACGCTTGGGCTTTAACTGAGAGGGCGGTGCTGACCTCGGCTCCAAAGCCTTTTCTTGATCGTGCTTTTTCTTAAGCACCAACCACCAATAGGCAAAGGCCAAGCCCAAGCCAAGCAAAATCCATTTCAGCAAAATTAAGTTCTCTGCAAAATCACTTCGGCAACAAAGCGAGTGCCTACATAGGTCAACAACAGGGCCACAAATCCACCTAAAACCCAGCGCACTGCTGTTGGACCTCGTAAACCAACCCGTAGGCGCGCAACCACTAAACCGCTAAACAAGAGCCACGATAAGAGTGCAAATACCGTTTTATGGTCAAAGACTAGTGGTTTACCAAACAGCTCTTGTGAGAAAAATAAACCAGAGAAGACGGTCATACTTAATAGCGCATAACCGACGTAGAGCAAACGGAACAAGAAACTCTCCATCGTCAATAATGGCGGCAGACTTTCAATCCAGGTCGGCGCACCGCCCATACCATTGGCCATACCCTTGCGCAAAGCCCGATCTTGTAAGTTCATTAATACCGCAAGCATCGCTGATAGGCTAAAAAATCCTACCGCAAAGGTTGCAACGATAAAGTGCGCCTTAAACCAAGGATCAGCGACGGCACGCTGAGAAATGACCGACCCTGGAAAGAGATCGGGCAGGATCGCACAAAACATCGCCATGCTGATGGTCATCAGCCGCAAGCTGGAAATGGGCAAGAAAAAGCTCTGAATCCAGTAAAAACTGAGTCCCACCCAAGCCATCAGGGAGAGATCTTGCGCAAAGCCAAATACAAAGCGCTCACCATTAAAAATCGACTCGTACAACAGGATTCCGTGAATGATCAACACGATCAGAATCAAAATTTGGACCAAGCCAATAAAAAATGGGGTCTCAGGGCGCCTTTGGTCGCGATAACCCAAAACAATAATCAGCAAGAGATAAAGTAAGGATGGCAACCAGCCAAATCCTGAGTAACCTAAAATAGTCATTTCGAAAGTCTAATCGATAAATGCTTGAGAATCTGACCGACCGCCTAAGTCGTGTGGTTAAAACCATGCGGGGTCAAGCTCGCCTGACAGAAAACAATACGGCCGACATGTTGCGCGAGATTCGTCTCGCCTTACTAGAGGCTGACGTTGCCCTGCCGGTGGTAAAGAGTCTCATGGAGCAAATCAAGTTCAAGGCACTTGGTGAGGATGTGGTGGGCAGTCTCACCCCTGGTCAAGCCTTGGTGGGGGTTGTGCAACGCGAGCTAGCTCTCATCATGGGTGGGACTGAAGAAGAGTCTGGGAAATTAAATCTAGCCACCCAACCTCCTGCGGTCATCTTGATGGCTGGTTTGCAAGGTGCTGGTAAAACAACCTCGGCAGCCAAACTTGCTAAGTTCTTGCAAGAAAAGTTAAAGAAAAAGGTTTTGACTGTTTCGTGCGACGTGTATCGTCCGGCCGCGATCGAGCAGTTAAAAACGGTTAGCGCTCAAGTTGGAGCGGATTTCTTTCCAAGCTCACCTGACCAAAAGCCCATTGAGATTGCCAATGCGGCGCTCGATTGGGCTAAACGCCATTATCACGATGTTTTAATTGTTGACACGGCAGGTCGTTTAGGAATTGACGAACAAATGATGCAAGAGATTAAGTCTTTGCATGCGAGTCTCAAACCGATTGAAACTCTTTTTGTGGTCGATGCCATGCTTGGTCAAGACGCTGTTAATACCGCGCGAGCTTTTCATGAGGCATTACCCCTGAGCGGCGTCATTCTGACCAAACTGGATGGTGATTCCCGCGGGGGTGCAGCGCTATCGGTTCGTCATATTACCGGCGTGCCCATCAAATTTATTGGCGTTGCAGAAAAAATGGATGGGCTGGAGGCCTTTGATGCGCAGCGCATGACCAACCGCATCCTTGGTATGGGCGATATCTTGGCCTTGGTCGAGCAAGCCCAGCAAACTGTTGATGTTGCGCAAGCCCAAAAGATTGCTAACAAAATACAAAAAGGTGGTTTTGATCTTAGTGACTTCCGAGAGCAAATTAAGCAAATGCAAAACATGGGGGGCATGGCCAATCTGCTCGATAAACTACCCAGCCAAATTGCGCAACAGGCTAGTAAAGCGAACTTAGGAATGGCTGATAAGCAAATGAAGCATATGCAAGGGATCATTGATAGCATGACCCCGCAAGAGCGTGCCAAACCGGAGCTACTCAAGGCGAGTCGTAAGCGTCGCATTGCCGCCGGCGCAGGAGTTCAAGTTCAAGAGGTCAATCGCCTCTTGGCGCAATTTGAACAAATGCAAGGCATGATGAAGCAAATGAAAGGCGGCAAGATGGCCAAGATGATGAGCTCGCTTGCTGCCCGTGGCGCCGCCAAAGGACTCGGCGGGCTGTTCAAAAAATAGAGCTTAAATCAAATTATTTTTTGCGGTATTGATCGCAGCAATAATCGTTTGCGCAATCGACTGGAACGGTATTAATTGAGTGGCACTTTCACGTCGCCCCTGAAACTCCACTTGACCCTCTTTCAGGCCGCGCTCGCCAATCACGACACGATAAGGCACACCAATCAACTCCCAGTCTGCAAACATCGCACCTGGACGTTCACCGCGATCATCTAAAACAACATCCACGCCAGCAGCAAGAAGCTCTTGATGAAGATGATTAGCAGCTTCACGCACTGCATCGGATTTATCGTAGCCCACAGGACAAATCACAACCTCAAATGGGGCCATGGAAATCGGCCAAACAATTCCACGCTCGTCGTGACCCTGCTCAATCGCAGCGCCTAATAAACGGGTTACGCCTATTCCGTAACAGCCCATCACCATTGGCTGAGCTTTACCATTTTCATCAAGATAGGTGCACTTCATCGCTTCGGAATATCGGGTACCCAATTGAAAGACATGGCCCACTTCAATGCCACGACAAATCTCAAGAGTTCCTTTTCCATCTGGCGAAGGATCTCCGGCCACTGCATTACGCACATCGGCTACCAAAGGCTCAGGAACGTCGCGCCCCCAATTGACACCAGTCAAGTGATAGCCTTCGGCATTGGCACCACAGACAAAGTCGCTCATATTTGCCACAGTGCGATCAGCAATCACTTGAACTGAAGCTGGCAGACCAACCGGACCTAAGTAACCCACTGGAGAACCGTATGCCGCCAGGATTTCAGCATCGGTGGCAAACCGGAAGGCACTTAAACCAGGGACCTTATTAACCTTGATTTCATTGAGCTCATGATCACCCCTGAGCAACACCATGAATAATTTGGCGGGTCCAGCGTCTTGATCAACTGCCAACACTAAGGATTTAATAGTATTAGACAGATCGATCTTGAGAAACTGCGCAACATCTTCGCAACGCTTTTGATCTGGCGTTGCCACTTTTTGCATACTTTCTTTTGGAGCGGATCGGTGTGCAATAAGAGCAACCGATTCAGCAGCTTCTAAATTGGCAGCGTAATCTGAATTAGGGCAATAAACAATCGCATCTTCGCCTGTATCGGCAATCACATGAAATTCTTGGCTGCCCGACCCTCCGATCGCACCATTATCAGCAGCGACGGCTCGAAACTGTAAACCCATGCGTTGAAAGATTCGGACGTAGGCATCAAACATGAGCGCGTAAGACTTTTTCAAGCCTGCCTGATCACGATCAAATGAATAAGCATCCTTCATGCTGAACTCACGACCCCGCATGATCCCAAAACGGGGGCGACGCTCATCACGAAACTTCGTCTGGATTTGATAAAAGTTAACGGGCAACTGCTTGTAGCTCCTAATCTCCGAGCGCGCAAGATCAGTGATCACCTCTTCGGAGGTTGGCTGAATCAGATAATCGCGCTCATGGCGATCTTGAATGCGCAACAACTCGGGACCCATTTTTTCCCAACGACCCGTCTCTTGCCATAACTCAGCGGGTTGAACGATCGGCATCAGAAGCTCGATGGCTCCGGCGCGATTCATTTCTTCCCGAATGATGTTCTCGACCTTCCGAATTACCTTGAGCCCGAGAGGGAGATAGTTATAAATTCCAGCACTTAATTTACGGATTAGCCCAGCGCGCACCATCAGTTGGTGAGACACAATCTCCGCATCTGCTGGAGCCTCTTTTAGGGTTGCAAGAAAGGTTTGTGAAGCTTTCATGAGTGACTATAATCAAATCGTTGATTTTAAAGGATTAAAGATTAGGGACTAAAAGGTACGATTATGCTTGACCGTGAAGGCTATCGACCTAATGTTGGCATTGTGCTTCTCAATGCTCGTAACGAAGTATTTTGGGGTAAACGAATTGGACAACATTCTTGGCAATTTCCACAAGGAGGAATTGCGCACGGAGAAAGTCCAGAAGAAGCAATGTATCGCGAACTCCACGAAGAGGTGGGTCTTTTTCCTCACCATGTCGAGATCATTGGGCGCACCCGTGATTGGATTCGCTACGATGTGCCCGAGGAGTTCTTACGCCGCCAAATGAATCACCGTCATCAGCGTGTCGCTTATAAGGGTCAAAAACAAATTTGGTTCTTACTGCGAATGCTAGGCCAAGACCATGAGATTCAACTACGAGCCACAGGGCATCCTGAGTTTGATGCCTGGCGCTGGCATCCATATTGGATTGAGCTCGACACTGTGATTGATTTCAAGCGCGAGGTCTATCAACTTGCACTCTCTGAACTCGCCCGGTTTATTGTCACCACCAACCAAATGCAACAATTAGTCTGGGGGGCACCATTACACGCCTCGCACCCTTCATGAATAAACTTCAGTTTCTCTTGCTTGCATCATCAGTTACGGTACTGAGTGCCTGTTTTTCGGATCCCTTGGCCGACGGGACTGATCCGTTTGCACCAACAGTATTTAAGGAAGGGGAAACACCCATGCCCTTAAATCCGCCTAATAAAAAATATTTGATACCTTTCTCAGTATCGCAAACCACTATTTTCAAGTTTGCCGTTGATACCGAATCCATCAAGATTGGAAACGACGGCGTTACCCGCTACATTGTGGTGATTACCAATCCCAGTGGTGGTCAAAATGCTTACTTTGAAGGAATACGGTGCGATACGTTTCAGTGGCGGTTATATGGCACTCTTGAAGCCAATCAGCAATGGCGTGCCAATCCTTTAGGTAGCTGGTTAGCCATTAAGGACAATGTTCCAAATCGCTATCAGGCAGCTTTGGCTCAGGGTGCTTTTTGCAATCTAGCGACCCAAGAAAAAAGTTACGCCAAGGTTGTGAAGTCTCTCGACCCCAATAACTTTTTGGGGATCACTGCTCCCGTCGGATCCGAAGCAGAGCTACCGACTCTGCGCTAATTAGGCCTTACTCAGCAAGGTTCCAATCGACTCGCCCTGATACAGGCGTACTAATACATTTGGCTCACGGCCAGAGGCAATCACCGTACTCGCCCCGGTTTCTACCGCTGTTTTGGCTGCCAACACTTTTGTAAGCATTCCGCCTTTACCCAAATCACTACCAGCACCTCCAGCCATCCGCTCTAATGAAGGGTCGCCTGCGATTGCAAAATCAACCATCGTGGCAGTGGCGTCTTTACGAGGATCGGCGGTGTATAGCCCACCCTGATCCGTCAAAATGACTAGGGCGTCGGCGTGTACCAAATTAACGACGAGTGCCGCCAAACTATCGTTATCACCAAATTTAATTTCATCGGTAACTACCGTATCGTTCTCATTAATGATCGGCACAACACCTAAAGACAGTAGTGTTTGCAAGGTTGCCTTTGCATTTGCATGACGCTGCGCATTAGCCAAGTCAGCATTCGTTAATAGAACCTGTGCAGTATGTACGCCAAATTTTGCAAAGCATGATTCGTAAACTTGCACCAAACCCATTTGCCCAACTGCGGCAGCTGCTTGCAGCTGATGAATTTCTTGAGGGCGGACAGCCCAGGATAAGCGCTGCATGCCCTCGGCAATGGCACCTGAACTCACCATCAACACCTGGCAGCCCTGCTTGAGTAAATTAGATACTTGCTCAGCCCAAGTAGCAATCGCAGTTCGATCTAGCCCTTCGCCATTATTGGTCACCAAGGTAGATCCAACCTTCACAACAATTCGTTTTGCTTCTGAAATCGTTTTTTTCATCGTTATTACTCGTCTAAAAAACGGGGGTCTTCAGCACGCTCTTCCTCTAGGTCACGATCTTTGCGAAGTCCGTCCAAATAATCTTGAATCGCATAACAAAGGCGATCGCAACCTTCGCCAGTAAGGGCAGAGACCTCAAATACGGGACCCTGCCATTCAAAACGTTTTAAGAAATCTGCGATGGTTTGCTCTCGATCCTCAGGCTGCAGCATATCGACCTTATTCAATACAAGCCAACGTGGCTTTTGATATAAGGCTTCATCGTATTTGCGCAGCTCATTGACAATCGCCTTGGCATCAGCGACCACGTCGACATTCTCATCAAAGGGGGCGATATCAACCAGGTGCAGGAGCACACCGGTGCGCTGTAGATGCCTTAAGAATCGGTGACCAAGACCAGCGCCCTCAGCAGCACCCTCGATGAGTCCTGGAATATCCGCAATCACAAAGCTGCGTTCATTACCAACCCGCACCACTCCCAAATTAGGATGCAAAGTAGTGAACGGGTAATCTGCAATCTTGGGGCGCGCATTGGATACAGCGGTAATCAAAGTAGATTTACCAGCATTGGGCATCCCCAATAAACCCACATCGGCCAACACTTTTAATTCCAACTTTAATTTGCGGCGCTCACCTGGTTTGCCATTAGTCTTCTGACGTGGGGCACGGTTGGTACTACTTTTAAAGTGAATATTGCCCCAGCCACCAACACCTCCTTGGGCAAGGCAAATTCGCTCCCCATGTTTAGTCAAGTCAGCAACTACTTCGTTGGTTTCCGAATCCGAAATAATGGTTCCAACTGGCATTCGTAACTCAATATCGTCACCAGCACGGCCATAGCAATCCGCTCCACGCCCAGGCTCACCATTTTTAGCCGTATGCGTTTTGGAATACCGGTAATCAATTAAGGTATTGATGTTACGATCCGCAATCGCATAAACACTGCCCCCGCGACCGCCATCGCCACCATCTGGGCCACCAAACTCGATGAATTTCTCGCGGCGCATTGAGGCGCTGCCGGCACCACCATTACCAGCAATCACTTCAATTTTGGCTTCGTCTATGAATTTCATAAATAAAAAGGCCTCGCAATCTGCGAGGCCTGTTTCTGTTGATTAATTAAATCTCAGTCAGGCCGCTGATGAATGAGGCAATACTGAAACTTGCGCTTTCTTCATTGCGCCTTTAACTCCAAACTCTACTTGTCCATCAATCAAAGCAAATAAGGTGTGGTCTTTGCCCATTCCAACATTGACGCCGGGATGAACTTTGGTGCCACGCTGACGAATAATAATTCCGCCAGCATTGATTGCTTGACCGCCATAGACTTTCACGCCTAAGCGTTTTGATTCTGAGTCACGACCGTTGCGTGTTGAGCCGCCGCCTTTTTTCTGTGCCATCTTTCTCTCCTAACTCAGGCCTTAATCGACTTAATCAGAATCTCTGTGTAATTCTGACGATGGCCCTGATGTTTCTGATAATGCTTACGACGACGCATCTTAAAGATTTTCACTTTATCGTGACGTCCCTGGGAGACTACAGTAGCCATCACAGCGGCACCATTAACCAAGGGATCGCCAACTTTGAGCGATGAGCCCTCGCCTACGGCGAGAACTTGGTCAAGAGTAATGTCGCTGCCGATGTCCGCCGGTATCTGTTCTATTTTCAATTTTTCGCCAGCAGCAACTTTATACTGTTTGCCACCGGTTTTTATGACCGCGTACATGGTTAAACCTCTCAAAAAATACTGCAAATAATTACAAATCAACTTAATTCGAAGCATGATTCCTTTAAAAGTCGGTGACTTACAGAAAATCTGCTACTTTGAGCTGAGCCAAGTATTATATCTTGGATGAATAACACTGTCAAAAACAATCACTTAGGGCAAATTTTGGCCCCCATCAGCCCTGATTTACAGGCTTTGGACGAGGTCATTCGCCGTCGACTTGCCTCGGAAGTGGTTCTAATTGATCAAATCTCGTCTTACATCATTCAATCGGGGGGAAAGCGGGTCCGCCCCGCTCTTCTCTTATTAATTGCTAAAGCTCTAGCCAACGGCAAGGAAATTCCCCATGCTTTGGAGCTAGCCGCGGTGGTTGAATTTATTCATACCGCCACCCTGCTCCACGATGACGTTGTGGATGAATCCACCATGCGCCGCGGTAAACAAACCGCTAACGCCGCCTTCGGAAATGCTGCGAGTGTGCTGGTGGGTGATTTCCTATACTCGCGAGCTTTCCAAATGATGGTCGCCCCCAATGACATTCGAGTGATGCAAATTCTCTCGGACGCTACCAACACAATTGCCGAAGGTGAAGTCTTACAGCTTCTCAATATGAATGACCCTGAGGTCGATGAGTCTAGCTATCTTCAGGTGATTCGTTATAAGACCGCAAAATTATTTGAGGCATCGGCTGAACTCGGCGCTCTAATTGCACAAGCAAGCGATATCGAGCGCGAACTCGCAGCCGCATTTGGGCGCCATATTGGCACCGCCTTCCAGCTGATGGATGATCTACTGGACTACACCGCAGATCCCAATGAAATGGGTAAGAATGTGGGCGATGATTTACGTGAAGGTAAACCAACCCTCCCACTGATTTATCTCATGGAAAAAGGTAGCACCGATCAACAACTACTGGCTCGGGAAGCAATCTCACAAAACGAGGAGCTACCAGATGATGTGTTTGATCAAATCCTGCAAGGCATCTACAGCTCTGGCGCCTTAGAGTACACCCAAGATGCTGCGAGGCGCGAGGTTGATTTAGCCCTCAATACGATTAAGGATTTCCCACAAAATCCAGCCAGCGAATCCTTGCGCGCTTTATGCGAGTACTCGCTAATTCGTCAGGGATAAAATAGTCAATACGGAATGTAGCGCAGTCTGGTAGCGCACCTCGTTCGGGACGAGGGGGTCGGAGGTTCGAATCCTCTCATTCCGACCACTATCGCCCAGTTGTCTTTTGCCGAATCTCTTTTGCCGCTAACCTTGCTGCTTCGGCCTCAGAACGCAATGATTCAATTTCCTGCTTTGTTAAACGCTCAATATTCATGTAGTCTAATTTCCAACGAGGATCCTCACTCCAGCGCAAGGCACTTTGCACAGTGATTCGCGGTCCTGGAGCAACCTCAAGTAAATCAAGGGCTAAATTAAAAATAATGTGCTGTGATTGTGGGTCTTGAGGTCTTGCTGCTGCATTGCCCAAGGGAAAATCATTAAACACGAAGCGCGGGACACCACAGAACTCCACAATATCTTTAGCAGCTCCAATAATGATCGTTGGAATGCCTGCCTCCTCAAGAAAGCGTGCTAACAATGAAATACTTTGATGACAAATGGGGCAATTAGGAACCAAGATAGCGACGTCCACCCCATCGGCTTGGCACATTTGCAGAATGCGGGGTGCATCGCTTTCTAAAGTGTGACGTTGACTTCGGTTAGTCGGCAGGCCATAGAATCGATCTGCTAAGTTTCCAATTCGTTGCTCAGCCACTGCTTGTCTAGCGGCATTCAACGGAAACCAGCAGGCCATCTCGGATAAATTCGCATGCTTTCGATCTATACCCACATGCGCAATCCGTAAATCAGGGTTGACTGTGCTTGGCATTGCATAGGGCTCATAAAACTTTGCCTGTGCGTTGTATGGAGCACCAGGCCCCTGATCTCCCTTTGAAGGATCATACGGAACTGCGGTTGTAATTAAAGCCAATGTCGAGGCTTTTAATGACTTTTTTAAGGGGGTAAATGGCACATTGCTGTAATGCGCCCAAACATAGGGATTGTCATAACCAAGTGCCAGATAGTACGAGCGTGTACGTTGAATATATGGAATTGCGCTGTCGAACTCAGGTGCAAATAACAGTTCTGGCATTTTTTAGAGTGACTCGGTGGTAATTGATAAGATCATGGTAATCATATACAAAGGAGAACGGTACTATGGCACAGTGGTTACGCTACACGCATCAAGGCAATGTTGGATTTGGACAGTTACAAGGCGATCAAATTGCTGTTTATGTCGGCGATTTATTTGCTAACCCCAAAGCAACTGGTGAATTCCTCAAGATTGCGGATGTCACGCTTGAGATACCCTGCGTTCCAAGTAAATTCATTGCCCTAGTGGATAACTTTCATGCCTTGGTAACGAAGCTTGAGCACACCGTTCCGGATGAGCCTTTGTATTTCTTAAAAGCAAGTAATTCCTTTCTAGCGGCGGGACAAACCATCCAAGTGCCGAAATCCTATGCAGGAAAGGTTATTTATGAAGGTGAACTTGGGATTGTGATTGGGACAAAATGCCATGGGGTGAGCGTTGCCGATGCCGCTCAATTTATTTTTGGCTATACCTGTGTCAATGATGTCACCGCCATCGAGATTTTGAATCGCAACCCTGGTTACGCACAATGGAGCCGCTCAAAGAGCTTTGATACTTTTGGCGTATTTGGACCGACCATCACAACCGATGTGGATCCAATGGGCTTATCGATTAAAACAATCCTTAACGATCAAGAACGTCAGAACTATCCAATGAGCGATATCGTTTTTACACCCGCTCAATTGGTCAGCCTTATTTCACAAGACATGACCCTCATGCCAGGCGACGTGATTGCCTGTGGAACCTCCGTAGGCGTCGGCTCCATGAAGCCAGGCAGTCAGGTCAGTATCGTGATCGATGGCGTTGGGCGCCTTGATAATCGCTTTGAATAATTAATATCCAGCGGCTACTGGTAATACAAGATTTCCCTTGGCATCCTGCACGTTTTGATCTAGATACTTCGTCAGAGCATAAACGGTATTCAAGCAGGGTGTCGGGGTTCCTGTAATCTCACCTAACTCAATTACGGAGCCCAACAAAGCGTCGATTTCCAATGAACGACCAGCCTCCAAATCTTGCAACATCGAAGTTTTGTGTTTGCCGACTTTTTCAGCACCAGCGATACGTCGCTCAATATCGACACGGAACGTAACGCCAAGCTTTTCAGCAATCGCTTGCGCTTCGGCCATCATATTGCGCGCTAGCTCTTTCGTCAGAGGGAAACGGCAAATGCCTTCCAAAGTACCGTGAGTTAAAGCGCTAATTGGATTGAATGTGAGGTTACCCCAAAGCTTTAACCAAATTTCAGCACGAATATCATCCAAGATGGGTGATTTAAACCCTGCAGCCCCCATCACATCTGAAATTTTCTGAATACGTTCCGTGGACTGGCCATCCAACTCGCCGAGCGGGAAACGCACACCCTCGACATGTCGAATAACACCAGGACCTTGTGTAATAGTCGCAGGATATACAACGCAACCAATAATATTGTCGGGATTAATCGCCCGCATGACAACACCGCCTGGATCAACGGTATCGACGGGATGATCCTTATACTTGCTACTGAGTTTCTGAAAATACCACCATGGAATTCCGTTTTGCATTGGAATTAATATAGTGTCGGGCCCTAGAACAGATACTAGATCATCAATCACTGGTTCCACTTGATGGGCTTTCACTGCCAAAATAATGACATCCTGTTTTGGTAAACCACGTAGATTTTCAACGGCCTTTACCTTCGCAATGATTGGTTCAGGATGCTCATCGGTAATTAAGGCAAGTCCTCGTTCTTCAATCGCTCGCAAAGTGGCGCCACGCGCCATCACCGTTACGTCGTTACCAGAATTTGCCAACATGACTGCTAAATAGCCGCCAATTGCGCCGCCACCACCAATGACACAGATTTTCATGAACACTCCAATTTAAATATGATGATTGGTAATAGTACGATATTTTTTAGGGCTATTAGGATTTCCTTTAATGCTCCTCTTGCCAAATTCATCCAAAAATACCACTCACTTTGTAGCGACCATCCTCAAAAAAGATCAACTCTTTTATAAGACTTAGACGCCACTGGTACTTTTAATGAATCGCCAATCAAATTTGATCTTTAAATAAGCGCAGATCTTGATAGGTTTCAATACCTTAGGCCGTATTTTCCTGATTCAGGAAGGCGAGATAATCCCCACCTATAATCAGGGCTTGCTAGTGAATAGGCCCTAATGGGGTGGTCTAAAGACCATCCAATGATCAATCTATTTTGTCGAAAGAGGACGGTGCGATGCTGCTTTGGTTCGTAATTGCTTATCTCGGCATTTCAATTGCGATTGGTTTGTACGCCGCCACCAAAGTTCACAATGCCAGAGACTACATCACAGCTGGCCGAAATTTACCCATGGCTTTTGTTCTGGCGATGGTCTTTGCTACTTGGTTTGGCGCCGAGACCGTTCTTGGCATTTCGGCAACTTTTTTAGAAGAGGGATTTCGAGGACTTATTTCCGACCCTCTTGGGGCCTCGCTCTGCTTAATTCTGTTCGGACTGGTCTTTGCAAAACCCTTGTATCGACTAAATCTCATCACCCTTGGCGACTATTTTCGATTTCGCTACAACCGCCAGACCGAGTTGCTAATCTCCATTTGCATCATCGTTTCCTATCTTGGCTGGGTATCCGCTCAAATTTCGGCCTTAGGGCTAACCTTTAATGTTTTGTCGAACGATTTAATTTCAATCAGCGATGGCATGCTCATTGGTGCTGGCGTTGTTTTGGTCTATACCTTGTTTGGTGGGATGTGGTCAGTGGCACTCACAACCTTTGTTCAAATGATTGTGATTGTGATCGGGCTTTTATTGGTTGCCAGTAATGCTGCTGATCAAGCTGGTGGAGTTGCTACTGTGATTGCCAAGGCTAGCGCAGAGGGTAAATTTAATTTCTTGCCGACACTGGACCCAATCGATATGCTTGGCTGGATTGCGGCATTGCTAACTATTGCACTAGGCTCCATTCCACAACAAGACGTTTTTCAACGAGTCAATGCAGCCAAAAATGAGTCAATCGCAGTATGGGCTACTACCTTAGGCGGTGTGGCCTATTTCTTTTTTGCTAGTGTGCCACTTTTCTTGGCTTACACCGCCAATATCATCGATCCACAAATGGTCGAGAAATTTCTAGCGAGCGACTCTCAAATGATCTTACCCACGCTGATCCTCAGCCATATGCCTTTTTTTATGCAGGTGGTTTTCTTTGGGGCGCTGATCTCGGTCATCATGAGTACCGCGTCTGGAACCTTACTTGCACCATCAGTGACCTTTACAGAAAATATCCTTAAGGGTTTTTATCATCACATGACGGATAAGCAATTCCTTTGGGCAACGCGCTTGACCGTATTTGTATTTGCGAGCATTGTGACCTTTTACGCGATTGCGACTGAGGCCAAAATCCACACCATGGTTGAAAATGCTTACCGTATTACGCTAGCGGGCGCATTTGTACCACTGGTTGCTGGCCTATTCTGGAAGAAAGCGAGTGATCTCGGTGCCTTGCTTGCGATTACCTTTGGCTTGAGCATGTGGCTCTTACTGGAAATCATGGGTATTGAGGAGCCGGTTGAGCCCCAGTTAATCGGCCTACTAGCCAGTCTGATTGGCATGATTCTAGGAAGTTCAATTGCCCCACGTTCGCCAGCGAGCGCTACAAATCAACTAAATAAAGCTCAGCATTAATTACCGACTTCCATTCGAAAGCCAAACCCCGCATGTCCGCTTTATCTGCTGATGAACTTTACCAACGCTCGATTCTTGAATCAGTATCTAGAACGTTTGCGCTGACCATTCCGTTATTACCCCCAAATCTAGAAAAGGTGGTTGGTAATACCTATTTACTCTGTCGCATTGTCGATACAATTGAAGATGCATCCTGCATGGATGCAATGACCAAACAAGATTTGTCAGCCAGTTTTGTTAAAACGGTTCTGGGCGAACAAAATCCTAAACAATTTACCGATCAATGCGCAATCGCTCTAGCAGAGCATAGCAATCTAGATGAAAAAGATCTAATTCAAAATATTCCTCGGGTATTACGGGTACTCGATAGTTGCGACATACAACAACGCCAAGCGGTTGCTCATTGTATTCAAATCATGTCAGATGGAATGAGCTATTTTCATACCCGTCAAAATCCTCGCGGCTTGGAGAGCTTATCTGAGTTTGAAAAGTATTGTTATGTGGTTGCTGGGGTCGTTGGTGAAATGCTAACCACCGTATTTGCCTTACATTCGCCAGCTTTTGCAAAAGCGATTTCACAAAACGAGCACTTAGCAATTTCGTTTGGTCAAGCCCTGCAAATGACCAATATTCTCAAAGACTCTCCAGAAGACCGAGCGCGCGGTGTTTCATGGAAGCCAATTGGGATCAGTGAGACGGATTTATTGGTGATCGCTCACCAAAAACTTGAAGATGCTCTTCATTACATTCATTGCATTCCAAAGTCAGAGCTCGGAATTCGGCGCTTTTGCTTTCTTGCCTTTGGCCTAGCTGTGCTAACCCTTAAACAAATTGCACTGCGTCATCACGGCCATATATCAATCGAAGCAAAATTAACTCGGTCGCAAGTGAGTCGCTTTTATGTCTTTACCAAACTTGCCGTTCACAGTGACTGGCTGATGGACATCTTTTTCAGAATCCAAGCTAGGTCCCTAAAGGCTTAATCCCTGATGGCATTTTCATGGCCTAATAGCCATTCTTTAATTCTTAAATAGGGTCCGTTAGCCTCACCCACAAACCCACCAATACCTGCTTTTGATAGGACGCGATGGCAGGGAATAATTAGCGGATAGTAATTCGCGGCGCAAGCGCCACCAACTGCTCTAGGGCCTGATTTAACCTGAGTGGCGAGTTCGCCATAAGTCATAGTTTGTCCATTCGGAATAGATTGGATGGCGGACCAAACACGTTGTTGAAAAACGCTGCCCTGAGTTTTGATTGGCAAATCAAAGAGAAAATAAGGATCGTCGAAATAAGCCTCTATTTGCTCTTTGGCATCTCTTGCTAACTCATTGAGGGGTCGACTAACTTTGTCTAAATGACTGAGGTATTGAACGTAGCTAATCATTAGGGATGAATCAACGATTTCGGTACGAATTCGCAATCCGCCAAATGGGGCACGCATCACGCAGTGCTGAACATGCCCTGTCAAGCTTGACTTTACCAAGAAAAGGTCCTTTCTGACATCAAAATCAATTGAACTTGATAGTCTAAATATTCAGTATTTGCTATATTGCTTATCTGTGCTTTTCTTGAAAGTGTAGATGGATTCGTTTTTTGATTCTTGGCCCCTTTGGGCACAAGCTGCGCTGGTTGTCTTTTTGCTCGCCCTCTCTGGATTTTTCTCGATGGCTGAGACCAGTATGGTGGCAAGCAACCGGCATCGCTTACGCGCGATGGCAAACAGTGGTCATGCTGGCGCTGCTTTAACCCAAAAACTACTGAAGCGCATTGATACCCTCTTGTCTGTTTTGTTGATTGTCAACAATCTAATCAATACCATTTTGCCAATTTTGGTCACTGGTATTGCGCTGCATTTATTTGGCACTAATGGACTAGTGATTTCAATCGCTACTCTAACCGTCGCGTTTTTAATCATCATCTTTAGTGAAATTACTCCCAAGGTCATTGGTGCCGCATTTGCAGAAAAGATATCGGCCAATATTGGTTGGGTAATTTACCCTCTGACAATCTTATTGAAACCCCTGCTATGGGTTGTGAACTCTTTTGTTTCAGGGTTAATGGGCCTCATGGGTTTAAACCGAAAAGAGGCAGCATTGCAAACGATGAGTACTGAAGAACTCAGAAGTCTTGTTCTGGAATCAAGTCACTTTATTTCAAATCAGCATCGCAGTATCTTGCTCAATCTATTTAATCTTGAAAATATCTCGGTCGATGATGTAATGACACCCCGAGCCAAGATGGAGATATTGGATTTATCGCGACCCATCGACGAGGTCATTGGACAACTGGAAACCTGTTACCACAACAAATTACCCGTATGCGAGGGGGATCCCGAAAAAATTATCGGTATCCTTTCGGTTAAAAAAGCGCTTTCTTTACTCGGTAACGACGAGCTAAGCCACAGCGACTTTCGAGAACTCTTAAGCGAACCCTACTTCATTCCCGAGGGTACCCCAGTCATGCAACAGATGCAGTTTTTTCAAGAAAATCGGCAGCGCTTGAGTCTGGTGGTGGATGAATACGGCAGTGTTCAGGGCTTATTAACATTTGAAGATATTGTGGAGGAGCTCATCGGCGAGTTCACGACCTCCTTTCCGGGAGTGGTTTCCCAAGACGAATGGTCTGATGATGGCTCTTATTTAGCCAATGGAAGCGCAAATTTGCGCGACCTCAATCGTTTATTAGGATTACAGCTCCCCGTCGATGGGCCCCGAACACTCAATGGACTCATTCTGGAAGAGCTTGAAGAAATTCCGGATCATGACCTCAGTGTCAAGGTTGGGGGGGTGGTGATGGAAATAATTCAATTTGATGATCAAGGGATTAAGACGGTGAAACTACACAAACCGTCGCCCGAAGAGCCAAGTCTATCGGCGCCTTGATTCAAACTGTCTCAAATACCCAGAATCCATCACGCAAGCCACTCGAAGAATCTGATCACCATATCATTCGTCTGTGGCAAGAAATTGCTTTATCTGCTGTTAATGAAGATGCGAGCGATATCCATATCGAAGCACAGCAAAATGCGTGTGTCGTTCGCTTTCGTATTCATGGTGATTTATATCTTTTTAGGTCTTACCCAAAAACAGATCATATTCGATTGATTACGCGCATCAAAATTCTAGCGAAGCTGGATATTGCTGAACAGCGCCTACCGCAAGATGGTCGACTAACAATTAGCAGTGGCGACGTAATGAGTCATGAAATTGATTGCCGGGTCTCCACAATGCCAACTTTGTTTGGTGAAAAGGCGGTCATTCGACTTCTCAGAACAACTAATTCTGAATTAGATATTGACCATATTGGCTTGACTGACTCCCAGCTGGATATTGTCAAACGATGCTTAAATCGGCGGCACGGCTTGATTTTGGTATGCGGCCCAACGGGTAGCGGCAAAACACGAACGCTGTATAGCTTTCTTCATTATCTAAATCAACCCCATCTCAATCTTTGTAGCGTCGAGGACCCAATTGAAATCCGCCTACAAGGGGTAAATCAAATTGCATATCACCCAAAGGCTGGGCTCCATTTCGACGCCATCATTCGCGCCCTCCTACGACAAGATCCTGATGTCATGATGATTGGTGAAATCCGTGATTCAGAAACAGCCAAACTTGCTGTGAGTGCAGCGCAAACGGGTCACTTGGTACTGAGTACCATTCATACCCGCGAAGCTTTGTCGTGCATCGAACGGCTACGAAATTTTGGGGTAGAGCCCCACTCGATCGCACAAAATCTATTATTTGTAAGTTCCCAGCGCTTAGTTCGGTATCGGAACTCACAGCAGGGGCGGTTTGCAATTCATGAGGTACTGCCCTTCTCTCCCAAGCTCATTGCCGCGATCGAATTAGAAGTGACCGCAACGGAACTTGAAGAAGTTGCTATTACGGATGGGTTTCGCTCAATGCGACATCAAGCTGATGCCTTATTCCATCAAGGGTTAATTGACCAATCGGTTTTACTTCATGAACTTCCATGATGATTGGACGCTCTCTTTCTCTTCGCGATCAAATCAACTTTACATACCGGCTTCATAGTATTTTGCAAGCAGGGGTGCCGCTCCTTGAAGCTCTCCATCTGCTAGAGCAGTGCTCCCCCAAGCATTGGAGAGCATTTCTGTCACATACGATCCAAGGACTCAAAAGTGGCCACAGTTTGGCGACCAGCCTTTCTGCAAAGGGTAAATGGTTTAGTCCGATTTGTATTGGCTTAATATCAATTGGTGAGAAAACGGGGGCATTAGAGCAATCGCTTTTTTTAATTCATCAACAATTGCTTGCTAAGGAATCACTTGTGCAGCAAATGAAGCAAGCGCTGACCTACCCTGCAATTACCTTTGCTGCTGCAATGCTAATGGTCATCACCATGTTGTTATGGGTTATACCCAGCTTTGAAGAGATCTTTCATCACTTTCACGCTGAATTACCCATGAGTACTCAGTTGTTGATTGGTCTTTCGAGAGGTTTGAATGAGCATGCGATAGTGATTATGGGTGTAATGTTTATGACAGGCGTCGCCGTGCTAATTCTTTGGAGAAAATCAACCTGGTTTCAAAAGTGGTGTGATCGTCATTCCTTTCGTATTCCGATATTTGGGGATTTGATCCGACTATCACATCAAATCACGTGGTGCCAAAACATTGCGCATTTAATGCAATCCGGCCTAAGTCTCTTAGAGTCGATCCGTATTTGTGCACAATCATCCAATCATTGGCTCAGTCATGATTTGAGTGCTAAGTTATTTAAGCAACTTTCCTTAGGTTGGGATCTTGGGCTTGCCATGAAGCGCATTGATCCTAATGGTCGATTCTTTGATTCTGAAACCGTCCAATTGCTTGAAATAGGCGCTCGCACCGGTATGCTCAATACCATGCTAATCAATCGGTCTCGCTCGTTTGAAAATCAGCTAGAGCATCGGTTAGCCATTCTTAGTCAAAGCCTAGAGCCCGTGTTTATTATTTTTCTTGGTCTTCTGGTAGCAGGATTACTCATGACGCTCTACTTACCTATTTTTTCATTAGGCAGAATCATCTGATGTGGCTTGATTTCATCCTTCGAGTCGGTCTCATCCTAATCCTCGTTTATGTGGCATGGATTGATATTCAGCGGTTTTTAATCCCCAATCGATTCACTTACCCAATGATTGCCTTAGGTCTTGTCTTTAATTCCCTCTCGCCATTCCCATGGTGCGAGCCATACTTAGCATGGACCGGTGCCATATTGGGGTATTCACTCCTGTGGATCATTAATCAACTCTACAAAAAAGTTCGCGCACGCCATGGTCTTGGCATGGGGGACGCCAAACTTTTAGCAGGCTTAGGAGCTTGGCTTGGAATCCATAGTGCGTTATGGATATTGGTTCTAGCTGCCTTTTGCGGGATTATTGGGGGCCTCCTTTGGCTCAAGTATCAAAAATTACCGTCTACCCACCCCTTTCCCTTTGGCCCCTTTCTAGCATTTGCTGGCATCATAGAAATACTATGGATAAGTCCACTCGCTCACTCCTTGATTTAAAAGGAAAAGTTCCATTTTTAGGCCTGACCGGGGGTATTGGGTCGGGCAAGTCGAGTGTTGCCTCATTTTTGGCAAAGCGCGGGGCCTGGGTGATCGACACCGATCAAATAGCCCACCAAATAAGCGCCGCCGGGGGGATAGCAGTGAATCCTATTAAAAGCCAATTTGGGCCTGAGTTCATCCTTCCGGATGGATCGCTCAACCGAGCAAAAATGCGTGAGTACGTATTTAAGGATACCGAGTCCAAACGAAAACTGGAAGCCATTACACACCCCCTAATTCGCCAGGAAACCATACTCCAGGCTGAAAATGGCTTAGAAAATCATGCTCCCTACTTGGTATTTGTAGTCCCCCTGCTCCTAGAGTCAGGCACCTGGACCGAGAGCCTAGATCATATTGCGGTGGTTGATTGTGAGGAAGAGATCCAAATTCGGCGGGTGATGGAGCGTAGCCAGCTAGACCGCCAGGAAGTGCTGGGCATCATGGCTCATCAGGCAAGCCGGGCTGAGCGCTTGGCAATTGCGGATACCGTGATTCATAACCAAGGGGATCTCGCTAGCCTTGAGGTGGAAGTCGACCGTCTTCATCAAAAAATGCTGGATTTGTAGTTTTTTTGCCAAGGGTCAGCATAAAATAAAACCCTGTGATTATTTACGAATACCCCTTTAATGAACTGGTCCGAAGCATGCTCCGACTGGAGTATTTGTTCGACCGGTTTAATCACTTTGCACGCTCGGACGACGCCGAACTGCACCATAATGCTTTAACGACTTTGTTTGAGCTAGGCGACATTAGCGCCCGGGGTGATATCAAGTCACTACTCCTTAAAGAATTAGAACGCCAGAAGTTTGCGCTCAACCAACTCAAGAATTCTAAAGAAGTAGATCAAGAAAAGCTGGCATCTACTATGGCCGAGTTAGAGCATGCCAGCGCACAAGTGAATGCGTCTGCAATTAAACCCAATGCGCTCATTGGCGAGAACGAATGGCTTAATGCAATTCGGACACGCTTACATACACCGGGCGGCACTAGTCCAATTGATTTACCAGGTTTTTATGCTTGGCGTCATAGTCCCGCCTCTTCAAGACGCGAGCTCTTACAAAAGTTCATTTACCCTATGCTTCCTTGGCAAGAGGCCTGCCATTTATTTTTACGACTGCTACGCGAGTCGGGGGAAAGCAAAGAAGTTTTAGCTCATCAGGGCTCGTTTCAGCAAGCGCCCTCTGGCAAGGTTTATCAATTAATGCGCATTACCTTAGAGGATCCATCGCTCTTTGCTGAAATTAGTGCCAACAAATATTTGGTATCAATTCGGCTGCTTAAGTGTGAGCAAGATCTTAAGCCTACCCTCATCAATCAAGACATTCCCTTTAAGTTAACGTTCTGCCAATTTTGACCTAGGCAGATTACTGCTTACGTACTTCTCAAATACCAACGAACTTTTTCAATCATCGGCCAAGCAGCTGGCAATAATGGTTTAATCGTTAACTCCGAATTAAATATATTTTGCCAAGATAGCTCTTGATTTTCTAGGCCAACTGGCTCCCCCTCCCAGCGATCAACCAAGCACACATGCAGACGAACATGGGCGTGCGGGTAATCATGTTCGAGCATCATGATTTCCTGACAATGGTTTTTATCCAAAGCAATCCGAATGCCAAGCTCTTCATATAACTCACGCTCTAAGGCAGTTGTGATGGATTCATTGACCTCCAGCTTGCCACCCGGAAACTCCCAATAGCCTGCATAGGGTTTGCCACTGGGTCGTTTGCCCATCAAAACAAGTGATTGATCTTTTAAAAGGATTCCGACAGCGACCTCAACGATCGGCCGGGATTGATTTGTCATGGACTACTTTTTGCCGGATTGGGATCCGGCCCAGTGCTTGGCAAACTGCCAAGCCACACGTCCTGAACGTGAGCCACGCTCTAGAGCCCAGACTAAGGCTTCGGGCCGGGCAGCCTCAATCGCTTTATCCGATAGACCAAAGTGCGCTAACCAATGTGCAACGATCGCAAGATATTCCTCTTGCCTTGGTGGATAAAAAGAAAGCCACAAACCAAAACGTTCTGATAAAGAGATTTTCTCTTCAACAACCTCGCCTGGATGAATCTCACCATCGTCGGTATGAACATAAGACTCGTTATCCTTCATGTACTCGGGTAACAAATGACGGCGATTGGAGGTTGCATAAATCAAAATGTTGTCTACTTGCGCAGAAATTGAGCCATCTAGGGCAGACTTCATAGCCTTATATCCAGACTCGCCATCCTCAAAGGACAGATCATCACAAAACACGATAAATCGCTCCGGACGAGCCGCGAGAATCTCGGTGATATCTGGTAAATCAGCCAAGTGATCCTTATCGACCTCCACTAAGCGCAAGCCCTGAGAAGCAAATTGATTGAGGCAGGCCTTGATCAATGAGGACTTACCAGTACCACGCGCACCTGTTAACAAAATATTATTGGCGGGCTTCTTTTCAACAAAATGCCGGGTATTATCAATAATCGCATCGCGCTGGCGATCAATATGTTTTAAATCTTGAAACGAGATTGGGGATATGTGTTTGACTGGCTTTAGAAATCCAATTCGTCCAAAAATACTATCGCGACGCTGCCAACGAAACGCCTTAGCGGTTTGCCACTCAGCATCGGTCAATGGCTTCGGTAAAAATGTTTCGAGATGATCTAGAAGGCGATCGAGTTTGTCATTCACAGTTCACGTTCTCGTAATGATAAAACTTGCTTATGAGCGGTAATCAGCGTTAATTGAGACATACTCATGCGATAAATCGCAGGTCCAAACCGTCTCCATCGCATCGCCTCTTCCTAAATCAACCGTGACGGTTATTTCTGATTGTTTCATCACGGCTTGACCTTGCTCTTCTTGATAGTTTGGATGTCGACCACCATCCTTTGCAACCCAAACATCATCCAACCAGAGTTGGACCTTGCCACTATCAAGATCATCGATTCCAGCATAGCCCACCGCAGCCAAGATCCGACCTAAATTGGGATCGCTTGCAAAAAACGCAGTTTTAACCAAAGGCGAATGTGCAATTGCTTTGGCTACCTGCTTGCACTCAAGGCTATTCTTGCCGCCTTTTACACAAATTGTTATAAATTTAGTGGCACCCTCGCCATCGCGCACAATCAGCTGCGCTAACTGTTGAGAGATAGCAATTAAACCCTTTCGAAATAAACTATAGAGCGGATCAGAGCGACTCTGAATGCGGATTAGGGATTGGCCGGTGGCCATCACGATGAAAGAATCATTAGTTGATGTATCGCCATCAATCGTGATTGCGTTAAATGACAGGTTCGCAGCCTCTGCGGTGAGCTCTTGCAGTAAGCCTCGATCAACTTGAACATTCGTCCCCACAAAACCCAGCATAGTCGCCATATTTGGCTGAATCATGCCGGCCCCTTTTGAAATACCCGTGATAACAATAGGTCCCTGCTCGGTATTGATCGTCTGCGAAGCCGCCTTCGGCAGGGTATCGGTGGTCATGATCGCTTGGGCTGCTGCAAACCAATTATCTTCAGATAATTGCGCCACGGCTTGAGGTATCGCAGCCACAATTTTGTCAGCTGGCAGTTGCTCCATGATCACCCCTGTTGAAAAGGGCAATACTTGCTCTGGACTCAGCCCAAACGACTTTGCTAGCACCTCACAGGTCTGAAAGGCTCGACGCAGTCCCTCTTCACCAGTCCCTGCATTGGCATTACCGGTGTTCACGATCAATGCCTCAATTGGATTAGCCTCCAATAGATGCTGTTTACATAACTGTACGGGAGCGGCACAAAACCGATTTTGGGTAAATACGCCTGCTACTGCCGAACCGGGAACTAGGCGCATTACCAAAACATCTTTGCGATTTGCCCGCTTAATACCAGCCTGCGCAAACCCAAGGGCCAGCCCAGAAATAGGGCTTAGGGATTTGGGATCAAGGATTGGAAAATTAACAGCCATCGTTAAATTAGAACGGCAAACCTCAAATTAAGCAATTTTTCCGTGGCAGTGCTTGTATTTCTTACCACTACCGCAATGGCAAGGATCATTTCGACCAATTTTTGGGCCATCACGAACTGGGGCTGGTGCAATTGCATGCTCAACCTGCTCAACAGGGATACTTTCCCCCTCAGCAAACTGGTTATGCTTAAATTGCATCTCTTTTACTTGGCTATCATCAGCGATGGTTTCTGCAGCTTCATCAAGCTCTGAGGCATTTTTAATCTGAACCGTAAACACGGTCTTAATCACATCATTTTTCACCACATCCAAAAGTTCTGCGTAGAGCTCAAATGCCTCACGGCGATACTCTTGCTTTGGATCTTTTTGGGCATAGCCGCGCAAATGAATTCCTTGGCGCAGTCGATCTAAGGCAGCCAAATGCTCACGCCAGTGAATATCTAAGCTATATAGCATCACCGAACGCTCAAAGCTAGCAAACGACTCACGGCCCGTGAGCTCCTCTTTAGCCTTGTAATTCTTCTTTGCCGCTTCAATCACCCGGGTTACGATTTCTTCGTCATCGACCGTATCAGCATTGGCAATCCACCCTTGAAGATCAACGGTAATTCCCCATTCATTTGCCAAGAGGTGCTCAAGAGCGGGGATATCCCACTGCTCTTCCATCGATTCCACTGGGACGTAATTGCGGACAATTGCTGTAAAAACGTCTTCGCATAAATTGGCAATCAGGTCACCAATATCTTTACTTTCAAGAATCTGATTGCGAAGTCGATAGGTCTCTTTGCGTTGATCGTTAGCGACATCATCGTATTCGAGCAGTTGTTTACGAATATCAAAGTTACGTCCTTCTACTTTTCGCTGAGCAGATTCAATTGAGCGCGTTACCATTCCCGCCTCAATCGGCTCGCCTTCGGGCATCTTTAAGCGATCCATTACAGCACGTAAACGATCACCTGCAAAAATACGCAATAAAGGATCGTCTAACGAGAGATAGAAACGCGATGAACCAGGATCGCCTTGACGTCCGGCACGTCCACGCAGCTGATTATCGATGCGGCGACTTTCATGTCGTTCAGTACCAATAATATGCAGACCACCAGCATTGACGACTGCATCATGCAGTCCCTGCCATTCGTCCTTTAACTGCTGAATCCGTTTTGCTTTTTCAGCATCACCAAGAGACTCATCGGCTTCAATGAGGAGTGATTGCCGCTCGACATTTCCACCTAAAACAATATCGGTTCCACGACCAGCCATATTGGTGGCAATGGTAATCATCTTGGGTCGACCCGCTTGAGCAATAATTTCTGCCTCACGCGCATGTTGCTTTGCATTGAGAACCTGATGAGAAAGCTTTTCTTTATCGAGTAATTTAGAAATCAGCTCCGAGTTCTCAATGGAAGTAGTGCCTACTAGAACTGGCTGACCTCGTTCATAACATTCTTTAATGTCTTTAGTGACTGCTGCGTAGCGCTCGGGCGAGGTCTTATAAATTTGATCTTGCCGATCCAGTCGACGGCTAGGTCGATTGGGGGGAATCACCACCGTTTCAAGTCCGTAGATCTCTTTGAACTCGTAGGCTTCGGTATCTGCCGTTCCGGTCATGCCAGCCAATTTTTGATACATCCGGAAGTAGTTCTGGAAGGTAATGGTGGCAAGCGTTTGGTTCTCGTTCTGAATCCCCACCTTTTCTTTCGCCTCAACCGCTTGATGCAAGCCGTCCGACCAACGTCTACCCTGCATTAAGCGGCCCGTGAACTCATCCACGATGATGACCTCACCACCCTGAACCACGTAGTGTTGATCGCGGTGATACAAAGAGTGTGCGCGTAAGGCTGCGTAGAGGTGATGCATCAAATTAATATTCTGCGGGGCATAAAGGGAGTCGCCCTCTTTCAATAAACCAATTTGGGTCAGGATTTGTTCTGCTTTTTCATGGCCACGCTCAGTCAAATAGACCTGATGGGATTTCTCATCGACCCAGTAATCGCCTGGTTTAATCACGCCCGAACCATCGGATTTTTCTTCTCCCACCTGCGGATCAAGATGCGCAGGCAACGCATTCATCTTGATATATAAATCAGTATGGTCTTCAGCCTGCCCCGAAATAATAAGTGGGGTCCGAGCTTCGTCAATCAGAATCGAATCAACCTCGTCAACAATTGCATAGGAGAGGCCGCGCTGTACCCGCTGGGCCACATCCTGAACCATGTTGTCACGCAAATAATCAAAGCCAAACTCATTATTAGTTCCATACGTGATATCAGCGGCATAGGCTTTTTGCTTGGCCTCATGATTCATTTGCGACAAATTAATACCAACGGTCAGTCCCAAAAAAGTGTAGAGCTTAGACATCCACTCGGCATCCCGTTCTGCCAAGTAATCATTCACAGTCACCACATGAACACCCTTACCTGAGAGTGCATTTAAGTAAACCGCCAAGGTTGCGGTTAGGGTTTTACCTTCACCAGTACCCATTTCAGCGATTTTTCCCTGATGAAGGGCCAAGGCTCCCATGATTTGAACGTCAAAATGACGCATTTTCATGACCCGTACGCTGGCCTCACGGACCACTGCAAACGCTTCAGCGGCAAGGTCATCCAAAGCCTCACCGGCGGCAATCCGTTGCTTAAATTCGGCAGTTTTCGCTTGTAAGGCAAAATCGTCGAAAGCCTGGAGATTGGCCTCAAGGGCATTTACCTTAGAAACGACCTTGCGGTATTGCTTGAGAAGGCGGTCATTGCTGCTACCAACCAGTGTTTTAATAAGACCAAGTACCATAGGAATCTAGAAAAAATTTTAGCTATTGAGTTTATCACCCGCGAGCCCCTCTTTGATGAATAAGCCTCTAGTTAAGTTAGCCCAGCCATGGCAGGATTGCCTAGCCCATGAGCAAGGCTTCAAACCGCTTCTGGAGCGGGCTAAAAAGCATGATGCCCTAACCCATGCCGCTCAAAGCGCCGTGGATTCTCTGGGTTTTGCATCTATTGGCCAATCCCTACAGGTTGAATGGCGTCCTGATCGCCCTAGTGAGCTAGTTTTAGTGGTACCAAATGCCACGATTGGCACCCGCTTACAACAAATTGCTCCCAGTATTGCCAAAGAACTTGGGCAATATCAATGGGTGATTCATCAAGTTCGGGTGAAGGTAAAACCGAAACCATTAACGGTAAGAAGTAATCGAGTAAATGAAAATCCACCTGAATTTACCCCAGCAGCTCAAAGTGCTTGGGAAGGGCTTTATCAACAACTATCTCCACAGTCATCTCTGCGGCAATCAATCGAACGATTATTGAGAAACAGAAAATCTAGGCGTTGATGCTTTCGGGGGTTTGCAGATAGGCCGCAGGGGCACTAGCCCTATCAAAGGTTTCGATCGAATACGAACTTGGGTCGTCTAAGAGCTTTCGTAATAGTGCGTTATTAAGTGCATGGCCTGACTTTTCTGCGGTGTACGCTCCGACAATAGGGTGACCGGCCAAATAAAGATCTCCGATCGCGTCCAAAATTTTATGACGCACAAACTCATCGTCATAACGTAACTCTTCGTTATTTAAGATGCGATGCTCATCAAGCACAATCGCATTATCTAAACTGCCACCACGAGCTAAACCAATCTCACGCAAGGCTTCCACCTCATGCGCAAATCCAAAGGTGCGAGCACGACCAATCTCACTACGATAAGCATGCTCAGCAAAATCGACCACAAAACGCTGCCCCGTTTTATCAACTGCTGGGTGCTTAAAGTCAATCGTGAAATCCAACTTGAATCCAAAATGTGGCTCTAGGCGTGCTAATTTATTGCCTTCACGCACTTCCACCGCTTTTTGAATCACCATAAATTTGCGTGGGGCCTCTTGTTCAACGGTACCAGCTGACTCAATCAGAAAAAGAAAAGAGGCCGCACTACCGTCCATGATCGGCACTTCTTCCGCATCGACCTCAATCAATAAATTATCCAATCCCAAACCCGAACAGGCTGATAGTAAATGCTCAACCGTAGAAACCTTGACCCCTTGACTCTGTATCACCGAGGCTAAGCGGGTATCACAGACAGCCAATGCATGAGCTGGGATAGGAACTGCGTTAGGCATATCAACCCGCACGAACTGAATACCAAAATCAATCGGTGCGGGTTTAATGGTTAGCGTTGATTTACGACCAGAATGCAGGCCAATGCCGACCGTTTTGATCGGCTGCGCTAAAGTTTTTTGCTTGAGCACCATGGCCTACACAATATCAATTAAAGATGCTTTAAGGTATTTGCGGCATCACTGACTTCAAACTTACCAGGTGCCTCGAGTGCTAAATGCTTCACAACGCCGTTATCCACGATCATGGCATAGCGTTGTGAGCGAACACCAAGACCACGCGCGGTTAGATCAAATTCCATGCCTAACTTTTTGGTGAACTCAGCACTACCGTCACCCAACATACGTACTTTCTTGCCAACCTTTAAATCCCGGCCCCATGCGCCCATCACAAATGGGTCATTGACAGAAACACACCAAATCTCATCAACACCTTTTGCTTTAATCGCATCAAAATGCTCCACAAATCCTGGAACATGCTTGGCTGAGCAGGTTGGTGTAAATGCGCCAGGCAAAGCAAAAATAACAATTTTTTTGCCAGCGGTTAATTTGTCAACTTCAAATGCATTTGGGCCCAAGGAACAGCCATCGCGCTCTTCATCAAAAAACTCGTAGAGGGTAGCGTTTGGTAATTTTTGTCCTACAGCAATCATGTGATCTCCATATCAATAGTGGTTTGGGGTGCTAACGCAGGCGCTGGATTCGTCGTCCGGAGGGGCGACTGAATTAGCAATCCTCGAACCCACTATTGTATGGTTTATTTATTAGTCTGCTTGCTTCCTTAAAAAGGCAGGTATCTCATAGTAATCCGCCCCTTTCTCGAGCATGGCCTTCGCTTGTGGCGAACTATCGGCACCAAGGCTTGGAGGTACAGACTCTCGAGAATTACGAAATACCTTTGGAACATCAAACTGACCATAATCGACCGCAGGATTCACTGGGGCAGCCGTGGCTGAGCCCATAGCACTCGATGCTTGGGTCACATTGCGGCTCATCGCAGCAGCTGGACTGGTTGGAGCAAAATCACCCAAGGTGGTCATGGTTGGACTTGCATCATTCGTACCGGTTGCAGCTCGCCAGATTAACTGGGGTTGATCCTTTTGCAGGGATTGGGAACCATTGAGTCCAGTGGCCACTACGGTTACTCGTAGGGCATCGCCCAAGCTATCGTCATACACCGTTCCAAAAATGACCGTAGCATCTTCAGCGGCATACCCACGAATCGCAGCCATCACCTCACGGGTCTCGGATAACTTCAATGAACGACTGGCAGTGATATTGACCAATACACCGCGTGCGCCAGATAAATCAACGCCCTCCAGCAGTGGCGATGCAACGGCTGCCTCTGCCGCCAAACGCGCCCGATCCATTCCAGAAACTGTCGCCGTTCCCATCATGGCTTTACCCTGCTCACTCATGACAGTCTTGACATCTTCAAAGTCGACGTTGATTAAGCCCTGCTCATTAATGATTTCGGCAATACCAGATACCGCGTTATGCAATACATCGTCTGCACAAGCAAAGGCTTTATCAAATTCTGCATCTTCACCCATCACCTCAAAGAGCTTTTCATTTAAAACGACGATTAATGAGTCAACATGCTTTTCCAACTCTTGCGCACCCATCTCTGCCACTTTTAAGCGCTTCACACCCTCAAAGTCAAACGGCTTACTAATCACGCCAACCGTTAAGATGCCCATTTCTTTAGCAACTTGAGCAACCACTGGGGCCGCCCCAGTTCCGGTACCGCCGCCCATCCCCGCGGTAATGAACACCATATGTGCGCCTTGCAATGCATCAGCAATACGCGAGCGAGCTTGCTCGGCAGATGCCGCGCCCACCTCTGGCTTCGCGCCAGCGCCCAAGCCAGTTTCGCCCAGTTGTAGGTTTAAGCTTGCTTGCGACCGCTGCAAGGCACCTGCATCGGTATTCATGCAAATAAACTCCACGCCGTTGACATTGCGACGAATCATGTGCTGGACAGCATTGCCGCCAGCGCCTCCGACACCAACCACCTTAATGATGGTCTTGCCAGCTGTTTCTTGTTCTACCATTTCAAATTCCATAACACCCTCCTTAATAAGATCGGCTTTCCACCATGGATCACCGATTGACGACGACGAAAAAAATCAAAAATTTCCTGTAAACCATTCCTTCATGCGTGCAACCACGCCTTGTAAACTGCCGCCCTGAATTGCTCTGCGACCACGCATCATTTGTGCCTGCCCTTCCATGAGCAAACCAAGACCGGTGGAGTACCGTGGACTTCTCAATACTTCATGTAAGTGACCGCGATACTCAGGCGTGCCAATGCGCGCAGGCTTTAAGAAAACCTGCTCTGCCAACTCAACCATGCCCGGCATCATGGCGGTGCCACCAGTCAACACGATTCCAGAAGAGACCATGTCTTCATAGCCCGACTCACGGACAATGTTGCGAACTAAAGTAAAGAGTTCCTCAACCCGTGGCTCAATCACTGCCGCAAGCGCTTGTTTGGACATTGGGCGGGGCTCACGATCCCCCACGCCAGGAACATCGATCATGGCATTGGGGTCGGCCATATCCTGTTTGGCAACCCCATGATGAATCTTCAAATCCTCTGCCTCAACTGTTGGGGTTCGTAAGGCCATCGCGATGTCATTGGTGATCTGATCACCAGCAATCGGAATCACTGCGGTATGACGAATCGATCCTTGGCTATAAATGGCAATATCGGTTGTGCCGCCACCAATATCAATTAATACAATGCCTAACTCCCTCTCGTCTTCAGTTAGAACCGCTAGACTTGAAGCGAGTGGTTGCAAAATTAAATCATTCACTTCTAGCCCACAGCGTCGGACACACTTCACAATATTTTGTGCCGCACTTACTGCTCCAGTCACGATATGCACCTTGACCTCTAAACGAATACCACTCATCCCAATCGGCTCACGCACATCCTCTTGACCATCGATGATGAATTCCTGAATCAAAATATGAAGAATTTGTTGATCGGTGGGAATATTGATTGCTTTAGCCGTTTCTAAAACACGCTCAACATCTCCGGCGCCAACCTCTTTGTCCCGAATCGCCACCATACCGCTCGAGTTAAAACTCACAATATGATTACCAGCGATACCGGTGTAAACCTGAGCGATGCGACGATCCGACATTAACTCGGCTTCCTCGAGCGCCTTCTGAATCGACTGGACAGTGGCTTCAATATTGACTACTACGCCTTTCTTTAAACCTTTCGAGGAGGTTTGCCCTAAACCCAAGACATTAAATTGGCCATCGGGGCTGAGCTCTGCGACCAAAGCCACCACTTTTGATGTACCAATATCTAATCCAACCAATAAATCGCGGCTGTCTTTACTCATTTCCATTCCTCGATGCGTTGCTCGTCATGACTCAAAATAGCGATTTGATACGCCTTCGGTATTTCAACTTTGATAGCGGGTGCACTTGGTTTAGTTGGCGCTCCCACAATATGCACAGCAAACCCATTGGGATAGCGCAGATCGACTGCGTCAACCCGATTGGGCCATTTTTGTTGAACCTGTGGCCAATATTGCAAAAGCTGTGCAACGCGTTGATCTAGAGCGCCTTTGGCCTGCTCCTCTTCGCGCCCAAACTCAATACGCACACCATTGCTCAACTTGATGTGCCACGCATAACGATCCGATAGCGTGAGTGATTTAACCTCAGCATCCCACGGTTTAAACCAAGTACTGGCTTTTTGATAAAGACGTAGTACTTCTTTGCTTGATCCATCTGGTCCACTAAATTCAATCAGGGGGCTGTTTTCATCAAGCTCCGCAACTGAGCCATCAAATACTTCGCCATAAACATTGAGTAACTTTTGTTGATCAGCCTTGCCCCAAACTCCTAGGGGTTTTTGCTCTTCAATGCTCACAATCAATCCATTGGGCCAGGCGCGACGCACACTCGCATGGCGCACCCAAGGTAGTGCTTCGAAGGCATCCTTCACATCTTGCAAACGAACACTGAAAAAATTACCCTGAACTTTATCCAAAACCTGAGCTCGAACTGCAGGAAGATGCACATGCCTTAAGTCCTGATGACCAGCAGACTCAATCTGTAAATGCTTTAAGGTAAATACCGGCTGATGACTGAGCCAAATAAAGATGGATAGGACAACAGCCAAAATAAAAAAACGCATCAACCAACGCGTAATTTCTTGCATGCGCTGCGCATGATTCCAAACCGGTGCGATCACAAAATTGATTGCGTCCGAGATCCGTTGTATCGCTGTCATGACTGGTGAACCTCTGGTGAAGAAAACGTACCTTCCAAGGTCTGGCTTAGGATCCACATCACCAGATCAGCATAGGGGACGCCGGCTGCTTTAGCAGCCATTGGTACCAATGAATGCGAGGTCATTCCTGGCGATGTGTTCATCTCCAGTAAATAGGGCTTATTCTGATTGGCCGCATCGAGCATGACGTCTGCGCGACCCCACATTCGGCAACCCAGCGCTCGATAGGCTGATACTGCAAGCTCCTGAATCTGGCGCTCAAGCTCTGGATCAAGTCCTGGAGGACAGCGATATTGAGTCTCATCTGAAAAGTATTTGTGATGAAAGTCATAACCAGCTTCTGGAGGAATGATTTGGATGAGTGGCAGTGCTTGGGCAGTAGCGCCCTGACCTACAATCGGACAGGTGAGCTCTGGACCAACGATGCAGGCTTCTGCCAAAACCCGTCGATCTAATTTGGCTGCCAACTTATAAGCGGCTGGAAGTTCCTCAAGGCGTCGCACCTTACTTAAACCCAATGAGGATCCTTCATGTGCTGGCTTCACAACCAAAGGCAGTCCTAAATGATGTGCAATACGATCCCAATTGCTATCGTCCGTTAAGACCTCATAGCGTGGTGTTGATAAGTGATGACTCTGCCAGACTTGCTTGGTCACCACCTTATCAATCGATAAGGCCGAGGCCAAAACACCACTACCCGTATACGGAATATTAAGTAACTCAAGAAGACCTTGGATCGTTCCATCTTCACCATAGCGGCCATGCAGTGTAATAAATACACGATCAAATTGTTCCTTAGCAATCTCAACTGGACTGCGCACGCCTGGATCAAAGGCGTGTGCATCAATACCCTTTTCTAAAAGCGCACTCAGCACTCCTTGACCCGACAAGAGTGAGATCTCACGTTCGGCAGAACGTCCACCCATTAATACACCAACGCGCCCAAATTGTTTGGGGCTCAACTGAGCGAGTTGCGCAGCAACCTGCTGACCCCAAGGATGGATCGTTTGGAGATTAGCCATGGCTATTCTCCACGAGCATCTGGGGTAACTTGGAAATAGAGCCAGCGCCCATCGTAATCAAGACATCACCGTCTTGGAGAAGTCCACTTAATGCGGTAGGGATCTCCTGAAGATCCTCAACCACTTGGACTGGGGTCGATTTACCTAGTGCCTTCATCAAGCTTTTACTATCGGCGCCTGCAATGCGCGCCTCACCGGCCGGATAAACATTAGTGAGGACTACGGCATCAAACTGGCGCAATACATTGACAAATTCACCAAAGCAATCGCGAGTACGCGTAAATCGGTGGGGCTGGAATGCCAAAACCAAACGCCGATCTGGATACGCGCCACGTGCAGCCGCTAAGGTTGCATTCATTTCAACGGGATGATGACCATAATCATCAATCAAGGTAAATGTTCCACCACCCGCTAAGGCAATATCGCCATAGTGTTGGAAACGACGTCCGACACCACTAAATTTCTCTAAGGCATTTGTAATTGCCGCATCGCTCACGCCCAGTTCAGTTGCAATCCCAATCGCTGCTAATGCATTGAGTACATTGTGCTGACCAGGTAAATTAAGAATGATTTTTAATGGGCCAGGTCTAGGACCATGCCGGCGAATTGCGCGACGATGAACCGTAAAGTGCATTTGCGTGCCAACAGCTTTGATATCGGTTGCGCGAATCTCAGCATCTTCAGAAAATCCGTAGCGTAAGATTGGTTGCGAAACAAACGGCAGAATATCCCGAACATTGCTATCTTCAATACAAAGAACCGCAATTCCATAGAATGGCATGCGCTGCGTAAATTGCACAAAGGTTTGCTTTAAGCGGGCCATATCATGCTGATAGGTATCCATGTGATCCGCATCAATATTGGTGATTACTTCCATGGCCGGATAGAGCTGCAAGAACGAAGCATCCGATTCGTCAGCCTCAACCACAATAAATTCGCCTTGCCCTAAGCGTGCATTCACACCGGCTGAATTGAGCTTTCCACCAATCACGAAGGTTGGATCCAAACCACCCTCTGCAAGCACGGAGGCAACTAAACTTGTCGTCGTCGTTTTGCCGTGCGTGCCAGCAATTGCGATTCCCTGCTTTAAGCGCATTAACTCACCAAGCATGACGGCACGCTGGATCACTGGAATTCGATTGGCTCTGGCAGCAAGTACTTCCGGATTATTTCCAGTGACCGCCGACGAAATTACCACTGCTTCGGCATCACCGATATTCTTTGCATCGTGCCCAATTGCAATTTGTGCCCCTAAGGCTACTAGTCGCTTCGTAACTGCAGACTCCGCTAAATCTGATCCCGAAACGCGATAGCCTAAATTGAGGAGTACTTCAGCAATGCCGCACATGCCGGCGCCACCAATTCCTACAAAATGAATGTGCTGTACGATATGCTTCATCGCGCGCACTCTTTACAAATTGAGGCAACTTCCTCGGTCGCACGAAACTTTGCAAGCGCCTGCGCTTTCACAGCGATTTCGGCTAAATCCTCGCGCCGCAATCCTAAAATTAAGTTTGCCAACGCAGCTGCATCCAACTCCGCTTGAGGCATCAATATTGCAGCCTTTGCATCGGACAGAAAACGCGCATTAGCGGTCTGGTGATCATCAATTGCGTATGGAAATGGCACAAAACAAGCAGCAACCCCAGCGGCCGAGATCTCAGACACGGTCATTGCTCCAGCACGGCAAATCACTAAATCAGCATGAGCATACGCTGCAGCCATGTCCTCAATGAATGGCTTTAGCTCAGCATGAACGTCCAATTGTTGATATTTTTTTGTCACTGCCTCCAAATGCTGCTCACCAGTCTGATGCATCACGTTTGGGCGCTGATCGGCTGGTAATAGAGCTAAAGCCTCTGGAACCACTGCATTGAGTGCAGCAGCCCCCAAACTTCCACCAACTACCAGTAAATGCAGCGGGCCCTGACGCATTGCATAGCGTGTCTTGCAATCGCCCAGCCCCTCAACGCTCTCACGAATGGGATTACCCACCCACTGGCCATGTTCGAGTGTGTGCGGAAATCCAGTAAGGACTCGCGTCGCAAAACGCGCCAATACTCGATTAGCACTTCCAGCAACCGAGTTCGCCTCATGTAGCACCAAAGGCCGGCCCATGAGGTAGCTCACTAAGCCCCCTGGGAAGGTGATGTAACCTCCCATACCTAACACCACGCTTGGCTTCAAACGACGCAAAATTTTCCAGCTTTGCATCATGGCGCGAACTAACCGAAATGGCATTAGTAACTTTGTCAGTATTCCCTTGCCCCGTAAGCCACCAAATTGCACGTCCTCAAAAATAAATCCTTTTGCCGGCACTAAGCGATATTCCATGCCGCTGGGATTTCCCATCCACCATACAGACCAACCCTGTTTGCGCAGACATTCTGCAACGGCCAAGCCTGGGAAGATATGACCGCCAGTACCGCCAGCCATGACCAAGATAGAGCGCCCAGCCATGGTCATAGCTTGCCTCCGCGCATCAAGATTCGGTTCTCATAATCAATCTTTAATAAGACCGCGAAAGCCACCATATTCATCAAAATAGCTGAGCCGCCGTAACTCACGAGCGGCAGAGTCAAGCCCTTCGTCGGCAGAAGACCTAGGTTCACACCCATATTGATAAAGGCTTGCCAGCCGACCCAAATACCGATGCCTTTGGCGCAGAGTCCCGCAAAACTTCGATCCAATTGCAAGGCAGTACGACCAATGAGAAATGCACGACGTACGATCCAATAAAAAAGTAGGATCACTACAAATACACCCACAAAACCAAGTTCTTCACCAATCACCGCCAAGATGAAGTCGGTGTGCGCTTCCGGTAAGTAATGCAATTTCTCGACACTCCCACCTAAACCAACACCAAACCACTCGCCACGTCCAAAGGCCATCAAGGAGTGAACTAATTGATAGCCCTTGCGTGCAGCATGCTCGGCTTGCCAAGGATCTAAAAATGCAAAAATTCGCTGACGTCTAAACTCGGATAAGGCGATGACGGTTGCCACAATCACTACACCCACAATCGTTAAGCCAGCAAACAATTTGGCATTGATTCCGCCTAAGAACAAAATACCCATGGCAATGATGGCGATCACCATGAAGGCTCCCATATCGGGCTCAAGCATCAGCAATAGTCCAACTAAGGCAACTGCTAGCCCCATGGGGACAAAGCCCTTCACAAAGGAATGCAGATGCTCCTGG
Organism: Polynucleobacter sp. HIN7; assembly: GCF_030297595.1. Taxonomy (NCBI): domain Bacteria; kingdom Pseudomonadati; phylum Pseudomonadota; class Betaproteobacteria; order Burkholderiales; family Burkholderiaceae; genus Polynucleobacter; species Polynucleobacter sp. HIN7. The sequence continues at coordinate 154,233 of NZ_AP028138.1, read as the reverse complement.
CGTTTGACGGTGTAACTGGCTGCAAAGATAATCACAGCGAATTTCATCAGCTCGGATGGTTGGAAATTCATCACTCCTAAGGAAATCCAACGCCGTGCGCCATTCACGCCCTTACCGATTCCAGGAATCAATACAGCAATTAGGAGCAAAATCGTGAACGCAAAAATATAGGGAGCTAACTTATCCCACGTTTTCACTGGAATCTTAAAGACCCAAAACCCAACAAATACCGCGATCCCGAGCGAGATCAAATGCCGAATCAAAAAGTGATTACTGCTGTAGTTGGCATATTTGGGGCCATCAGCCAAGGTAATCGAAGCTGAATAAACCATCACAAGGCCAATTAGGCTTAAAGACAACACCGCCCAAACCAGCAATTGGTCATACTCCATCATGCGCGAACGCGTTTGCTCAACACCGGATACCGCATCGCGCAGCCCCGAACGAAATCCATCAAAGCCCTCGCGCGAGATATTCCAAAAACGGTTCTGACGAATATTCATACCGACGCCCCTAGATGTTCATTGGGACTATCGCTCCATTGATTCGTGAGCTCATGAACAGCATCCACAAAAACCTGTGCTCGGTGTTGATAGTTTTTAAACATATCAAAGCTCGCACAAGCCGGGGATAACAAAACAAGGTCACCAGCTGCTGCATGTTGGGCAGCCGACTGAACAGCCGACTCCAAGTCCTTTGCTTCTATCACTTGTAAACTACCTTGGCTGATTGGGCTTGAGCACACTGCCTTAATCGCTGGGCCATCACGGCCTATCAGGATGAGGCCTTTTACAAATCGATCGATCGGTTCAGATAAGGGGGTAAAGTCTTGGCCTTTTCCATCACCGCCTGCAATGAGCCATATATTTTTTTGGCTAGAAGCAGTCCCTAAACCCATTAATGCAGCAACGGTTGCCCCCACATTAGTACCCTTGCTATCGTCAATGTATTCCACATCCCGAATCACGGCGACGGTTTGAACCCGATGCGGTTCGCCCTGATACTCACGTAAGCCATGTAAGAGCAAGCCGATACCTAAGCCTGCGGCACGAGCAAGTGCAAGTGCAGCGAGTGCATTCAGAGCGTTATGCCGACCACGAATACGGAGCGCATCTGCCGGAATTAGTCGCTTGAGTCGTAAGCTTTCAGCTTCCTCATACGCATTATTTTTCCTGCGACGGCGACGCTTAATGAATCCCTCTTGCGCTTCCTCCTGCTCCAGCGCTTGGGTCGCTTCATCAGGCTCTGCCCAAACCAACCAATCGATTCCACCGCCATTTAAGTCACGCTCAATGCCAAATGAGTCACTCTCCCTTGGCACATCACTTCCAAACGAAATGATCTTATGATCGACGACATCACTAAATATTTCATTTACCAAGGAATCGTCGCGATTGAGAACCAAGACTGAATCCCTTCCCAAAATCCGGGCCTTCGCAGCTGCATACGCTTGCATATCGCCATGCCAATCTAAGTGATCTTGCGAGAGATTGAGAACGGTTGCTGCGGTTGGATTGAGTGTATGGGTAAAGTGCAACTGAAAACTTGACAACTCCAATACCCAGATGTGAGGCAAATCAGCAAAACTCTCCGCCTCATTCAATACGGTACTCAATTTTTCAAGAGCGGCCGGACTGATATTCCCAGCCAAAGCAACACGGCGACCTGCTCGTTCACAAATCTGAGCCGTTAATGCGCTCGTGGTTGTTTTGCCATTAGTGCCAGTAATCGCCAGAATGTTAGGCTGATACTTTGCGTGAGTCTCTAAAGCCATCCGATTCAAAGCTGCTAGTGCACGTGCAAAAAATTCGATTTCGCTCCAAACAGGGATCTTGCGCTCCTCGCAGATGGCTAAAAATGAATTAGCCGGCTCTTGCAGTGGCGATAAGCCAGGGCTGACTCCTAAAATATCAGCTTGCTCGAGCAATCCCTTCCAATCGCTTACTTCAGGGGTAAAGGACTTGAGTCCCCCATCCTTAAGCTCACTAAGCCAAGTTTGTTGTTGTGAATTTAGCTTCGAGAGAGGGCGTGTATCAGCAAGTTGTACTTGTGCGCCCTGGCTTAAGCACCACTTCGCCATGGCGTAACCAGATTCACCTAAACCCACAATTAGGATTTGTGGTGAAGTTAGTCTGGCGAACTCATCGCCATGGCTGGAACTAAATGGGTAAAGTAAGCGCTGGTTCATCGTATTAATCGTTTCTCACCGTAACTTAAGGCTTGACAAGCCAACGAGTACCAACAAAATCGTAATGATCCAAAAACGCACAACTACTTGCGTCTCGCGCCATCCGCCAAGTTCAAAATGATGATGCAAAGGCGCCATCCGGAAAATACGTCGTCCTTCACCATAATATTTTTTGGTGAACTTGAACCATATAACTTGCATCATTACAGAGACCGTTTCAGCAACAAATATTCCACCCATCACAAAGAGAACAATCTCTTGACGAACAATGACTGCGATGGTTCCTAGGGCGCCACCCAGAGCGAGAGCGCCTACGTCACCCATAAAAACTTGGGCGGGATGCGCGTTGTACCAAAGAAACGCTAGGCCTGCGCCACCCATCGCACCACAAAAGATCAATAACTCACCGGCACCCGGAATATGAGGAAATAGCAAATACTTCGCGTAGATTGAGTTACCCATAACATAGGCAAAGGCTCCTAGTGCAGCGCCCACCAAAATCACGGGCATGATGACTAATCCATCTAGACCATCCGTTAAGTTCACGGCATTACTACTACCAACAATGACCAAGTAACTCAAAATGATGAAGCCCATGACCCCCAAGGGATAACTCACTTCTTTCATGAAGGGGACGGTTAAGTTTGACTTGGCTGGCAGATCTAAGGAGAAGCCGCTCTCGACCCAACTCATGAATAACTGTAGAACCTTCAGGTTATTGACTTCTGAAACCGAGAACGCTAAATAAATCGCTGCAAATAAACCAATCAAGGTTTGCCAAAAGAATTTTTCTCTTGAAGACATTCCCTTGGGATCCTTGTGAACTACCTTGCGATAGTCATCGACCCAACCAATCGCACCAAAACCAAAGGTCACTAGCATGACGATCCAAATAAAGCGATTACTCAAATCGGCCCACAACACGCAGGAGATAAAAATACCAATGAGGATCAATACGCCACCCATCGTGGGGGTGCCTACTTTGGCTAAATGCGTTTGGGGTCCATTGGTACGAACTGCTTGATCCACTTTCATCGAAGTCAACTTCCGAATCACCCAAGGGCCAAAGACAAGACCAATCAGAAGTGCGGTCATGGTTGCCATCACGGCACGAAAGGTGATGTAAGAGAAGACCCGGAAAAATCCATAATCGTCTTGTAACCATTGGGCCAAAATCAAGAGCATGGTTTCACTCCCTCAATGAGAGCTTGCACTACCCGCTCCATCCGCATAAATCGGGATCCTTTAACTAAGATACAAACATTACGTTGGTCAGATTGCCGCAGATTCTGAAGCAACTCGCGATTCAATAAATCAATGTCATCAAAATGACGTGAATCCCCAGTAGGTCTCTCACGTAAATATGCTGCATGACTTTCTTTCGTTAGAGAACCAATCGACATGAAATGCTCAATACCGCATTGCGCAGCGTACTTCCCAAGTTCCTGATGAAAAGCGGGACCCTGCGAACCCACTTCTCCCATATCACCCAAAACCAAATAACGCTCACCACGAAGAGCGGCCAATGACTTAACGGCGGCTACGACCGAATCTGGATTGGCGTTATAGGTATCGTTGATGAGTTCGATATTCTGGGAAATCGTGATGCGCTGCATCCGACCCGATACAGGCATGAATTTCTCTAAGCCCGCTTTAATTTGTACTAACGGAATTTGTGCGGCAATCGCTACTGCGCTGGCGGCTATGGCATTACGGTAGTTATGCTCGCCCAGCGTATTAAGTTTCACCTGAATTGAGCCAGTCGATGTTCGCACTTCGATCTGACCATCCGCAAGTAAATAACCATCAACCACGGAAGCTGATACTAAATTTGCATTAGGTATCTGATCTAACCAGCGAAACTCTACATACCGTTTGGAGGCGCAAGCATCTTTCCAAAGCCCGCTATATAGGGTATCTGCCGGAAATACGCCCACGCCATCAGACCGGAGTGCGCGTAAAGCATCTGCATGTTCACGCGCCACAGCATCAACGGTTTCCATGAACTCTTGATGTTCCCGCTGCGCATTATTAATTAATGCAATGGTTGGCCGAGCGATCGCTGCTAGCTCGGCGGTCTCTCCTGGATGATTCATGCCTAGTTCTATCACGGCTAACCGATGCGAAGGGCGTAGTTTCAATAATGTAAGTGGCAAACCAATATCGTTATTGAGATTACCTTCGGTCACAAGCAATTCAGTAGGATCAACCGCTTCTCTAAAGATTGCTGCAATCATTTCCTTTACGGTTGTTTTGCCATTACTTCCGGTCACTACCGCTAGAGGCAATCCAAACTGGGCTCTCCATGCGGCGGCTAGCTCACCAAGCCCCTTGCGGGTATCTTCTACATAAACTGCTGGCAAACTTGTTGGGCACGTTGTTTTCTCACTAATCAAGGCAGCAGAAGCACCCTGCTCGGCCACAGCACTTAAAAAGTTGTGCGCATCAAAGCGATCGCCTTTAAGTGCCACAAAGAGTTCTCCAGCGGAAAGGTTACGACTATCGGTTCCGACCTGACTAATTAGTTGATCACGTGCTTCAACTATGCCAATGTTGTGCAATTGACTATTTGGAAGTAAGGCATGGATATGAGCAAGATTGGTCATGGTTGGAATGGCTTGCATCAAACCGACCCTCCGCTCACTAAACGCAAATGCGCTTGATCTGAAAAGTCAAAGCGTTTCCCCTGAATTTCTTGGGTAGTCTCATGGCCCTTACCGGCAACCAGAACAACATCTTGAGCTTGGGCTTGTCTAACGGCAGTCATGATCGCTGCAGCACGATCTGTAATGAGCTCAACAGATGAGGTGTGATGGTCACCCATCCCAGCCACAATCATGTCCATAATGGCTTGAGGATCTTCAGAGCGTGGATTGTCACTCGTAACGATCACATGATCAGCAATCGATTGCGCAACTGCTCCCATCATGGGGCGCTTTTCTTGATCCCGGTCTCCACCACAGCCAAATACGCATACCAGTTTTCCTCCGCGCCCTTGTGCAATTGGTTTTAATGTTTCTAAAACTTTTTGCAATGCGTCGGGGGTATGGGCGTAATCAACTACCATCAATGGGGTGTCTGCGCGATCACTATGAATCACTTCCATACGACCTAAAACAGGTTTTAGGTTAGAGAGACGTTTTAGGGCATCTGAAATTCCAAAAACCATCAAGGTTGAAATCACGGCCAAGGCATTACTTAAATTAAATATGCCCAATACGGGAATAGTGGCTAAATGATTGACTCCATCAATACTCAACTGACATTGATAGGCATTCGTTCCAAAGATGTGCTCCTGAAAATATATAGCTTTGAAGCGGCTTTGTAATTTTTCTAATCCCTGAAATGAGCTTTGAGACATACCGTATGCCCAAATCTCCACACCCTCGCGCGTGGCCATACTCATTAGTAGCTCGCGTCCAAAAGAATCATCAATATTGATAACGACATTCTTCGGATGAAAATCAAGAAAAAGTCGGGCTTTTGCGGCACCATACTCTGCCATGCTGCCGTGATAATCCAAGTGATCACGGCTAAGATTCGTAAAGACGGAGCAAGCAAAGTGAGTGCCATTCACACGTCCTTGCTCTAGGGCATGTGAAGATACCTCGAGCGCAATATATTCAGCCCCTTTTGCTTTTAAGCTAGCAAGCTCCATTTGTAAGCGGGGCGCATCTGGGGTGGTGTACCCCAGCCCTTGTAATTGGTTTGGAAAGCCACTACCGAGTGTACCGATCACGGCAGCTCTATCGGATAAACATTGTGCAAGCCATTGGGTCACACTGGTCTTACCATTCGTGCCAGTCACGCCAATCACCGGCATCACTTCGCTGGGTTTGCCATACCACTCTGAGCTTAACCACCCAGCATATTGAGCAAGCTCGGGAACTGCAATACAACGCTCATCTAAATCCGTTTCCCAAGCGACACTTTGGCCTTCATCGGTCTGCGGTTGATACAACACGTAAGCAGCACCTTGGGAGAGGGCCTGAGCGATGTAGATTCGTCCATCTCGGAGGGCCTTCCCGTGCCCAACCGAGTAAGCCAGAAACACATCCCCTTTTGTAATTAGGCGAGTATCGGCAACTAATTTGGCGCTGGGCGCAAGGCTTTGCCTTAAATAAGGCAATATATCTCGATGGGTCATTTGAGTATTGGCCATCATTGCTTCAGCGCCACTTTTTGTAACGCACTAGTTACCGGTTGTGCATCCGGCGCCTGTACCACCGTGCGCTCATTCATATCGGGAGTGACGTTCAAGCTACGCAAAGTCTCGCTCACAATCGTTGAGAACACGGGTGCAGCAACCTGGCCACCGTAATAACCACCAACGGTGGGTTCATCAACCATCACCGCAACCACAATGCGCGGGGCGCTAATCGGTGCCAAGCCAACAAAGAATGCTCGATACTTATTGGAAGCGTAGCCTTTACCTTCAACCTTATGTGAGGTACCGGTTTTTCCACCAACCCGAAATCCCTCTGCGCGCGCAGTCAATGCTGTGCCGCCTTGCTCGGTAACGGTTTCTAACATATTGCGCATCTCAATCGCGGACTTAGCCGTAATCACTCGAGTGCCCGGTTTGTAATCTGGGCTACGCAAAATGGTGGTAGGTACCAACTCGCCATCGCGAGCAAAAATCGTGTAAGCGCGTGCCAATTGAAATAATGATGTGGATATTCCATATCCAAAGGACATACGAGCTTGATCACTTTGGCCCCATTTTTGATATGGATGCAAGCGCCCTGCCACTGCGCCAGGGAATCCAATGTTCGGGGCCTGGCCAAAACCAACGGCCGCAAATAAATCCCACATCTCACGAGGTTCGAGCTGCAGCGCTAATTTTGCAGTGCCGATATTGCTCGATTTCTGAATCACTTGGGATACCGTCAACATTCCATAGGGATGCGTATCTGTAATCGGTTTGGGGCCTACTAATAACTTTTGACCAATGGTCATATTGGTTTCAGGCTGTACCTTACCTTGCTCAAGCGCAAGCGCAACGGGGAAAGGCTTCATCGTGGAGCCTGGCTCAAAGGTATCGGTCAATACTCGATTACGTAGCTGCTCACCAGTCAGTGCTTTACGCGAGTTGGGGTTATAGCTTGGCCAATTAGCCAATGCCAAAATTTCTCCGGTGCGCACATCCAGCACTACCGCGCCACCGGCCTTGGCACGATGCTTTTCAACGGCACTCTTTAACGCGTTATATGCAATGTACTGAATCTTGCTATCGATCGAGAGTTGGAGATCTTGGCCATCTTGTGGAAATTGCAAGATCGCAATGTCATTCACTATCCGGCCCAAGCGATCGACTACAACCCGTCGTTTCCCTGGCTGAGCCGCCAAGTCTTTATCGCGCGCCAGCTCAATTCCTTCTTGACCGCGGTCCTCCACATTCGTAAAGCCAACCACGTGAGCCATCGCCTCCCCTTCTGGGTAATGGCGACGATACTCATTATTCAATCCAATTCCTGGAATTTCTAAACGACGGATTTGTTGAGCAACCTCAGGATCAACCTGACGCTTTAAAAATACTTGATTGCGCTCATCGGCAAAACGCTTCTTTATCTCTGCCTCACTCATCTCCAAGAGCTTGGCAAGCTGCGTAATTTTCTCAGGCGCAAGATCGGCTGGAATATTATCCGTGTAAGCAATCACAGCCTTTGCTTCAAGGCTTGTTGCAATTAACTGACCATTGCGATCCAAAATTTTTCCACGCGTAGCGCGCATCTCAATCTCGCGCTGCACACCCTTGACCGCTTTGGCTTCATAAAATCCATTGCCTGGGCCCTGAATCCAAAATGCACGAATGACCAAGGCTGCGAATGCGATAAACAAGAGGAACAGCATCAGTCGCGAACGCCACATTGGCAGTCGCAACACAACATTTGGAGAGGTCGAGAAACCTACCGGCTTCATAGACCTTCCTTAAAGTAGAGAGTGCGATCTGGAGTAATCGGGCTCATCCGCAATTGATTACGAGCCACATCACGAATACGAGCTGATTTGGATAGATTACGCTGCTCAAACTCCAACCGTAACCATTCTTGATTGAGTCGACGCTCTTGTGCTTGGGCGCGCTCCAAGGACACAAATAACTTTCTCGTTTTTTGTTGAGAAGTAACCAACGACAATGCACAAATTAGTAGTAATACAAGTAGGCTTAGCGTGGCGCGATTCATACGAGAGCACCTCTTTTCTGCGCAACGCGCATCACCGCCGAACGGGCCCGAGGATTTTCATTAATCTCACTATCGCTTGGCTTAACCCGAGCAATGATTTCTAAATCGCTCTGCGGTAAATCTTTTGCTCGTATCGGCAATTCTCGAGGGATGTTCACTTGCGCATGCGCTTGCATGAACTGCTTCACAATGCGGTCCTCGAGTGAATGAAAACTAATTACTACCAATCGACCGCCGGCTTTTAATACTTTAAGTGCAGCTGCTAGACCCTTCTCAAGATCGGTTAATTCTTGATTAATAAAAATCCGAATCGCCTGAAATGTTCGAGTTGCTGGATCCTGTCCTGGCTCACGCGTTTTCACTACGCTTGCAATCAAATCTGCCAAGGCTTTAGTGGTTTGAACAGAATGCCCCTCTTCACGTTGCTTTACTATGGCACGCGCGATGGACGTTGCGAATCGCTCCTCACCAAAGGTTTTAATCACCTGAGTAATCTCTTTGACTGCTGCGCTGGCGAGCCATTCCCGCGCTGAGATTCCGCGTGTCGTATCCATGCGCATATCAAGCGGGCCCTCGAACCGAAATGAGAATCCCCGTTCCGGTGTATCGATTTGTGGTGAGCTGATGCCTAAGTCGAGTAACACCGCATCGACTGATGCCCCCTGAATATGCTGCTCGATGTTGGCAAAACTGGAATGAATGATTTGCAGACGTGGATCGCAAAGCGATTGGGCTTTGGCAATGGCTTCTGGATCCTTGTCGAATGCGATAAGCTTGCTCTCCTGGCCAATCACATCCAAGAGCGCTTGCGTATGACCCCCTCGACCAAAAGTTCCATCGATGAATACGGCAGAGTTGGGCTGAAAAGATGGTCCGCTGATCATGGCGGTGACTGCCTCGGCCAGTAATACTGGGCGATGGATATTGTTCATGGCGCCCGATCATCAAAAGGTAAATTGTTTTAATGCGTCTGGCATGCCCTGCGCAATTGCTGCCTGCTCTTTTGCTGCATACGTGTTTGCATCCCAGATCTCTAGATGCGAACCCATTCCCAACAACATAATTTCACGTTCAATGTTTGCAGCGGTGCGTAACTCAGGTGTAATCAGAACTCGCCCAGCGCCATCTAAATCAATTTCCGCGGCGTTACCTAAGAAGATTCGGCGCCACCAATGCGCGTCCATTGGCAATTGCGCAACCCGAGCCCGAAATGCTTCCCATTCGGGCCTGGGAAATAGCAACAAACATCCGTCGGGGTGCTTGGTTAGGGTGACGCGACCCTCGCCCTGCAGCAATAAGGCATCGCGATGCCTTGCTGGCACCGACATGCGACCTTTTGCATCGATATTGAGAGCTGAAGCGCCTTGAAACAAAATTTACCCCACTTTTTCACACTTCCTCCCACTTTAGAGGAAGCTTCCTACAGGGTCAAGTATTTTTGGGTAAATTTTTAGCAAATTCTCTAGTGATTACAAATACTTAGAGAAGCTTTGCAAAATAATCGTAAATTAAAATTATGACCTAAAACAAGTACTTGTAATCTATAGCTAAGATACGTCTTTAGGTATATAGGGGGAGTGCCCTGAAAAGCCTGTATAAAAGAACAGTAATACTAGATTTTGTAAGCGGTCGTTGTCATGATTTTTGAAATACCCGCCATGAGCGTCTGAATGGGCTGGGGTAATTCTTGCCCACCAGCAGCGATTGCGCTTGCACCATGCTCAATTTCATCAATCCGCATCTGCTCCACAATGGCTCGAGAGCGAAGGTCAACTTCAGGGAGCTTCTCAAGGTGATCATTCAAATGCCGCTCCACCTGCTTCTCCGTTTCTGCTACAAATCCTAAACTCCAGCGATCACCTGCTAACCCCGCGACCAACCCGATTCCAAATGCCCCCGCATACCACAATGGATTCAAGAGACTGGGGCGAGAGTCCAGCTCTTTGAGGCGCTCCTCGCACCATGCCATGTGATCCATCTCTTCTTTGGCTGCCTGATCCAATAAGGCGCGGGTTTCAGGTGTCTTAGCTAGTAATTTTTGAGATTGGTAGAGCGCCTGGGCACACACCTCACCAACATGATTGACACGCATTAAACCAGCCACATGGGTGCGGTCTTTCGGGCTTAAATCAAGATCTGAAGTGAGCACTTGCTCTTCATTTAATCCTTCTTGAATATTGGCCTTAGGGACTGGCCGACTATAATTGGCACCGCCAGCAATAGCGCGCAATGCAGTATCAAACTCACCAATCAAATGATCGATTGGGCTCAAATTGATGGGGTTTGAACGACTCATACTTGCACTTCAGCCTTGCAGCTTTCCTTGGTTTTTAGACCAAGCTCTGCGAGCAATTGGCGATCGGCCAGTGCCTCTGGATTGCCGGTGGTGAGCAACTGGTCGCCATAGAAGATGGAGTTTGCGCCCGCCTGAAAACACATGGCTTGCACAGCTTTTCCAAGCTCTTGACGACCCGCTGATAATCGAACTCGGGCCTGAGGCATGGTAATCCGGGCAACAGCAATGGTTCGCACAAATTCCAAGGGGTCTAATCTGGGCTGATCGGCCAACGGGGTGCCAGCAACCGGCACTAGATGATTGATCGGCACGGATTCTGGGTAAGGATTTAGATTCGCCAAGCGTGCAATGAATGCGACGCGCTGCTCCCTCGACTCCCCCATCCCCACAATCCCGCCGCAACATACCGACATTCCAGCATCACGAACGTGCTGCAAAGTATCCAAACGATCCTGATAGTTGCGGGTCTGAATCACATTCGGATAAAAATCCTCGCTGGTATCTAAATTATGGTTATAAAAATCCAGGCCCGCATCCCGCAAAGCCTTAGCCTGATTGGCTTCTAGCATTCCAAGCGTAGCGCAAGTCTCAAGCCCTAACTCCTTAACACCCCGAATCATAGCGGCTACTTTTTCAACATCACGATCCTTGGGCTCTCGCCATGCAGCGCCCATACAAAAACGGTTGGAGCCAGCTGCTTTGGCTGCTTTGGCAGCCTCTAGTACTTCATCTAAATCTAGGAGTTTAGTTGCCTTCACATCGGTGTGATAGCGGGCCGCTTGGGGGCAATACCCACAATCCTCCGGACAACCCCCGGTCTTAATGGATAACAAGGTGGCCAATTCCACATCACCCTCAGGAAAATATTGACGATGGGTTTCCTGAGCCCGAAACATCAACTCATGAAATGGGAGCTCAAACAATGCCGCAACCTGCTCCAGTGTCCAGATTGGATAGGCATTGGGTGCACTTGGCTTAACCTGAACCAATGGAGAGATCGTTGGTGATGCTGACATGGTTTTATCGGGATTAGACTCTAAAACCAATAACATACCAGATATGCTGCTTGATTTTGAAATAATCCACACCTGCGCCAATGAATAAACCAGGTCATTCCTTAGACTGGGTCAGTCGGAGCCTTGCTTCGGTTTGGCACCCCTGCACCCAAATGAAAGATCACGAGGCCTATCCCTTAATTGCGATTACCTCGGGACAGGGGGCCTGGCTACAAGACGATCAAGGACGGCGCTTCATTGATGCAATTAGTTCGTGGTGGACTAATTTATTTGGTCACGCCAATCCGCGTATCAATCAAGCAATCTCTGAGCAACTCAAGCGCATTGAGCATGTCATGCTTGCTGGATTTACACATCAGCCAGTGGTAGAACTATCAGAACGTTTAAGTGCATTAACAAATGGTCAATTAGGCCATGCGTTTTATGCCAGTGACGGTGCATCTGCCGTTGAAATTGCGCTCAAGATGAGTCATCACTTTTGGAAGATTCAGGGGAAACCCAATAAAAAAGAGTTTATTTGTTTAGCGAATAGCTACCATGGAGAAACCTTGGGCGCTCTTGGCGTCACCGATGTATCGGTATTTCGTGATGCCTATGGATCACTCCTCAATCCCGTTCATATCGTCATGTCACCCGATTCACGGGCTACAACCGACCAGGTCTCGAGCGAGGAAATCATTGATTTGGCGCTGAAGAATCTCGAAGAGTGTTTAGCTCAACACCATCAAACCATTGCGGCCTTGATTATTGAGCCCCTGGTGCAATGTGCAGGCCAAATGGCAATGTATGCGCCGCGGTATGTAAAAGGTGCGAAGCAACTGTGCGAGCAGTATGACGTTCATTTAATTGCTGATGAAATTGCAGTTGGTTGTGGTCGAACAGGCACATTCTTTGCTTGTGAACAAGCCGGTATTTGGCCGGATCTCATGACCTTATCGAAAGGAATCAGCGCAGGCTATTTACCCCTTTCCATTTGTTTGAGTACTGATACGATTTACTCTGCCTTTTATAGTGACGACATGTCAGCTACTTTTTTGCATTCCCACTCATACACTGGCAACCCATTAGCGTGTCGAGCCGCCTTAGCAGGCTTGGATATTTTTCAAGAAGATACCGTGCTAGAAAAAAATAAAGTGCGTAGTCAGTCGATCCAAGAAGCATTCGCATGGACCCGTGATCACGCATCGATTGAACATATTCGTCAACAAGGAATGATCTTTGCGTTTGATATCAAAGCATCTGCGATTTCAAAGCCAGGTTCATTCTCCAAAGAAATGTTTCAGCAGGGCCTACAAGAGGGGGTGTTGATTCGACCCATCGGTCGCACGGTCTATGTGATGCCACCCTACATTCTCTCTGCCGATGAAATCCAACAGATGAGTCGTGCAATTGAACGAAGCTTGCATACTGTTTTGCAAAAATCCTAATTTCATATTGCACATGCCCTTTGCTCTTAATCAAATTGATGCAGAACTAGCAACAATCGATCGTGAATTACTGCGTCGCTCGATTCGCTCAGTCGATACACCATGTGGTACTGAGATTCAAATTGGAGGAAAACTATTGCTGGCATTTTGTAGCAATGATTATTTAGGGCTTGCCAATCACCCTAAATTGATTGCAGCTCTCTCCGAGGGGGCAAGGCGTTTTGGCACGGGCAGTGGTGCCTCGCATTTAATTAGCGGTCATCATGCGATTCATGATGAGCTCGAAGCAAAATTAGCATCGACTCAGGCCGGCGCCATTCCAAATGCCCGCGCTTTATTTTTCTCCACCGGCTACCTGGCTAATATAAGCGCCATTACTGCCCTCAGTCTGATTGGGAAGTCAAAAACGAGTATTTATTCTGCTGCCCTTAATCACGCATCTCTGATTGATGGTATTCGCTTAGCAAAAGCACAGACATCGATCGAAGTGCATGTCTTTAATCACCATCACCTTGCAGAGCTTGAAGAGGTCTTAAGTCATGACACTGCCCCAAACAAACTCATCGTGACCGATGGGGTCTTCAGTATGGATGGTGATCTCGCTCCAGTTCAAGAGCTCTTACGTCTAGCCAATCAATACGATGCACTCCTCATGATTGATGATGCACATGGATTTGGCGTGCTCGGCAAGCATGGATATGGAATCCTGGAAGACCAAATGATTTGCTCGGACCGCATTATCTATATTGGTACGCTGGGCAAAGCCGCTGGTCTCAATGGTGCCTTTGTTTGCGCCCATGAAAAAATCATCGCATGGCTCATTCAGAAAGCAAGGCCCTATATCTACAGCACAGCCAGCTCACCTGCATTAGCCTTTGCTGTGCTGCGCAGTGTTTCTCTAATCGAAGGAGAGCTTGGGCAAGAATTACGAGCTCGCTTACATAGCAATATCGCGCTTTGGAAAGAAGGTTCTACTTTTATCCGTTGGAACCGATTGAAATCAGATACCGCGATTCAGCCCATTGTGGTTGGTAGCAACGCGACTGCCTTACAGCTTGCAAGAGCCCTAGATCAATTGGGGTATTGGATACCTGCAATTCGTCAGCCCACCGTTCCCAAGGACATGGCGCGCCTACGGATGACCTTATCGGCCGCACATACTAAAGAACAAATTCTGGAGCTTTGCAAGGTGCTATCGGATCTCGAAACTTCTTTGCCAAAATGATGAGCCACTCCTACTTTGTCACCGGCACAGATACTGAAATTGGCAAAACCTTAGTTACCGCTGCATTGGTTTATAAATTAAATGTGCTCAATTCAGGTTCAGCGTGCGCCTATAAGCCAGTGGTTGCAGGAACTTACCGCAATAGTGAGGGCATGCTTTGCAATGAGGATTTAGAAACCTATGCACTAGTGCAAGATCCGGCAATTCCCCAAAATGTGATTTGTCCTTATGTACTAGATACTCCAGCCGCACCTCATCTGGTCGCTGCCAAACATGGTAAGCACTTAGAACTCGATCGCATGGTGCAAGCTTATCAAACACTACAAACACAAATCGCCCATGTCATTGCTGAGGGTGCGGGGGGATTTTTAACCCCTATTGATGATCGCTATGATCTATCTACATTTGCTGTACGCATTCAAGTACCAGTGATTCTTACTGTGGGGATTCGTTTGGGTTGCATTAATCACACATTACTGACGGTAGAAGCCATTGAGCAACGCGGCCTCAAGCTGGCCGGTTGGGTCGCCAATTGCATCGATCCTAAGATGCTCTACTTAAACGAAAACATTACGACGCTTCAGAATCGAATCAAGGCGCCTCTATTGGGAAGCATTGCGCATTTCCCCCCGAACTTACAGAAAAAAGCGAATGCGCCCTATTCAATCGAGGCAATTGAATTTGCTGCCAATACAATCGCACTACCCTGATTGACTTTCATCGCGTAAGACACGACGCAGAATCTTGCCCACATTATTCTTCGGCAGGCTCTCTCGAAACTCAATTTGCGTTGGGCGTTTGTAGTGCGTCAACTGGCGATTGCAAACTTCCATAATTTGTTCTTCGGTAATCGAAGGGTCTTCTCGTACCACGAATAACTTAACCGCCTCACCCATCGCGCCTTGACGAATGCCAACCACTGCACATTCAAGGATCCCAGGAATAGAAGCAACGACATCTTCGACCTCATTTGGAAAGACATTAAAACCAGCTACCAAAATCATGTCTTTCTTGCGATCCACAATTCGGAAATAACCAGCCTCATCCATCACGCCGATATCACCCGTTCGAAAGAATCCATCAGCACCCAGCACGTTCTGTGTTTCAGCTTCTTGCTGCCAATAACCGCGCATAACCTGTGGGCCCCGAATATAAATCTCTCCAATCTCACCAATAGCCAAATCCTTACCCTCTTCATCCCGAATGCACATCTCAGTATCGGGCAAGGGTAAGCCAATTGAACCAG
The DNA here is from genome assembly GCF_030297595.1 of Polynucleobacter sp. HIN7. Lineage (NCBI taxonomy): Bacteria > Pseudomonadati > Pseudomonadota > Betaproteobacteria > Burkholderiales > Burkholderiaceae > Polynucleobacter > Polynucleobacter sp. HIN7. The sequence goes on along the minus strand of NZ_AP028138.1, from coordinate 138,650 downwards.
TGAACTCGGTGGCCAATGGGGTATTGCACGATGCAACTGGGGAGGTTTCAGAAAGGCCATACCCCTCGGTAATAACCGTACCGGTTAATTCTTGCCAGCGTTGTGCAACGGAGCGTTGTACTGCCATGCCGCCGCCAATCGTGAGTGCCCACTGAGAAAAATCTAATTGAGCAAATTTGGGATTGTTCAAAAGAGCAGCAAATAGAGTATTTACCCCCGGAAACATATTAATCTCCGGAAACTCTTTCAAAATCCTAATTAAGTTTTGTAAATCCCGCGCATTTGGAACCAACAGAATTCGTGCGCCAAGGCGCATGCCCAATAGTCCACAGCCTGTAAGTGCAAAGATGTGATACATGGGAAGTGCACACAGAAAATGCCATGCGGTAATCGTTTTGCGTTGTTCAATCGGTTTTAACCAGGCTTCGATTTGCAATACATTGGCAATTAAATTGCGATGGGTCAATATCGCGCCCTTGGAAATTCCTGTGGTTCCACCGGTATATTGCAATAGTGCAATGTCATCGTGAGAACGATGTGGACGTTCATACACTCGTTGCGCACCCAACTCTAAGGCAGCGGAAAATTGAATCGTGCTAACTTGCGTTGGCAAGGAATAAGGAATGACTTTGCGCTTAAAGGTTCGTATAAAACGATCTAACCAGGGGCCCTTCCAACCCAGCATCTGCGCAATACTCGTGATCACTGCGTGTTTTATTGCTATTGCTTGACCCTCAATTGCAAAGGCATCTTCAAGGGTTTTTCCAAAATGCTCCAAAAGCAAAATAGCCTCCGCCCCGCTATCGCTTAGTTGGGCTGCTAACTCACGCGGGGTGTACAAGGGATTGATACTCACCACAATAAAACCTGCTCGCAGTACGCCATACAAAGCCATCGGATATTGCGGAATATTGGGCAGCATGATTGCAACCCGTGCACCCTTGGATAGACCAAGGCTTTGTAAATAACTGGCTAATTGCTTAGAAGCCATATCAATGGCTTCATAGGAAAAGTGCTTGCCCATACACCAATACGCGGGTCGCTCCTGATGCGTTTTAAATGACTCATCGAGTAAATCCAAGAGTGAACCATACCGGTCATAACTCAGATAGTGGGGAACGCCTTTTGGGTAGGATGAAAACCAAGGTTTAGTTGTAATCATTGGTATTTATTACACTTTTTTAAAGCTGCACATTGTCTCCACGCCAAGTGTATCGCTTTGGGCTAATATTGACCTATGCGAATTCTCCCTGAGATCCTGGAAGCAACTCCTAGCATCGCTGAAATCCGGCGCAATATACATGCACACCCGGAGCTACGCTTTGAAGAAAAGCGTACCGCTGAGCTGGTTGCCCAAGCACTATCCAGTTGGGGTATTGCGGTCTATCAAGGCCTGGGCAAAACGGGAGTAGTGGGTCGCTTAGACGGTGAGTTGGGCCCAGGAAAGATGATTGGCTTGCGCGCCGATATGGACGCCCTGCCCCTACAAGAAAAAAATACTTTTGCTCACGCCTCGCAAAATCCAGGCAAGATGCATGCTTGCGGTCATGATGGTCACACAGCAATGCTCTTGGGTGCGGCGCAATATCTGGCTAATCATCGCGATTTCAAAGGAAGTGTGATTTTTATCTTCCAACCTGCTGAGGAAGGTGGTGCTGGCGCCCAAGAAATGATTGAAGATGGTCTGTTTGAACAATTCCCTTGCGATGCAGTATTCGGGATGCACAATTGGCCAGGTTTGGAAGAGGGTCATTTTGGTGTTGTGAGCGGCCCCATGATGGCATCGAGTAATGAGTTCGTAATCGACATTCAGGGCAAAGGTGGGCATGCGGCCCTGCCACACAACAGTGCGGATCCCATCATGGCAGGCGTTCAGATCGCGCAAGCTCTCCAAACCATTATTACTCGCAATAAGCGCCCGGTTGATGCGGCGGTAATTTCAATTACGCAATTTCATGCCGGAGAAACTAGCAACGTCATTCCCGATACTGCGATGCTGGGCGGAACAGTTCGGACGTTTACATTAGAAGTTTTAGATTTAATCGAACAGCGTATGCATGAGATTGCCAATCAAGTGGCCAGCGCCTTTGATTGCAAAGCCAATCTGACCTTCAAACGCAATTACCCACCCCTGATTAACGATGAACAGCAAACTGAGTTTGCCGCTCAGGTCATGAAAGAGCTCGTGGGTAACGAACGGGTAAACACCCGAATCGATCCAACCATGGGCGCTGAGGACTTTGCCTTCATGCTCTTAAAAAAACCGGGCTGCTATGTATTTTTAGGTAACGGGGATGGCGATCACCGCGCAACTGGCCATGGCATGGGACCTTGCCATTTGCATAACCCCTCCTATGATTTCAATGATCAAATCATTCCAGTTGGAGTGAACTACTGGGTCCGTTTAGCCCAAACTTTTCTGCGTTAACGATTCTTAAACTGCGCGGGCCGCTTTTCTAAAAAAGCAGACATTCCCTCTTTTTGATCCTCGGTGCCAAAGCAGGCATGAAATAAACGGCGCTCAAAACGAACGCCCTCAGTGAGCGTGGTTTCATAAGCAGCATTCACGCTTTCCTTCACCATCATGAGAGTAAGGAGTGGCATAGCGGCAATCGTCTGTGCAATTGCCATCGTTTCGCTCATTAATTGCGCGACGGGATAAACCCGGGCAACTAATCCGCTTCGTTCGGCTTCAGCCGCATCCATCATCCGGCCAGTCAAACATAAATCCATCGCTTTTGACTTGGATACTGCACGCGTTAGCCGCTGCGTACCACCCGAGCCCGGAATAATTCCCAACTTGATTTCAGGTTGCGCAAATTTAGCGTTATCGGCCGCAATGATCATGTCACACATCATGGCGAGCTCACAGCCACCGCCCAAGGCAAAGCCTGATACCGCAGCAATCACGGGTTTACGAACCTTACAAATGGTTTCCCAATTACGCGTAATGAAATTATTGCGATACGTATCCTGAAAATCATACTGCGCCATCTTGCTGATATCCGCACCCGCTGCAAATGCTTTTTCACTTCCAGTAATCACAATGCATGCAATTGCATCATCGGCATCGAAGCGTAGTAATGCATCGCCTAACTCATCCATTAACTCGTCATTTAAAGCATTAAGTACTTGTGGACGATTTAAGGTAATAAGGGCAACCTTTCCCTCGGTCTGGGTCAATATCGTGTTGTATGACATTTCAGTCCCTCTTCGGTAGCATTAACCAAACACGGCCATTTTGCTTCATTCTGCCGGCCAATTCTCCAGCTTCGTCCCCAGTGCCCCAAAAATAGTCAACTCGGACTGGGCCCACAATTGCCTTACCCGTATCTTGGGCCATCACCAAGCGTCGAATCGGCTGATTACTGAGCGGTCGTGTGGTTTCTAAAAACACGGGGGCACCGAGCGGAATCGCCCGCGGATCAATCGCAACACTGCGCTCAGGTGTTAGTGGAACTCCGAGAGCACCAATCGGCCCAAGATCCTGGTTCGCTGAAGCTGGTAGTTCTCGAAAGAACACAAAGCGTGGATTGGCATTAAGCATCTCTTGCACTTTGCTGGGATTGCGCTTAGCCCACTCCGAAATCCCCTGCATGGTTGCCTGCGCACGGGTAATTTCTTTACGATCCAATAACCACTGGGCACTCGATTTAAACGGTAAATCATTCGATCCCGCAAACCCCAATCGCATGATTTGGCCATTGTCCAAACGGATTTTTCCAGATCCCTGAATCTGCATCGATGCAGCCGCTACCGGATCTTCAACCCAGGCAATTTCTGAACCCTTAAGCAGGTTTGAGTTCATCAGCTCAGCTCGTGTTGGCGCAGGCGATGGTTTCGCACGAACCCATGCTTTTGGATAGGCATACAGAGGCACGGTGTACCGATCAGTACGAACCCGCGAACCCGCAATAATGGGTTCGTAGTAGCCGGTGACCAAACCTTCCGACTTTCCAGTGATTTGATTGCGAACTGCATAGGCCCTAAAGTTGTTCTCAAAAAATGCCTTCGCGTCTCTTGGCTTTTGAGCATTAGCCCGATCGCAGACTGCAGCCCAATTAACAGGTCCCGGTTTACGCTTTCGTAAGGTATTGCAACTTTGCAACCACGCTTGCCACGCCTCACTCAAATTATCCTCATCCCAGCCGGGTATCTCAGAGAATGCCACAGGCGTTAATGCGGCCGATGAGCTACTGTCATCCGTAATAACGGTTTCGGTAACTCTTGGGGTACGAGGCAAGTTACTTGAACTACTTGCTTTAGGCGCCTGAGAAATTGGTTTAGTTGGCGGTGCCGCACAAGATGCAAGAAAGAGACTGGCCATGACGACGCAGAATGCAGACTTACAAACTACAATGGGGTTACTCGAATTCCAGAAGATCATCATGCTCGCTCAGTTATTTGATGAATATCCCATGCTCTTATTCGTGCTAGAAGCATTCCTAGCCTTGGCTATTCTATTAGCAATTGTATTTTGGACCGGCAAAGGCCGTAGAGACTAGAAAAATTAGTCAGCTAATATTTTCGAGAGAAATTCTTTGGCCCGAGGTGAGCGTGCATCGGGATTAGCGAAAAACTCATTGCGCGTGCAATCCTCCACGATTTTTCCCCGATCCATAAAGATCACACGATCACTCACCTTCTTGGCAAAGCCCATTTCATGGGTGACCACGCACATGGTCATCCCTTCCTGCGCTAATTTGACCATCACATCCAAAACCTCGCCCACCATTTCAGGGTCAAGAGCGGAGGTAGGTTCATCGAACAACATCACAATTGGGTCCATACATAAGGCACGGGCAATCGCTACACGCTGCTGCTGACCACCAGATAGCTGGCCCGGGAACTTATCTTGTTGCTCTAATAAACCCACGCGCTCTAAATATTTAAGACCTTGTTGTTTAGCCTCATCTAGACTGCGATTGAGTACTTTCACCTGAGCAATAGTTAAATTCTCCATAACCGATAAATGGGGAAATAGCTCAAAGTGCTGAAATACCATACCAACGCGTGCACGCAGCTGCGGCAAATTCGTATTGGGATCATGTAAGTTAATTCCATCAACCATCAACTCACCCTCTTGAAAGGGCTCTAGCGCATTGATTGTCTTAATCAGCGTCGACTTTCCTGACCCCGACGGCCCACAAATGACCACCACCTCACCCTTGTGAATCACCGTCGAGCAATTGGTGAGCACTTGAAACTGGCCATACCATTTTGAAATATGTCGAAGCTCGATCATGGCAATCTCATTTCTTAGCGAACAATTGCAACCTTTTCCTGAATGCGCTTAACAATTCGGGATAGCGTAAAACAAATTAGAAAATACGTCACGGCTGCTAACAAATAGGTCTCAATCGGTCGTCCAAAATTTTTACCGGCAATCTCAAATCCCTTTAAAAGATCATAAGCACCAATCGCATAGACCAAAGAGGTATCCTGGAACAGGATAATCGTTTGGGTCATAAAAACAGGGATCATATTTCGAAAGGCTTGCGGTAAAACCACCAAACGCATATTTTGGGAGTAGGTCATTCCTAAGGCTTGAGCCGCATAAACCTGCCCCTTCGGAATCGACTGAATTCCGGCTCGCACAATCTCCGAAAAGTAAGCCGCCTCAAATGCAATAAAGGTAATGATGGCCGATAAATTAACGCCAATTGGTTTGCCAATGATCAGCGGAATCAATAAGAAAAACCACAAAATGACCATGACCAGCGGAATGGAACGCATCGTATTGACATACGCAGTTGCAGGTAACGCAAGCCACGGTTTTCCTGAAAGACGCATTAAAGCCAGTACCGTCCCCAACAGAATCCCGCCAATCGTCGCAATAATGGTTAACTGAACACTAAAGATCAATCCCTTTTGAATATAACTAGTGAATAGCTCCCAGTTATAAAAGCTCAGATCCAGGTTCATGATTTATCGCTTACCTTAATGCGCTGAGGATGGATTGGCCGCAATAAAACCAGGAACGCGCGTTTTTTTCTCAATCCACACCATGATTCGATTGACTGTAAATGCGCTCACCATATATAGCCCCGTAACGGCTAAATAAATTTCAATACCACGGGAGGTTTCCTCCTGAGCCTGTAAAGCAAATAAGGTGAGCTCCGGTACGGATACCGCAAACGCAACGGATGAGTTCTTCACGATATTCATACACTCTGATGTAAGTGGCGGAATGATGATTCGCATACCCATCGGTAAGAGCACGTAGCGATAACTTTGTGTGGTGGTCATACCCAAGGCAATCGCTGCATTTCGCTGTCCTGATGGTAGCGACTGAATCCCTGCGCGGACCTGTTCCGCAATCCGCGCCGATGTAAATAAACCCAAGGCAATACTCACCAATAAATAGGATGGGAAGTCTTTCATGATGGGGAAAAACGCCGGCACTACGTGATACCAAAGAAAAACTTGAACGAGTAATGGGATATTTCGGAAGAGCTCAACCCACGCCGTTGCCCCTGCGATGCATAGTCGATTGACAAGATGCTTAGACGGTAAGGTGCGCATCGTACCAATGACGACCCCCATCACCATTGCTAACACTAGACTAAGCCCAGCGACAGCTATGGTCCAACCCCATGCAGAGATTAGCCAATCCAAATAGGTAGGATCAGCGTTAGGATCCATCCCAAATAAAAAGGAGAAGCAGCGTGGGGCTACTTCTCCAGTCAAAGTGTCTTTACAAAAGACACTCCAATCTAAGTTCATATCAAACTGAAAGGGCCTAAATTACTTCTTCTGATAATCCTCTGCAGGCTTATCGTTTGGATTGGCCCATGCTTGTTTGGTACTTTCAGACAAAGCCAAACCAACTCGTGCATTCTTAGGGGGAATGGGTTGTAAGAACCACTTATCCCAGAGCTTGGTGAGGGTGCCATCTTTCATCATGCGCTTGAGGTTATCGTCCACTGCTTTCTTAAAGCCAGGGTCATCTTTACGCATCATGATGGCAATCGGCTCAACTGCGATGACTTCACCCACAATGCGGTAATCGCCAGGATTTTTTGCATTCGCGATATTGCCGGCCAAAATGGAGCCATCCATCACAAACGCATCAGCGCGCCCCGATTCCAACAACAGGAAACTATCGGCATGGTCTTTACCGAATACTTCTTCAAAGTTCACTCCGGTAGCCTTCTCATGCTTACGCAAGAGCTGCACTGAGGTAGTGCCTGTAGTGGTTGCTACCTTTTTACCATTGAGCTGATTTAAGGAGGTAATTCCGGAATTGGCCTTCACCGCAATCCGAATTTCCTCAACATACGTTGTTACAGCAAAAGCCACATCCTTTTGCCGGGTTGCATTATTGGTCGTTGAGCCACACTCAATGTCAACCGTTCCATTCTGTAACAACGGAATGCGATTCTGTGAAGTGACTGGGGTGTATTTGATATCCAATGTCTTTAAATTCAATTGTTTTTGAATATCACGCAATACGGTATTGCAGATTTCCACATGAAAGCCTGCGTATTTACCATCACCCAAGGTATAGGAGAGGGCGCCAGATGACTCACGCACACCCATAGTTACTACACCGGTAGACTTCATCTTATCGAGGGTGCTTTGCTGAGCGATTGCTAATGGTGAAATCAATAAACTACTGGCAAGCAAAGTGATGCTGCCTAATGCGCTGGACCACGAAAGTTGCTTCATATTGAATCCTTTGATTAATAGGTTTAATTTAGTGAATGCATTTCCATCTTAACGAGAATCCTAACCAAAACTCCCGAATAGCCCTATTCAGTGCAAGGTTCTTGGCATCACCAGGGCAAACTCTGGAATTGTTGCCTGAAAAAACTGAGCATCCTCGGTGACGCAAAAATACTCCCCGCGCATCGTGCCGGCTGGTGTGGGCAAAGTAGCCCAACTGGTGTACTCAAAATGCTCGCCGGAGCGTAAAAGTGGCTGTTGACCAACTACCCCCAAACCCTTCACCTCCTGAACCTCCCCTTCGCCATCGGTAATCAACCAATGGCGGGCAATTAGCTGAACACTGGCCGTTCCGGTATTGCGAATGGTCACGGTATAAGCAAACGCGTATTGCTGATTATCGGGATCCGATTGCTCGGGAAGGTACTGGGGGCGGACGTTTACGGTAATTTCGGGTGGATTCATGACCTGCATTCTGCGCTATCCCAACCCCGTTCGCAAGATAGAATCTAGGTATATATGACAAAAACCACTCAAATGAGCCCTAATTCCGCCATCATTGCCCCCTCGATTCTGTCAGCCGACTTCGCCAAACTGGGCGAAGAGGTGAAGGCTGTCTTGAATGCCGGAGCCGATTGGATTCACTTTGACGTAATGGATAACCACTATGTGCCCAATTTAACGGTTGGGCCCTTGGTTTGTGAGGCAATACGTCCCCATGCCATCAAAAACGGTAAACCGGCGATGATCGATGTCCACCTCATGATTGAGCCGGTTGATCGGATTGTCCCTGACTTTGCCAAAGCAGGAGCCAATCTGATCAGCTTTCACCCCGAGGCCAGTGCGCATGTGCATCGCACCCTCTCACTCATTAAAGATCATGGCTGCCAAGCTGGGCTAGTCCTTAATCCCGCTACCCCGATCCATCACCTAGACCACGCCTTAGATCAAATTGATCTGGTACTTCTGATGTCAGTCAACCCAGGCTTTGGAGGTCAATCTTTTATTCCCAGCACTCTTATTAAGATCGAACAGGTACGTAAGATGCTCGATCGCTATCAAGAAACCAGTGGTCGAGCCATTCGCCTTGAGGTCGATGGGGGAATCAAAATTGACAATATTGCTAGTGTTGCCGAGGCTGGAGCCGATACCTTTGTAGCAGGCTCGGCGATTTTTGGTAAGCCAAATTATGCTGAGGTCATTCATGCCATGCGTAACGCGATTGGGTCTTAAATCATTAAAGACGACCTGGGCATGATGAATACAATTGACTTACACAAATTTGCGAAGCAAGGGTATAACCGTGTGGCGCTGGTTGCGGAGTCACTTGCCGATCTCGAGACCCCCCTATCGCTCTACTTGAAGCTGACCCAAAAGTCTGGCCAAAAAAATACCTTTTTGTTGGAATCCGTTTATGGCGGCGAGCGCTTTGGGCGCTATTCCATTATTGGCCTACCGGCACGAACTATTTTTAGAACCGTTGGCACCCCTAGTAACCCAACCAATGAGATCGTGCACGACGATACGGTCATTGAGCGCAATCACGAGAACCCGCTTGACTTTATTGATCACTATCTCAAACGCTTTAAGGTCGCCCCTCAGGCAAATCTGCCGCGTTTTTGTGGTGGCTTAGCCGGTTACTTCGCCTACGACACGGTTCGTTATATTGAAAAGCGACTTGCGGTTCACTCCTTACCCGATGAAATCGGTGTGCCTGATATTCAGCTGATGCTCACCGAGGAATTGGCTGTGGTTGACAATGTCGCAGGCAAGATCTATTTCATTGTGTATGTAGATCCCAATGACTCTAACGCTTATGAGAGCGGCACTAAACGGCTGCAAAACTTGCAAGCCATGCTTACAGTCCCGATCCAGATACCCGAAGAACAAGCATCCAAGCCGTACCCTGAGCTTATCCGTAAATTTAGAGCGAGCGATTTTGAAGATGCAGTGCGTCGCACCAAGGACTATATCCTCGCAGGCGATTGTATGCAGGTGGTCATTGGCCAGCGCATCAGCCGAACCTTCACTGAACCACCATTGCAACTCTACCGCGCATTACGCTCACTCAACCCCTCCCCTTACATGTATTTCTATGACTTTGGGGATTTGCAAATTGTGGGCTCATCCCCCGAGATCTTGGTGCGCCAAGAAAAACGTGAGGGACGCAAAATGGTCACGATTCGGCCCTTAGCCGGAACTCGTCGCCGCGGTGCGACTCCTGAGGAAGATGCGCAACTCGCGAAAGAGTTGTTGGCAGATCCCAAAGAAATTGCTGAGCATGTAATGTTGATTGATCTAGCCCGTAATGATGTTGGGCGCATCGCTAAGACCGGAAGTGTCAAGGTCACCGATTCGATGGTAATTGAAAAGTATTCCCACGTGCAACATATCGTTAGCTCCGTCGAAGGTGAGCTTAAGGACAATATGAGCAATATGGATGTCTTACGCGCCACCTTCCCTGCCGGCACCCTATCTGGTGCCCCCAAAATTCGGGCGATGGAAATTATTGATGAAATGGAAATTACCAAACGTGGTATCTATGGCGGTGCTGCCGGTTATCTCTCGTTCTCAGGCGATATGGATGTGGCGATTGTGATCCGCACCGGTGTGATTAAAGACGGCATGCTGCACTCGCAAGCGGGCGCAGGTGTCGTGGCCGATTCGGATCCCACCTCCGAATGGAAAGAGACCGAAGTGAAAGCGAAAGCAGTATTAGCAGCTGCTGAATTAACCGAATCCTCTAAAGGAGCATAACGATGCTCTTAATGATCGATAACTACGACTCCTTTACTTATAACTTGGTGCAATACTTTGCAGAGCTTGGCGAAGACGTGAAAGTTGTCCGTAATGATGAAATCAGCGTTGCGGATATTGCCAAAATCAATCCGGATCGGATTTGTATCTCCCCGGGACCTTGCAGCCCAAAGGAAGCAGGGATCTCAGTTGATACCATCAAGACCTATGCGGGTAAGATTCCGATTCTGGGCGTCTGCCTTGGGCATCAAGCGATTGGTGAGGCTTTTGGAGGCGAGGTGATCCGCGCTAAGAAAGTGATGCACGGCAAAACTGATGAGATCAACCATACCGACGAAGGCGTATTTAAACATCTCCCAAAATCATTTCGGGTGACGCGCTATCACTCGCTCGCTATTAATCGAGAGAACTTACCCAGTTGCTTAACCATCACCGCACAAACTGACGATGGCGAAATCATGGGCGTGCGTCATAAAGAGTTATGCGTGGAGGGTGTCCAATTTCATCCAGAGTCGATTCTCTCTGAGCACGGTCACGCTCTCCTGAAAAACTTTCTAGCGATGAAGTAAGAAACGGCCATGACCCCATCCCAAACCCTGCAACACTTGATTGACGGCAAAGAGTTACCCGAAGCCGAAATGGTACAGATCATGCGCGCCATTATGGGTGGTGAACTGCCAGGCCCGATGGTGGCCGCCCTTTTGGTTGCCCTTCGTAGCAAAAAAGAAACGCCCACCGAAATTGCTGCGGCGGCGACCGTGATGCGGGACTTTGCTACTGCTGTGGATGTTAAGGATAAGACCCATCTAGTCGATGTAGTGGGTACCGGTGGCGATGGTGCCCATACCTTTAATATTTCGACAGCATCCATGTTTGTTGCGTCCGCGGCAGGGGCCAAGATTGCGAAGCATGGCAACCGAAGTGTTAGTAGCAAGTCAGGCAGCGCTGATGTTTTGGAAGCGCTCGGGGTCAAACTAAACCTGAGCGCCGCTGCAGTAAGTCAATGCATTGAGCAACTTGGTATTGGCTTTATGTTCGCCCCCAATCATCACCCCGCCATGAAAAACGTGGTTCCGGTCCGCAAGGACCTAGGGGTACGCACCATCTTTAATATTTTGGGACCCCTCACCAATCCCGCAAAAGCGCCCAATATTGTGATGGGCGTATTTCATCCAGAGCTAGTGGCTACTCAAGCAAAAGTCTTACAGCTAATGGGGGCCGAGCACGCTTTAGTGGTTCATGGCAATGACGGCTTAGATGAGATCACGCTCTCGGGCCCCACCATGGTCGCTGAACTGCGCAAGGGGCAAATCAATCAGTATGAAATTAAGCCCAGTGATTTTGGAATCCCTCACGCTTCAATGGACACTCTAAAGGTTGCTGATGCGCAAGAATCCAAAGCCATCATTTTGAATATCATGAACAATCAATCAGGGCCTGCACGCAATATTGTGTGCCTCAATGCAGGCGCCACCCTCTATGCTGCTAATGTCTCTCCATCGATTGCCGATGGTATCGAGCTGGCTCACAGCACAATTGCTTCGGGTAAGGCTAAACAGAAACTCGAAGCGTTTGTTGCGTTAACGCAAAGTCTTGCCTCATGAGCGATATTCTGAATCGTATTCTGGAGACTAAGCGACATGAGATTGTGGCTGCGCAACGATTGATCTCTAGTGGTGAAATCTTAAAAGAGGCATTGAGTGCTAATTCTGATCCAAATAGAAAGGTGCGTGGCTTTGCTCAAGTACTGATAGACTCCGTCAGTAATCACAAACCCGGCATCATTGCAGAAATCAAAAAAGCAAGTCCGAGCAAAGGAGTGCTGCGTGAGCACTTTATGCCACATGACATTGCCCAAAGTTATGCCGCGCATGGCGCGACCTGCTTATCGGTCCTCACCGATCGGGATTACTTCATGGGTTCACCACAATATCTCAAAGAAGCCCGAGCTGCATGCTCTTTGCCAGTGATTCGCAAGGACTTCATCATTGACCCTTATCAGGTCTATGAGGCGCGGGCGATGGGTGCTGATGCAATCCTTTTAATTGTCGCGGCACTTGAGTTATCGCAAATGCAAGAGCTTGAAGCATGTGCGATCGAGAACCAGCTTGATGTATTAGTCGAAGTTCATGATGGGGTGGAATTAGAAGTGGCTCTTGAACTGCAAACGCCGCTACTGGGCATCAATAACCGTAATCTCAAAACCTTTGAGGTCAGCTTACAAACCACCCTCGATCTATTGCCAGCTATTCCTAAAGAAAAGCTCGTCATTACAGAGTCGGGGATTCTCAATGCCAACGATGTCAAGCGGATGCAAGGGGCCGGGGTTAATGCATTTTTAATTGGCGAAGCCTTTATGCGCGCTGAGCATCCAGGCAAGGCACTTGCAGCATTATTTGCTTGACTTAGACGTTAAATAAAAAGTTCAAGACATCGCCATCCTTGACGATGTATTCCTTACCTTCGGCGCGCATCTTACCCGCTTCCTTTGCGCCCTGCTCACCTTTGTATTGAATGTAATCGTCATACGCAATCGTTTGTGCTCGAATAAAGCCGCGTTCGAAATCCGTATGAATCACGCCAGCAGCCTGAGGCGCCGTATCGCCAATATGTATGGTCCAAGCACGCACCTCTTTCACGCCCGCTGTGAAGTAAGTTTGTAAACCCAATAAGCTATAGCCCGCCCGAATTACTCGATTAAGACCTGGTTCGCTCATCCCCAGATCAGCCAAGAACTCGGCCTTGTCAGCATCCTCTAAATCAGCAATCTCAGCTTCAATGGCTGCGCATACCGCAACGACCGGCGCATTCTCTTTAGCAGCATGCTCCTTAACCGCCTCAAGATGGGGATTGCTCTCAAACCCATCTTCTTTCACATTCGCGACATACATCGCCGGTTTTGCTGTAATTAAGCAAAAAGGTTTAAGAAGAACTAACTCTTCCTTACTAAGGCTCATGGCCCTTACCGGCAAGGCTTGATCCAGTTGCGCCTGAACTTTGGTGAGTACCGCAACCAAGGCTGCGGCCTCTTTATCGTTACCCGATTTAGCTGCCTTCGAGTAACGCTGCAGGGCTTTCTCAACCGTACCCAAATCTGCCAGAGCTAATTCGGTATCAATCACTCCAATGTCTGCAATCGGGTCGACTTTGCCACTCACATGAACCACATTGGCATCCTCAAAGCAACGCACAACGTGGGTAATCGCATCGGTCTCCCGAATATTGGCCAAAAATTGATTTCCAAGACCCTCCCCTTTGGAGGCGCCGGCTACCAATCCAGCAATATCGACAAACTCGACCGTGGCGGGCACGATTCGCTCAGGACTCACAATCTGCGCTAAGGCAGCCAAACGAGGATCCGGGACCTCGACCATGCCCACATTGGGCTCAATCGTACAAAAGGGATAATTTTCGGCTGCAATACCTGCCTTGGTGAGGGCATTAAACAGGGTGGATTTGCCTACATTCGGCAGGCCAACGATTCCGCATTTGAGTGACATGCCCCCATTGTAAATGCGCTTGATTCGCTATCATCTTGGTATGCATTCCCAAAGTACATCCAATTCTGCCCAACACACCAATACCCAATCCGACTTTGCGGTCGTTGGGGGTGGTATTGTGGGTAAGGCAAGTGCACTTGCCATGGCGCAACTGGGCTACTCGGTGATTCAAATTGCACCCGATTTGCATCAGACAATTGCGCTTGAGCCTTCCTTTGGGCAGCGAATCTATGCGCTCTCACCGAGTACCAAACATCTTTTATCCGAACTAAACATTTGGGATGGCTTAGATCAGAATCGCATTCAAGCAGTGCGCGATATGCGAATCTATGGCGATCGTGGGCAAAAGCATGATCAACTGCATTTCTCGGCCTTTGAAGCCGGTCGACCGGAACTTGCCTGGATTGCTGAATCTGATTTGATTGAAGCCACGCTAACCCAAGCGATGCGGTTCAGTAAGAATCTACAAAGCATTGAGGCCAGTGTTGACGAGGTTCGGTTTGAGCCCAATACTTCTCCAACGCTTTCATTGAGCAATGGTCGAACCATCCAAGCCAAACTGGTGATCGCAGCCGATGGTGCGAACTCCCCTCTACGCCAGTCAGTTGGAATTGAAATCGATCAACACTCCTATGATCAGCACGCAGTGGTTGCCAACTTTACCTGCTCGATTGCCCATCGCGAGACCGCCTACCAATGGTTCTTGCCTAGTGGCGACATCTTAGCCATGCTGCCATTACCCCAGCAACAGGTTTCAATGGTATGGTCAACACAAAATGAGCATGCCGACTATTTATTACAACTGGATAGCCAGACATGGTCAAACCAATTTGGTGTGGAAGTTCATGATCAACTCGGTGAGCTGCAACTGCAATCTACGCCAGCAAGCTTTCCTCTGCGTTGCATCAAAGCGCATCGCCTGATTGGCCCAGACTACGATCCTAAATTAATCTTGGTTGGTGATTCTGCACACGTCATGCACCCATTGGCTGGTCAAGGCCTCAATCTAGGCTTACGGGATGTGGCAAGCCTGCTTCACATCATGAAGCACAAAGAGTCCTATCGCGAAGTGGATGATCGCATTTTGCTGCGTCGCTATGAGCGCGAGCGCGAAGGAGATACCACCTCACTTTTATGGCTGACGGATCGCTTAAAGAAACTGTTTGCAGCACAAAGCTCAATCGAAAAGGGATTACGAAACTGGGGCTTAGGAATGGTTAATCGAAGTCATATCATCAAGCGCCAACTGATTGAGCGCGCACTAGGAGAACAGTTGCATGGGTAAATTGATTCAGCATTTAGGTCTAGTGATCGTCTTGGTCGGCTTTTTTGGCTCAGTCGATGCCATGTCAGAAAGACAAGTTCGTGCCGAGTTGCAAAAACGCTTAGGCACCTCAGCAAACGTTCGTAACATTACGCCATCGCCAATTCCAGGTTTATTTGAGGTCCAGATCAATCAAGAGATTTTCTATACCGATAGCAGTGCCAAGTATTTGATTCAGGGGGAAATGATTGAGCTCGCATCGGGCGCCAACTTAACCGCCAAGCGTCAAGAGGATATCAATCGAATCAAATGGTCAGAGCTTCCCCAGGCTAACGCGATCAAAATCGTACGTGGTAATGGTAGCCGTCAAATTGCCGTGTTCTCGGATCCCAACTGTGGTTACTGCAAACGGCTAGAGCGAAGCTTGCAACAACTCGATAATGTCACTATCTACAACTATTTGATTCCAATTCTCTCGGCGGACTCGGCACTCAAATCAAAACAAATTTGGTGCGCCGCTGATCAGCAAAAAGCCTGGAACGATTGGATGCTTAGCAACATTACCCCAAGTGGCAAATCGGATTGCACCAATCCAATTGATAAAAATATGGCCATTGCCAAGACCTATGGAATCAATGGCACGCCCACCATTTTCTTTACCGATGGCAGTCGCTTTCCAGGAGCTGTACAGCTCTCTGATATCGAGAAGAAGCTCGCCTCTTTGAAATAATTCATGATGGCTTTGGATTCCACCCCTGCAATTCAGTACACGGTATGGCCTGATGATCTACATGGTCATCGCTTTACCGTTTCGCTCGTGATTCACCATCCAAATCCTCAAGGGCAAGTTGTGCATATGCCTGCATGGATTCCAGGTAGTTATTTAATTCGGGACTTTAGTAAGCATATTGAGTCGATTGCCGCCTTTACTCTCCCCAGAAATCAGACCGAAGTAAAGAAAAAGATTGCCCTAGAGCGTCTCGATAATGATCGCTGGCGTATCCCCAAAGGAACTGGGTCTTGCGAGATTGTCACTACGGTATATGCCTTTGATCAATCGGTACGCACGGCTTATTTAGATCAGGATCGTGGCTTCTTTAATCCCACCAGTCTCTGTCTCGCCGTCGAAGGTCAGGCCCATTTACCCTGTTCACTGGCTATTGCCCCGTCACATAATCAGACTAACAAGCAATGGCAAGTACAAACGACGCTTCGCCAGGTGAAGACCGATGCAAGCAGTTTTGGCTTTTATATGGCCAAAGATTATGCAGATTTGATTGATCATCCGGTCGCGCTCGGACAGTTTGAGACGATTGAGTGGCAATCCTTCGGCACTCCTCACCGCATGGTCATTCAGGGATTAACGAGCGAGCAATCACAATTACTCGATCGAAATCAACTTGCAAATGATCTCCAAGGAATCTGTGATGCCACGATTCGTTTATTTGAGCCTCGCAAGCCCAAGGCACCATTTAAACAATATCTATTTATTGTTAATGCTGCTCTCGATGGCTATGGTGGGCTCGAGCATCGCGACAGCACGGCGCTATTGTGTAAACGCGATCAATTACCTTACGGTGATCACAGCACTCAAAGGCCTAAAAAATCGTATGAAGAGTTTTTAGGACTCTGTAGTCATGAGTATTTTCATGCCTGGCTCGTCAAACGAATTCAGGCGAAAGCCTTTCAACCCTATCGCTTAAATGAACGCAACCACACCCGACTGTTGTGGCTCTTTGAAGGATTTACCAGTTACTACGACGATCTCCAACTCATACGTAGTGGGTGCGTCAACATGGAGCGCTACTTGGAGCTAGTGGCTAACAATTGGAACGGGGTATTGCGAAATCCTGGCAGAACCAAACAAAGCGTTGCCGATAGCTCCTTTGATGCTTGGACCAAGTATTACCAGATGGATGAGAATACGCCTAATTCAGTAGTGAGTTACTACGCCAAAGGATCACTCATTGCCCTAGGTCTGGATCTTTTAATTCGGCAGCACTCAATCCATCAACACTCACTGGATAATGTCATGCGCTTTTTATGGAAAGAACATGGCAAAACTGGGATTGGAATTAATCAATATGCCCTAGATCTAGCCATTAGCTCAACGATTGGGATTGGCTTTAATAAAACTTGGCAACGCTTTAAGCGCGACTACATTGATGGCACAGAAGATCTACCCTTGCAGATTTGGTTACCTCAGATTGCTAATATCGAAGTGGCACAAAAGCAAGCGAACTTTACTGAATCCATCAAACTAGCCCTTGGGATGCGCTATACCGATAGCAACGGCTGGATCAAGGTAACGCATGTGCTTGATGGTGGCATTGCCCAGCAGGCAGGGCTGGCCCCAAACGATCTGATCGGTAGCATTAATCAGCAACGCATCATCAGCGCGAGAATGGATCAAGTGCTCGGAAGTCTTGTGAACAGCAAGAAAATCGCTTTCCATTACTTCCGACAAGATCAAGAGCATCAAACTAGCGTTGCCTTAAAGCTCGACTGTCCAGCTCAATATGAGCTCAAGCAGCCTAAAAAATAGTATTGCTCCATCAGCATGGATCTAAAGCACTTCATCCCTGATGATTGGCGGCTGCTATTAAATGACTATCTGCAATCAAGTAATTGGTACTCCCTATCTAAAAAGTTTGCTATCGAATACCAAGAACATGGCGATGCGATTCGTCCCGATCGAGAGCGGATCTTCAATGCTTTGCATCTCACACCGGTAAACCAGGTGAAGGTCATAATCTTAGGTCAAGACCCCTATCACTCTCCGGGGCTGGCACAAGGCTTGGCATTCTCAGTCCCCAAAGATATTCAGCTGCAATCCAAACAATTTCCTAGCTCACTGCGCAATATCAATAAAGCATTAATGCTTGAGGGATTGGGATCTCTCAGCAATGGTGATTTAACTCACTGGGCAAAGCAAGGGGTATTGTTATTAAACACCGCCCTCTCAGTTCGTCTCAGTGAAGCAAACTCGCATGCGCAATTAGGGTGGAAACCTTTCGTGATTGAGATCATTCAAAAACTCTCGCAACAACCCAATCTCGTTTGGATGCTTTGGGGTGGCCATGCGCAGTCTATGGAGGAATACATTCACAATCCCAACCAACACCTCATCCTAAAATCCTCCCACCCCTCAGGCCTTGGAGTCTATAAAACAAAACAACCATTTATCTACCCAGGTGATCAAAAAAGTTCTGGGCACTTTACGAAGGCAAATGCGTATTTAACTTCTATAAATATGGAGACGATCGATTGGGTTTAGCTTTACCGCTCAGGCCAAATTCTCAAGCCAAAAGGGAATATCTTGTTTTTGGTGAAGTATTCGTATCACACCAATGTATTCTTCATGTTCTAAATAAAAAATAATATATGGCGCTTTTTTGAGTGCATACGACCTTAAGTTATCAAAACTAATTTCCTGACCAATTCTTAAGGAGCCTAATTTTGGATAACGGCCTATTCGTCTTAAAGATTTTTCAAGTTCATCAATTAATTTCAATGAGGCAGCCAGGCCATAATCGCAGACAGTGTCTTTGATAATCTTGTCAGCATCTCTATTCGCAAAATCTAGAAGTATTAATTTTTTTGAGATCAACTAGAAGCTAATTTCTTTGCTTTTTTTCTTAACCCATCAAAATATCCAGAATTAATCTCTTGAACCGGTTTCGATGAGGCCCCTGCAAGCAGCAATTCTCTTAAGACGTTTCTTTCTTGCTCCTTGCGAATAAGTTCTCTCAAGTACTCACTACTTGTTCCATACCCTCGACTACTAACCTGCTGATCAACAAATATTTTCATTGAGTTAGGTAGGGAAATATTCATTGTTGTCATTGTCTTCATTTTAAATTTTTGGCAAGTTTTGTCAATAAAAGTCTTAAATACCCTTTATTCTATATGAAATTTTTATCATTTTTTGAATAATAAATACATTAAACTGAACAAAAATCCCCCCACAATCGCACTGCCCCACTCGAGCATTTGCCCAGCAGTAAATAGCCCCGCAGCTTGGCCTCCAAAACTTGCAAAGGCAGTCCCAAGAATCCCCAGGGACATGCTCCAGAGGTAAGTAGCCTTGGTTCGCTTGGGTCGTTTAGCACCCTTATTTCTAGGGGAAAACCCAGGAAAATAATGGGCAGCAGCCCAGCCCATCAAGCTTCCGAGTAGTAAATAAGCCAAAAACCCCATTCAAAACGCCCCTATTAGCCCCAAGAAACCTATAATTATCAATATGAAGCTGTTGACTTTGGGTATTAACCATCACACAGCGCCAGTTGCCGTTCGGGAAAAAGTGGCTTTTGATCCCGAGGGTCTGCTTGACGCATTATCCGACCTACGCTCCCATTTGGGTGGCGTTAATCGTGGCGGCATGCCTGAGGCAACCATTCTGTCGACCTGCAATCGTACCGAACTCTATTGCGCGGCTAATGATCCCGCCTCTGAGGGTGAGTTTCATGAGGCAACGTTTGACTGGTTAGCCAAAAGCCAAAATTTGGCACCCAGCGTTTTACAACCCCATATCTATACCCTGCCACAATCCGATGCCGTACGTCATGCATTTCGGGTAGCTTGTGGTTTGGATTCAATGGTGATTGGTGAGACCCAAATCCTGGGTCAAATGAAAGATGCGGTTCGCACCGCCAATGAGGCTGGTGCCCTAGGAACCTATCTCAATCAACTCTTTCAGAAAACCTTTTCCGTTGCGAAGGAGGTTCGTGGCTCAACTGAAATCGGTGCCCATTCCATTTCGATGGCTGCTGCATCGGTTCGCTTAGCCGAACGCATCTTTGCATCGATTGGTGAACAGAAAATTCTATTTATCGGCGCCGGTGAAATGATTACCTTATGCGCCACCCACTTCGTGGCTCGTAAACCCCGCGGTGCAGCGATTGCAAATCGTACTGTAGAGCGTGGGCAAGAACTGGCGGACTCAATCTCAGCCCAAAATATCGAAGCAGAGTCCTTTCGTCTCAATGACCTTCCCACACGTCTTCATGAGTTTGACATTATTGTCTCGTCGACCGCTAGCCCGCTACCTATCATTGGCTTGGGGATGGTGGAAAGTGCCCTAAAGCTCAGGCGTCGCAAGCCCATGGTGATGATTGATCTGGCAGTGCCACGAGACTTTGAGCCCGAGATCGCCCGATTAAATGATGTGTATCTCTATACAGTGGATGACTTAGGCACTATGGCCCAAGCCGGCGCCAATTTACGTCAAGCCGCAGTAAGCCAGGCCGAGATCATTATTGAAGAGCGTGTGAGTAATTTCATGCACTGGCTACAAGGCCGTAATGCCGTACCGTTAATCCAAGATCTTCAACTACAAGGTGATCGCCTACGACAAATTGAGCTAGAGCGCGCCCTTAAACGCTTAGTTCGCGGCGAGGACCCGCAAGAGGTTCTCAATGCCATGGCCCAGGGTCTTACTAATAAGTTCTTGCATGGCTCCTTACACGCCCTACAACACGCTAGTGGTTCGGAGCGTGATGCTTTACTGAAATTACTACCCAAGTTATTTGCCACTCACTCAAGCGATAAAAATAGTCCCTCCGATAGCCATTAGATGAAATCCAGCATGCGTGCCAAGCTGGAGCATCTGGATGCCCGTTTGGCTGAACTCAATACCATTTTGATGCAAGAAGACTCCGCGAAGGATATGGATGTCTATCGTAAACTCACGCGTGAGCATGCTGATATCTCAACGGTGGTGGAGCAGTTTGGGCTTTACAAAAAAGCGGAGGCGGATGCAAAGGCTGCGAGCGAAATGCGCCTTGACCCAGAAATGAAGGACTTTGCCGACGAAGAAGAAAAAGATGCACAAGCACGGATGGCCGATCTTGAGAAAAGCCTACAAACCCTTTTGCTACCCAAAGATGCAGACGATGGGCGCAATATCTTTTTAGAGATCCGAGCGGGCACTGGCGGTGATGAAAGCGCTTTGTTTGCAGCGGATCTTCTTCGCATGTATACCCGCTACGCCGAGCGTCAGGGCTGGAAAACCGAGATTGTTAGTCAAGCCGAGTCGGATCTTGGGGGCTATAAAGAGGTGATCGTGCGCTTAGCGGGCAATGACGTCTATGCCAAGATGAAGTTTGAGTCTGGTGGTCATCGGGTACAGCGCGTCCCGCAAACTGAGACTCAAGGACGGATTCATACATCGGCTTGTACGGTTGCAGTGATGCCCGAAGTCGATGAAATCGAGAGCGTCAAAATTAATCCAGCAGAGATCCGCATCGACACCTTTCGGGCCTCGGGTGCTGGTGGACAACACATCAATAAAACCGACTCTGCAGTGCGGATCACTCACCTTCCTACTGGAATAGTGGTGGAGTGCCAAGACGATCGCAGCCAACATCGCAATAAAGATCAAGCCATGAAGGTCTTAGTCTCACGCATCATGGATGCCCAACGATATGCGCAGCAGCAAGAACAAGCCCAAACCCGTAAATCCTTAGTGGGTAGTGGCGATCGCAGTGACCGGATTCGTACCTACAACTTTCCCCAGGGCCGAATCACCGATCACCGTATCAACCTAACCCTCTACAAAATTGATGCCATGATGGATGGCGATATTGGCGATCTATTAAATGCCCTGGCAGCAGAACATCAAGCTGAACTCTTAGCCGCCATGGGCGATGCGTAATCCGCATCATGGCCAACACGATTGCTACTCTCCTCGAGAGTACCCCACTCAATAAAACGGATGCCAAGGTCTTATTGGGGGATCTACTTGAAAAGCATCTGGGTTGGTCACGATCGGCCCTAATCGCCAAAGATCAAGAACCGCTTCCCCATGAACTCATAACGGCCTGGAAATCGCTAGAGGCCCAGCGCGAGTCTGGGGTGCCCGTGGCTTATCTCACAGGAATGAAAAGTTTTCATGGAATTGAGCTGAAGGTCAATGAAGCGGTATTGATCCCACGCCCAGAGACCGAGCTCTTGGTCGATCTTGCGCTAGAAGAAATAAAGCGGATTGATGCGAACTACCCCAATCAAACCATTCAGATTCTGGATTTGGGAACCGGCTCTGGAGCGATTGCTCTTGCTATTGCCCATGAATGCGCTATCAGCAAAACGCCGATCAATCTAAGCATTCTGGGGATTGATCAATCGACTGCTGCGATTGAACTTGCTTGCGAGAATGCTAAAGCCTTGGGGCTTAACCATATGGTCGAGTTTTTGCAAAGTAATTGGTATGCAGCAATACCCGATCGATACCTAAACACATTTGATGTAATTGTCAGCAACCCCCCTTATATCCAAAAGGATGATCCCCATTTGCAAGATGGCGATCTACGCTTTGAGCCCAGAGCAGCGCTCACTGATGATGGCGATGGCCTGTCGTGCATTCGGGAGATTGTGAATCACGCCCAGCATTACTTAAAGCCTGGCGGACTGATTGCCGTCGAGCATGGCTATGATCAGGCGGCTGCAGTTGCTACGCTCCTAGAGAAGCGTGCATTTCATGAAATTGCTACCATTACTGATCTAGCGGGGCATTTACGAGTCACGCAGGCCAGAAAATAAGACCCTACTTTTTAATCGGTCATAAAATAGCTATCAAGTAAAAATTGAAGCAAACCCAGTTCGTTTATGAAAGGATTTCATCACCATGAGTGATACCCAAGCCAAGATCAAAGAAATTGTGACCAGCCATCCCGTGGTTCTATTTATGAAGGGTACCGCACAGTTCCCACAATGCGGCTTCTCGGGTAATGCCGTGAATATCTTGCGTGCCTGTGGCCTAGAGACCTTGCATACCGTCAATGTCTTTGATGATGAAGCCATTCGCCAAGGTATTAAAGAGTATGCAAACTGGCCAACCATTCCTCAGCTTTATGTCAATGGCGAGTTCATTGGTGGTTCAGACATCATGACCGAGATGTACCAAAGCGGCGAACTCAAAAAACTCCTCGGTCTTTGATCGCAAGCCCCCTCCTCAAAAGCTCACTCGGTGGGCTTGGTCTGCAGTAGACTAAGCCCATGACAGACCTTCCTACCCTGATTACCATTGTTGCCCTTGGCATTTCCATCGGGCTTGGAATGTATGTTGCCATTCTTCGATCCAATCAGAATCAACAACAGGCTACTATTACTGAGGTAACTGCCCAGTTAGAGCAAATTAGGGTTGAGCGTGACCAAGTCCTCCAGCGCGCCATTCGCCTAGAGGCTGAGTTGGATTCAGAGCGTAAGCAAGTTCAACATCGGATTGATTCATTAAACGAGGCCAAGGAGGCGCTCACCAACCAGTTTAAGAATCTCGCCAATGAGATTTTGGAAGATAAAACCAAGAAGTTCACGGAGCAAAATGCCCAGCAGCTCGATATTTTGCTAAAGCCGCTACAAACCAAGCTCACTGAATTCAAGGAACAAGTGAGCAACTCTTACGAAAAAGAATCTAGGGAACGCTTTGCACTTAAGCACGAAATTGAGCGTCTAGCCAATCTCAACCTCAAGATGTCGGATGAGGCACGCTCGCTTACCAATGCGCTAAAGGGCGACTCTAAGGCCCAAGGAAACTGGGGAGAGCTCGTTCTGGAATCCATCCTGGAGTCCTCGGGCTTACGCAAAGGAGAAGAGTATCTGGTTCAGGATAGCCATATGCAGGCGGATGGCAGTCGCTTACAGCCTGATGTGATTATTAAGTTACCTGAGGGTCGCCACCTCGTAATCGATAGTAAAGTATCAATTACGGCCTATGCCAGACATACTGAGGCAGCCAGTCCAGATGAAGCCGATAAGGAACTACTCGCCCACATTCAATCAATTCGGCAACATATTCAAGGTTTGTCTGGGAAGAACTATGCTGGGATTGCGGATATCGCCAGTGTGGATTTTGTATTGATGTTTATTCCCATTGAGCCGGCTTTTTTAAGTGCTCTCAAGTCTGCCCCCAATCTCTACCAAGAGGCGCTTAGTAAAAATATCGTCTTGGTATGCCCCAGCACCCTCATGGCCACCTTGCGAAGTGTCGCCCACTTATGGAGGCAGGATCAACAGAACAAAAATGCCATGGAGATTGCCCGTCAGTGCGCCAACCTCTATGACAAGTTTGTAGGCTTTGTGGAAGACCTTGAGCAAATTGGCAAACGCCTAGACCAAGCGCAATCGAGTTATCACGATGCCTTCAATAAACTGAAAACGGGCAAAGGCAATTTGATTAAAGCTGCTGAGAAAGTGAAAGAATTGGGTGTGAAGCCCAATAAAATGATTGCGAGCAATCTACTCGCGCAAGATGATGACTCAGCATAAATAAAAACCCGCTCACTCGGAGCGGGTCTTCAAGAACAACGAATTGCTAATTAAGCAACCTTACGAGCCTTTGCAGGAGCGGCGGCTTTTTTCACTTGAGCCAATTGGCCTTGGAATGCTTCAAATGCTTGGTCAGCTGATTTCTCAACAGTAGCCAATGCATCCTTGCTGGCTTCACGGAACTGCTCAATACCTTGCATCACCGAGTTCATCGAGGTTTTGAATGCAGATACAAACACATCCGAACCAGCGGGTGCATTTGCAGCCAAGGTATTTACCCAGTCTTGCATGCCAGCTTGAGCTTGCTCAATGCTAGCTTCTACGACATCAGCAAACTCTTTACCGCTCTCACGCAATACTTTGGTTACTTTGCGCTGATGAGCAATGGCTTGATTACCAACGTCTTGCAAAGTATCGGCTTGCAAAAGTTCGGTTACTTGCTTTGGATCTTTTGCACTCAATACTTGCTGAATGTTCTCTTGAGCATTTAACAACACAGCTTTAGAAGCGTCGTAGTTCAATTCAACGAGTTTCTGAGCATTCTCAAGAGCAGCTTCGCTCAAAGAAAATACGGTCTCAAGGTTCTTGCTCTGGATTTGCGACAATTTTGCTGCGACTTGATCTTGATTCATGGTGTACTCTCCAATTAATTAATTCGTTTGATATTGCACTGCACCATGAAACTATACCCAATTATTTGCTGCTGCGCAATAAATATGTGTGCAATGCAACAAAATACTCGGGTATTGAATAAAATAGTCAATTAAATCAATTATTTATAATAAATCTACTGTGCAAAATCCCCCAGATACCAACCATTCTTACCCCAAAATTGCCACCGCTGCCTGTTTTGGCACCTTTCTAGAGTGGTACGACTTCCTCACCTTTGCCACCCTGGCAGTGGCCTTTGCCCCACTCTTTTTTCCAAGCTCCGACCCCATGACGGGCCTCTTAGCCAGTCTTGCAACCTTTGGGGCAGGGATGGTGGTTAGACCCTTGGGTGCAGCATTCTTTGGCTCTCTCGGTGATCGTATTGGGCGTCGGCCAGTTTTTCTAATCACGATCACCTTAATGGGCGGAGCTACTTTCGCCGTGGGATTTTTACCCACCTATGAGCAAATTGGGATTTGGGCACCTATTTGCTTGGTAACCCTAAGACTTCTTCAAGGCCTATCTGCCGGTGGAGAAATTGGCGGGAGTGCGGTCTACTTAACTGAGCATGCAGGAAGCACCAACCGGGGATTGAAGACAAGTGTTTTACAACTCATGGGGCCGCTTGGAATGCTGGCCTCGATCCTGCAATTGGTCTTGCTCCATCACTATTTAGATCCAGAGAGTTTTAAAGAATGGGGTTGGCGCGTGCCTTTTTGGTTCTCTATTGTTCTTCTGCTAGTTGCCCTCAAGGTTCGGATGACCCTTGAGGAAACGCCAATCTTTAAAGCGATGCTCGCTAAAGGCGAGCTAGCCAAATCACCACTGCGCGATAACTTTAAAGACAAAGAAACGCGTAAACAAATGTTTCTGTTGTTCTTCTGCATCTCAGCGGGCGGATCTGTCCTCTTTTTCTGTGTGCAGGTCTATACCGGTATCTTCATGAAATCCGCCTTGCAAATGAGTTCGCAAATTGTGGATACCCTCACCATCACCGCAACGCTCGTTCTCTTTCCGATGGTGATTATTGCAGGAGCACTCTCCGACAAAATTGGTCGACGTCCAGTCGTGATTAGCGGCTTGTTACTCGGAACAATCCTGATTCAGCCTGCCTATCAATTTCTGCAAAGCCTATCAATGCAAAGCGCCCCTGATTATTTTCTAATGAGCGCAACCTTAATTGCACTGGCAATACCGCTTTCATTAGTTGTGGGGCCTCAAACGGCTCTTCTAGCGGAGCTGTTTCCAGCGAGAACACGCAATAGTGCAGCAACTTTGCCACACAACCTAGCAGCCGGCTGGATCGGGGGATTGCTACCGTTGATTGTGACCTGGCTCAATAAAGAGTTTACGAGTCAACTTGCAGGGCTTTGGTATCCAACTCTTTTCCTAGCGATTGCAGCAACCTTGGCAATACTGTATCTGCCAGAGACAAGGAAAGTGGATCTGAATCAATGAAGATAGGATCAAGAGGGTGATTGGTGCCCCATGTCCGACTCGAACAGACCACCTACTGATTACAAATCAGTTGCTCTACCAGATGAGCTAATGGGGCATTGACCTTCTAGAATTGAGATTTTAACTTACTTCACAATCTTCAAAACAGGGCGCTCGCTCTTGGTCTTGGTGGCTTCTTGGTTACCAAGTCCCTTATCTACCGGACCCTTGGTCTCGGGATCAAAGGGGAAGGACATCCCTTGGCCGTTTTCTCGGGCGTAGATTGCTAATACGTGCGTGACCGGTACTAATACTTTCTTCGGTACACCACCAAACCTTGCCTGAAAACTGATCCAATCGTTCTCAATATGCAGCTGATGGCAAGCCTCTGAAGAGATGTTGAGAACAATCTCGTTATTTTTGACAAACTCCATGGGCACTTCAACCCGTTCATCAACAAAAACGGCTAAGAACGGAGTAAAACCAAAATCCGTACACCACTGATGCAGTGCACGGATGAGGTAGGGTTTGGTACTTGGGGTTTCGCTAGCCATATTGTTATTTTAAGCCAGCGACACATATGCTTCGATTAACGGCGCATGACCTTTTCCGAAGGGGTCAAGGCCTCAATGTAAGCAGGACGACTGAAAATGCGCTCAGCATATTTCAGGAGTGGAGCAGCATTTCTGGAAAGGTCAATGCCATAGTGCTCTAAGCGCCACAACAGAGGAGCTATTGCCACATCCAACATTGAGAACTCATCCCCCAACATATACTTGTTCTTTACAAATACCGGTGCTAATTGAGTCAACCGATCCCGAATTGCTATTCGGGCCTTCTCATGCAACTTCTCAGCACTCTTGCCCTTTTCGTTCTCAAGCGCACTCACATGCACAAAGAGCTCTTTCTCAAAATTAAACAGAAATAAGCGGGCACGGGCACGAGCCACTGGATCGGGCGGCATTAACTGTGGATGAGGAAAGCGCTCATCAATGTACTCATTAATGATGTTGGACTCATACAAAATCAGATCACGCTCAACCAAAATAGGAACTTGGCCATAGGGGTTCATGACCGAGATATCTTCTGGTTTATTGAAGAGATCGACATCACGAATCTCAAAATCCATACCCTTCTCAAAGAGAACTAGGCGGCAGCGTTGTGAGAATGGGCAATTGGTACCCGAGTACAACACCATCATAAGCAAATATCCTTCAAATCAAATAATCAAAATACGCTAAGTTAGTTCTTAGCGAATGTCTTTCCAGTACGCCTTGTTCAGACGCCATGCAAGCAAGGTAAAGATTGCAAGGAATAGAAGGACGACGACACCGATCCGCTTACGTTGTAACTGAGTAGGCTCAGCCATCCAAGACATAAATGAAACGAGGTCCGCAATATTATCATCATATTCTTGGGGCTTCATTAATCCTGGGGTGGTTTGCTCAAATCCTTTGAAGACTTTAGTTGTCTTGGCAGGATTCTTGGGATCTTTTACCTCTTCAAACTTAGCAATACGCTCACCCTGGAGTTCCCACAATACATGGGGCATACCAACATTGGGATAGACCATGTTATTCCAACCCGTTGGGCTCTCCTCATCCTTGTAATAAGTACGGAAGTAGGTGTAGAGCCAATCGGTACCGCGGGCACGAGCTTCAACCGATAAATCAGGTGGAACCTTACCAAACCAAGCCTTAGCATCCTTAGGGGTCATCGAGATAGTCATCAGATCGCCTACCTTTTGATCGCCCAAGATCAAGTTGTCTTTAATCTGCTGATCACTCAAACCAATATCACGCAAGCGGTTGTAACGTAAGTTCACTGCAGAATGGCAACCTAAGCAGTAGTTCACAAAAATCTTAGCGCCATTTTGCAAAGAGGCATTGTTATTTACACGGTTAGGAGCGCTATCAAGAGGAAAGTCGCTGCCAGCCGCAAATGCAGCGCTCACCATGAAGCTACCTAAGCCCACTACAACAAACTTCTTAAGCGCACCGATCATATAAAGAGAATGGTTCATCTGGATTCCTAATATCTTCTATTGTTCTTATGGATTAGTGCGCCTCAAAGGTCACGCGATCGGGCACGGGCTTAAATTTACCCATCTTGCTCCACCAAGGCATGGCAAAGAAAAATGCCAGATAGTAAATCGTACATACCTGCGAGATCTTCTCAAAAAGTGGTGAGGGTGGCTTGATGCCGAGATAACCCAAGATCACAAAGCTCACAATGAAAATGCCGTAAATGTATTTATGAAAATCTGGGCGATAACGGATCGAGCGCACTGGGGATTTATCGAGCCAAGGCAAGAAGAACAGGATCACGACCGTACCGCCCATGATGACCACGCCCCAGAACTTCGCATCAAACACATAAAAACCAACCGCAAGAGCAGCCAAAATGCCAACGCAAACGGCTTTCACCCGGATGTCTTTGTTGTTCTTAATGACCATCCCCAAAATCACTGCGCACAGAATCCACAGAGGGATCAGGAACGGGGTGGTGGTCGCACGCAGCATGGAATAGAACGGCGTGAAATACCACACCGGCGCAATATGCGAAGGCGTTTGCAAGGGATCAGCCGGAATAAAATTGTTGGCCTCTAAGAAGTAGCCACCCATCTCAGGTGCAAAGAACACAATGGCGGCGAAGATCATGAGGAACACACCGAGACCCATAATGTCATGCACTGAGTAGTAAGGATGAAATGGAATACCGTCCACTGGCTTACCAGAGGCATCTAGGTTCTTCTTAATATCAATGCCGTCAGGGTTGTTAGAGCCCACTTCATGTAGCGCAATGATATGAGCTGCAACTAAGCCAACTAGAACTAATGGCAAAGCGATCACGTGCAAGGAGAAGAAGCGATTCAAAGTTGCGTCGCCCACCACATAATCACCGCGTAGCCACAAAGCCAAGTCTGGACCAATTAAGGGAATAGCAGCAAAGAGATTAATAATCACCTGAGCGCCCCAGTAGGACATTTGGCCCCAGGGTAAGAGATATCCCAAGAAAGCCTCAGCCATGAGCAATAAGAAAATGGTGCAACCAAAGATCCAAATGAGTTCACGCGGTTTTTGATAAGAACCATAGATCAAGCCACGGAACATATGCAGGTAGACCACTACGAAGAACATCGAAGCGCCAGTCGAGTGCATGTAACGAATCAGCCAACCCCAGGGAACCTCGCGCATGATGTACTCAACCGAATCAAATGCTTTCATGGCATCGGGTTTGTAGTTCATGACGAGGAAAATACCGGTCACAATCTGAATCACCAACACCACAATGGCTAAGGAGCCAAAGAAGTACCAGAAGTTAAAGTTCTTTGGAGCATAGTACTCGCTCATATGCTCTTTAAAGAGCTTAGTCAATGGGAAGCGCGAATCCACCCATGCCAAGCCTTTTTGAGCAACAGAGGCGTTTTCTGGGACTTTAATTTCTTGGAATGCCATAGTTAGTTTCCTAAATCAGTAACTAATAATTAAATAAACAAATTACGACTTCTTGTCCTCACCAATCAAAATCTTGGTGTCGCTCAAATACATGTGGGGAGGCACTTCTAAGTTGTCCGGAGCCGGCTTGTTCTTATAGACGCGGCCAGCCAAATCAAAGGTAGAGCCATGGCAAGGGCACAAGAAACCGCCTGGCCAATCGTTTGGCAAGGATGGTTGTGGGCCTGCTTGTAACTTCGCCGTTGGTGAGCAACCTAAATGTGAACAAATACCAACTGCCACAAAATACTCAGGCTTAATCGAGCGGTGGTCATTGCGAGCATAAGTAGGTGTTAAAGCTGCGGGATCACGCAAAGACTTGGGATCGGCCAGCTCGCCGTCTAATTTAGGAAGTTCAGCTACTTGCTCTGGGGTGCGGCGTAAGACCCAAACTGGCTTACCGCGCCACTCAACCGTGCGAATCTCATCAGGCTTCATGCCGGAGATATCGACCTCAACCGGGGCACCAGCAGCCTTAGCACGCTCGGATGGTTGGAAACTATCTAGAAATGGGTATGCAACAGCAGCGGCTCCACAACCACCAACAGCAGTCGTAGCAATCAGCCAAGTGCGGCGGTCTTTATCCATTTTTGGGGTATCACTCATGTACGATCTATCCTTGTGCCTAAGTCAAATAAGGGGTTCTAAAGGGTGAATTGCATAAACCTCTAATTTTAAGGTAAAAAGCCAAATGACCGCTTAATTTGGGTCAATTTCCAGCAAACCCATGATTTTTAGGGAGAGAGTTGTGGCATCCAAGATGATGAAAGAATTCCGGGCCTTTGCGGTCCGCGGCAACGTCGTTGACCTGGCGGTCGGTATCATCATTGGCGGCGCCTTCGGAAAAATCGTCGATTCCCTGGTCAATGACATTGTCATGCCCCTCATTTCTACCCTACTAGGGGGCAGGATTGACTTTACCAACCTGTTTATAGTTCTTGGCACAGTACCGGATAACGTACCAAGAACCTTTGATGCACTCAAAAAGGCTGGTATACCTATTTTTGCCTACGGCAACTTCATCACCATCCTGATTAATTTCATCTTGCTCGCATTTGTGATCTTCCAGATGGTCAAAATCATCAACAAAATAAGAGCAGAAGAACCAAAAGAGGCACCCCCAACACCCGAAGATATTGTGCTGTTAAGAGAAATTAGAGATAGTTTAAAGAAGTGAGTCTAATAACGACTCATTTCCGATATGCAAGCAGAGTAACTTCGCTTAGTATTTTTAAGAAAATTAGCACAAACTTGTGAATCAAAACCCACCTCCATTTGTTATTCAACTCTTTGAGCTAGTTAAATCAAATAAGCTTGCTAATAATCAAAAGCTTTTATTGGAGGGAATCTCAAAAAAAGAGGGGCTATCTTATGTTTTTGAATTAGGCCTCCTTTGTGCAAATAATGGAAAAATAAATGATGCATTGCTTATTTTCGAGTCTTTAAAAACCGAAATAAAGAATGATGAAAGAATTTTTTATAACTTGGGACTTTTATATTCACTTCAAAGCAAACTTCATACCGCAATCGCTTGTTATGACTCAGCAATTCAAATAAAACCGAATGATGCAGCAAGTATTATCAACAAAAGTCAATTACTCATCCAATTAAAAAAGTACGATGAGGCGAATAAATCCCTTGACGAAGCAATAAGCATTGATCCCAGCTTTCCTGAGGCATGGTCAAACAAAGGGATTGCCCTCAATCATTTAGAGCGATATTTAGAAGCATTGATAGCTTTTGATAAAGCAATAAAACTAAATCCTTTATATAGCGAGGCTTACGCCAATAAATCGAATACTCTAATCAAGCTTAAGCGGCACTTTGAAGCGATTAATGCATGCGAACAGTCAATTCAAATACAACCTAATTTTGATGCTCTATTAAATAAAGGCATCGCACTAAATGAGCTAAAAAAATATGAGTCAGCAATCTTATCGTTTGATGACACATTAAAAATTGACTCTCGGTCTGCTGTTGCTTTCTTTGGCAAAGGTATTGCATTCACTGGCTTAGATAAGGATGAACATGCAATCCGTGAATTTGATAACGCCCTACTCATTGATCCTGATTATTTTGAGGCATTATTAGCAAAAGCATTTACTCTTAATAAAATAAAAAAATTTGCAAACGCAATTAGTGGTTTTGATGCAGCTTTATTGATTGATGACACCTCTTCGAAAGCTTACTACGGCAAGGGTGCTGCGCACGTTGGCTTAGCACAAAATGATAAGGCTCAATTATTTTTTGATCTTGCCCTAAGGCACGATCCGAATTTTAGGTTGGCGCAGTGGGCAAAAGTATTTGCCATCATTCCCTCTATTTTGGGTCCGAAAAATGATGTCAATTCAATTAGAGAAATTTTCACTACTGAATTCATAAAACTCAAAAACAGCTTGATAAGTGACGTAAATCTTAAGTCAAATGAAATCATTGAGATTGTTGCGTCAACTCAACCTTTTTACCTCGCTTATCACAATTTCAATAACAAGAATATCCTGTCTGAATATGGAGATCTCTGCTCAAAATTGATGGGTAAAGCAGTTTCTATTCAGTCAAGCCCCGAACAAAACACTCCCAGATTAAAAATTAGGCTTGGAATCGTCAGCAGTCATTTCAGAAATCATTCTGTTTGGCATGCACTCACTAAGGGAATGATTAAAAATTTAAATAGGGAGGCCTTTGAGATTCATCTTTTTAGCACCAACCCCTATTGTGATAAGGAAACAGATTTTGCTAAAGAAAATTCGGATTCTTTCACCATTTATTCTCACGACATAAATGCTTTTGCCCAAGAAATTGTTAACAAAAAAATTGATTTTTTGTTCTACCCCGAAATTGGCATGGATCAACTAACCACTCAACTTGCAAGTTTGAGGCTCTCTCCTGTACAGCTGGTTGGATGGGGACATCCGGAGTCAAGTGGCTTGCCCACAATTGACTACTATGTGTCCTCTGAGCTTTTTGAGCCCCCAAATGCCACTTATTATTATTCTGAAAAGCTAGTTCAATTACCGAATCTTGGCACTTACTACGTTGACCCAGTTAATATTCAATCTACAAAGGATCAGCCTCTGTCCCAATTCCCCTCCGATATCCCAGTCCTCATCTGTCCAGGAACGCCCTATAAATATCAACCAGATAGCGATTGGATTTTTGCAAATATAGCGAAACGGTTGGGTGCTTGTAAATTTGTGTTTTTTAACCTTGAAGACCCGCTGGCCAGTGTTTTGAGCAATCGTCTTGAAAATGAATTCAGCAAACATGGTCTTGATTCTAAAGAGTTTATTTCATTCATGCCATGGCTAGACGCGCGTGAGTTTCATGGTTTATTGAAGTCTTCGACGGCGATGCTTGATACCCTTCATTTCTCTGGATTTAATACTGCTATCCAAGCTATCGGATGCAATCTGCCAGTAGTTAGCCATGATGGTAATTTCTTGCGCGGCAGGCTTGGGAGTGGGATATTGAAACGCATTGGACTTAGAGAACTGGTAGCAAAAGATTCAGCAGAATATATTCAGTTAGCAGTAAGGCTGTGCCAAGATCATTCGTTCCGTAAAAATGTTAAAGATAAAATAATTGAACGAAAGTCAACTCTCTATGAGGATATTGAGCCAATTAAAGCGTTTGAGGCTTTCATGATTAACCATTCTCTTAGTGTCAAGTAATCCATTAAATAGTGAGTTTCCCTTGTTAAATTTTTATCAGAATATCTACTATAAATTTTCATGATGAATCCTCAAGTTCACTTCCTTTTAAACAAAGCGCTTGAGTCACTTGGAAATTCAAATTTGGATTCTGCGGAACTTTATTTGAATCAGGCATCAAAATTACAAGCTCATAATCCACATGTTTTAGGACTCTTGGGCATCGTTTATACACAGCGGGGCAACTATCCGGATGCACTCAAATTCCTAAATGATTCTCTACGAATTCTGCCAAAAAATCCTTTAACCTTAAGTAACTTAGGTAATGTGTATGCTTCACTGAAAAATTTTGAAAATGCGATTGAATTTTATAAAAAATCGATAAAAGTTAATCCAAATTATGTTGAAGCTTGGTCTAATGTAGGAAATGCTCTGCAAGAGATCGATTGCTTTGAAGAAGCGATTACTCATTACGATAAGGCCCTTAGTTTAAGGCCAGACTTCGCAGAAGCTTGGTCTAATAAAGGTAATGCTTTGCAAGCGCTTAAACGGTTTGAAGAAGCAGTTATTCATTATGATAAGGCGCTCAGTCTCAATCCAAACTACGCCGAGGCCTGGTCTAATAAAGGCAATGCCCTACAAGAACTCAAGCGTCTTGATGAGGCGATTGCGCATTATGATAAGGCTCTAAGTCTTAAACCGTCCTATTTAAAAGGCTACATTGGCAAAGGGAACACTCTTGTCGAGCTAAAGCGCTTTGAAGAAGCTGTCATTTATTACGATAAGGCTCTTGAATTTAAGCCTGATTATGCGGAAGCACATTCTGCAAAAGGAAATGCCCTTTACGAACTCAAACTATTTGATGCAGCTATAGATCACCATAACAAAGCTCTTAAGTTAAAGCCCGACTATGCTGCCGGCTGGATTAATAAAGGGGTAACAGTAAATGAACTGGGGGACTATGACGAGGCAATTGTTTGCTTCAGTCAAGCTCTTAACTTAAAGCCAGATGTATTTTGGGTTGATGGATACCTTATTCACGCCAAAATGAAAATTTGCAATTGGTCAGAATTATCGACCCATTTGGAAAGTATTTCTGAAAAAATAATGGGGAATCAGAAGGTGATTCGCCCCTTTGCATTACTATCATTGGTTGATGATCCAGTGTTGCATAAGAAAGCAGCTCATACTTATGTGCAATATTATTTTTCTTCAAATTCAGAATTGGGTTCCATTCCAAAATATTCAAAAAAAGAAAGGCTCCGGATTGCTTATTTTTCCCCTGATTTTAGAACTCATCCGGTTTCGCATTTAACGTCTGAGCTATTTGAATTACATGATCGTAGCAGGTTTGAAGTGATTGCTTTTTCATTGCAGAAGACTCCTCCCGGCGATCAAATGAATGTACGGCTTAGAAACGTGTTTGATCATTTTATCGAAGTTAATCAATTATCAGATCTTGAAGTTGCTAAATTAGCACGTCACCTAGAGATCGATATTGCTATCGATTTAGCTGGCCATACTCAACACTCTCGGGGAGGTATATTTTCCTATCGCGCCGCCCCAATTCAAGTCAACTGGCTTGGTTATCCTGGAACAACTGGTATTAAGTTCATAGACTATTTAGTTGCTGATAGAACGATTATCCCTATTTCAGAACAACACATGTATTCTGAAAAGATTGCCCATCTTCCGAATACCTATATGGTGGATGACTCAAAACGCACTCCCTCTGACAGGATATTTACACGAGAAGAATGTGGTCTACCAAGAAATCGTTTCATCTATTGTTGCTTTAACAACGATTTTAAATTCAACCCTTTTATATTGGATTGTTGGGCAAGAATTCTGCTTGCTACACAGAATAGTGTGCTTTGGATTTCGGAAAATAATAGAAATTTTCAAAAGAACATACTGGCTGAATTTGAAAATCGAGACATAGAACCTTCTCGGATTATTTTTGCTGGACGAGTTGATTCCATGGGTGACTATTTAGCCAGGTATCGGCTAGCTGATCTATTTTTAGATACCTATCCTTACGGAGCTCACACCACAGCAATTGACTCACTAAAAGCGGGGGTACCGATACTAACCCTTATGGGTCAGTCATTTGCAAGCCGTGTGGCTGCAAGTTTATTAAACACAATTGGTCTAGGTGAGCTTATCACCTTCAGCCAAGAGGAATATGAGGCCTTAGCTATTGATTTTGCAATGGCGCCAAATAAATTAGAAGATGTAAAACTTAAACTGAGGGATAATCTTCAAATCACCCCGTTATTTAATACTTCTTTATTTGCCAAAAATCTTGAAGCAATTTATTTAAAGATGTATGACCATTATCAGTTAGATTTGGAACCAAATCATATTTCTTGTGACTAAAGCAATTACTTTGCTGTTAAGCATAAATCTAATTAAGCAAGAACTGTTAACCTTTTCTCTGCATTAAAGACAATCGTTTTTTCGAACGGCTTAAGACGATTTTAATTAAGTAGAATTAAGACTAATAATCTGATCAACTACATATGTGAATAAGTAGTTATGTCGAAAGCAATTGGAACAATTGATTAGTCTATAAAAAACCCACTGTGTTTCCACAGTGGGTTTATTTGCTACAACTAATCTTCAACTAGCCAAAGCTAGCATCAAATTAGAAGGTGTGACGTACACCAACAGCGTAGTTGTTGGCATTGGCGCTCAAATTACGTGGACCATCGGCATTCCCGTTCGATGCACGAATTACATAGTTACCAGAAGTGGACGATGTGTTGCTTGCACCAAAGATTGTGTATAGATTGGTACGCTTACTCAACCAGTAGTTAGCACCTAACTGATAACCAGTGAAGTTAGCAGTTGGATTGCTTACACCAAAGGCGCTATTGCGACCCATACCAGCCGAGCCCCAGAGCTCTACAGTCTTGGTTACGTTTCCACGCAAACCAATTTGCTGAGCAGTACGCTTTCCATAGAGATTTGAATCTAGACCAGACTCAATCTTACGGTTGATGTACTGAGCATAGGCCTTGACAATACCGAAGTCATAGGTCGCACCTACGTACCATTGATTGTCATTGAGGTTTGTCAACTCACCAGTTGATACGCCTGTGCTACGAGTAACTACTGCGGTTTGACCTGCAGCAGTTACAACTGGAACTAAGTTCTCTTGATAAGTCCAAGAGTTTTCTTGCTTGAATGACTGATAGTTGGCAGAGATCAAGAATTTTTGAATTCTGTAGTCCAATCCAAGACCCCAGCCAGTGCTGTTGGTGTTGCCTCCAGTGTAGCCTATACCGTTTATGTAACCTTGAGTTGCGGTACTTGAGGAGCTAGCGCTATAAGTACGCTGATCTTGGTTTCTTGAGTTCTGAACATAGAAAGCCTTGCCTTTGAAGCCAGCAAATGTGTCAGACTCAAAACGGATCATGTTGTTGGCACGAACTGTGTAACCAGCGTTGGCGTTACTTGCGCTACCGTCTTGGTTGGTCAAGCCAGTATTTTGAGGATAAATCACGTCACCTACTAAGTTGTTCAATTGGTTAGCACCAGTCGCACCAACTGCCTCGTGGATTGGAGTGTACTGGGTACCAATACGTGCATTACCCAAACCTTTTTGACCTAAACCAATAAACGCTTGACGGTTATTAAATGACGATAGGGTGCTTTGATTTGGCTGAAGGCCAGTTTCAAAGGTAAAGAATGCGGTTGTGCCACCACCTAAGTCTTCAGTACCACGGAAGCCTAAACGGCTGGTAGTCTGAGCAGATTGGCCAAGCAGGCTTACTGTTTCTGATGGGGTAACTTGAGTACCACTTGAGTTAACAGTGGTTGCCTTGGCATTACCACCCACATATCCCACATCCAAAATACCGTATACGGTCACGCTGGACTGGGCTTGAGCAGCACCAGCAAACGCGCCGACTGCGGCGAGTGCAAATAGTGATTTTTTCATTGTTTAAATCTCCATAAATTAAGAAATGCCCGAATTCCTTCGAGACCATTGAATTATCCCGTTTTTGTATGTAAATACAGCCTTTTGAGGCTTTTTTATGGCTATTCGTTGTATTGGTGCAACAGATATTTTTGATTGATTTAATCCATTTAAATCAATGAGTTGCAGAATTATTCTGATTTTTCTTCTTCAGATTCAGTTTTGGGTAGGTAGAAACGAGCAATAAATAGCCCCAGCTCATAGAGAAGGCACATAGGAATGGCCAAAAAGAGCTGGGATAAGACGTCTGGTGGGGTCACAATCGCGGCAATCACAAATGCCCCAACAATCACATAAGGTCTAATCTCTTTTAACTTTTCTAGGCTCACAATCCCCATTTTGACCAGAACCACCACCACCACAGGTACCTCAAAAGTGATCCCGAAGGCCAAGAAGGTGGACATGGCAAAGCTCAAGTACTTATCAATATCAGTCGACATGTCGGCACCCAGGGGTGCGTTATAGCTTGCCATAAACTGGAAGACGGTTGGGAAAACCAGGAAATAGGCAAAGGACATTCCAACCAAAAATAGTGAGTAACTGCTTACTACTAATGGAAGGACTAGTTTTCTCTCATGGGTGTAGAGACCTGGGGCGATAAAGGCCCACATTTGATAGAGAACAATCGGTAGCGCAATCAAAAATGCAACCAGCATCGTGACCTTCATCGGCACAAAAAAGGATCCGGTTACATCGGTCACGATCATCTTACCCCCGGCTGGAAGGGCATCTAGAAGTGGCTTGGCAAACAAATGAAAGATATCGGGCGCCCAATAAACGAGTGATAGGAACACGACGATGACTGCTATAGCAGCTTTGATAACCCGGTCGCGCAACTCAAAGAGGTGCGACATAAAGGTTTCTTGAAAACCCTCGCCCTCTTTTGCAGTCTCTTCGCTCTGACCTGGTTTGGTATCGGACATCGTGATTTGTTCTTTGTTCTTGATTTTTTACTTACTCAATACCGGACGTTTAAATCGCTTAACCCTTGCTGCACCCGATTGCACTCGAGTGCGCACACCCGCTGAGTGTTTATACCAAAGGGGTCTGGCGGTGCGCTTGACGCCCCAACTATCCCTACCCTGACGCAGAGCATCTCGATAGACCTTAGTCACATCCGGCGCAGAATCTAAGAGCGAACTGGAAAACTCATTGGTCGTAGGCTCGGCCTGATCACTCAAATTTACATTCGCCTCTTGGACTGTGGCATTGAGCGTGCTCTCCATCTCCCGCATGGCGTCGGCGCTGGCCTCACGAAGCTTCTTGAACTCATCGAGCTCAATTTGGCGGTTGACCTCAGTACGAACTTCGGCCATATAACGCTGCGCGCGCCCAAATAAATTGCCCGCCATGCGAGCAACTTTGGGTAAACGTTCGGGGCCCACCACAATCAAAGCCACCACTGCAATCAGGGCGAGCTTTGATACACCAAGATCAATCATCGATGCATCGCTGGTATTTAGTTTGTGTGTTTGGTTTGATCAGGTCTTACGACTTGTTCACGTCCTTGGCTTGCACATCAACAGTCTTTTCACCAGCAGGGGTCTGCGACTGAATCTGTTCGGTCTTGGCTTCATCACCATTTTTCATACCATCTTTGAAGCCTTTTACGGCACCGCCTAGATCAGAACCAATATTACGGAGTTTCTTGGTACCAAAGACCAACAAAATAATGACCAGTACGATTAACCAGTGCCAAATACTAAATGAGCCCATCTCAATTTCTCCTCGGATTATTTTTTCCAGGGGCGCGGCCCGCCCATCACATGCAAATGCAAGTGATAAACCTCCTGACCCCCATCCGCGCCATTGTTCACCATCACCCGAAATCCCCCCTCTTTACCGGGGCGACATCCTTCTTGGGAAGCTAAACGCGGGGCTAATTCCAACATTCTACCCAGCAATGGCGCATCGTGGGCAGTCGCTGACTCCAACATCGGTAGGTGTTTCTTGGGAATCAGCAATAAATGGACTGGGGCAGCCGGATTAATGTCCTTAAACGCCAGGATTTCTTCATCCTCGTAGACCTTTTGGCAAGGAATTTCCCCTGCAACAATCTTGCAAAAAATGCAGTTTGGGTCATAGCTCGGGTGTTTCATAGGCTGGCATCTTACCTGAATTAAGCCCAAAAACGGGCAAATTGGGGGTAAGCACTACGTTTTGCGACTGGCCTTCTCGGTAATACCCGAAGTACCCTCACGACGCTTGAGCTCGGCTATTACATCTTCGGGACGCAAATTGAACCTTGAGAGCGCCACCAGGCAGTGAAACCATAAGTCAGCCATCTCGCCGACCAATAACTGTTGGTATTTGGGATCAAGCTGATTCTGGCGAGAATCCTTGGCCGCCATCACGGTCTCGGTCGCCTCTTCCCCAATCTTCTTCAGAATCGCATCGTCACCCTTAGTAAATAACTGAGCGATGTATGAACTTCCGGCATCGATCTTGCCACTCGCTAAATCAGCACGACGGCTATCAACCACATCGGCCAGATGCGCCAAGATGGAATCGAGGTTGGGGTTTTGGTTGAATTGATTCGGGCTACTCATGGCTTCATTGTATCGACCCAATTGCTCGCCACAGAGTCCCACTCGTTAAAAAAGCAACTGTGACTGCCGGTATGGCAAGCAATTCCGTCTTTTTGATCCACGATTAGTAAAAGCGTATCGCCATCGCAATCTAACCGAATCTCTCGCACGGTTTGCGTATGACCCGACTCTTCGCCCTTATGCCACAACTTGTTACGCGAGCGCGACCAATACACTGCCTCACCCTTTTGCAAGGTTTGCAGTAGAGACGCTTGATTCATCCAAGCCATCATCAATACATCACCCGATGAAGCCTCTTGAGCAATCACGGGCACCAAACCTTGCTCGTTCCAAGCAATGCGATCAAGCCATGGACCAGCTTGCAAACCCGATATCTTTGTAAATTTAGCCTTGGTCATGATGATTAGAGTCTAATCGCAATTCCTTGCTCTGCCATATAGTGCTTAGCCTCTTGCACGCTGTGCTGTCCATAATGAAAGATACTTGCTGCCAGTACCGCATCGGCTCTCCCAATTTGGATGCCATCGACTAGATCTTGCAAGCCGCCCACACCACCAGACGCAATCACAGGCACAGGTACTGCTTTACTTACCGCAGCAGTGAGTTCCAGATCAAACCCATCCTTGGTGCCATCGCGATCCATGCTGGTGAGCAGGATCTCACCGGCGCCGCGCTTTGCAACTTCCTTGGCCCACTCGATGGCATCGATACCCGTACCCTTGCGTCCACCATGCGTGAACACCTCCCAACGCTTGGGGGCGGTTTGCTTGGCATCAATTGCTACCACGATGCATTGCGAGCCATAATGCGCGGACGCATCCGAGACCAAATCTGGATTGGCAACTGCTGAGGAGTTCATGCTCACCTTATCAGCGCCAGCATTCAGTAAGCGACGCACGTCCTGAGTGGCGCGCACTCCACCGCCCACCGTCAAAGGAATAAATACCTTCGATGCCACCGCTTCAATGATGGGCAAAATCAGATCACGGCCATCCGATGTTGCAGTGATATCTAGGAATGTGAGTTCATCAGCACCTTGCTCATTATAACGCTCTGCAACCTCCACCGGATCTCCAGCGTCTTGCAAGCCAACAAAATTAATTCCTTTAACAACCCTGCCTGCAGTGACATCGAGGCAAGGAATAATACGTTTGGTCAGCATCGTTTGCCTACTTGGCTTTGCTGAGTTGATCAGCGTACTGTTGTGCCTCAGTTAGATCAATATCGCCGGTGTAAATGGAGCGGCCGGCGATCACGCCCATAACGCCCTCGTCTTCAACTGCACAGAGCGCCTCAATATCTTTCTTGCTCGAGAGACCGCCGCTTGCGATCACCGGAATACGCACCGATTGCGCAAGCTTCACCGTTGCCTCTAGATTGATACCCTTGAGCATGCCATCGCGCCCGATATCGGTGTAGATAATAGCCTCAGCGCCGTAGTCCTCAAACTTCTTTGCAAGATCGATCACTTCATGACCGGTTAACTTACTCCAACCGTCGGTGGCGACCTTACCATCTTTAGCATCTAAGCCCACCATGATGTGGCCGGCAAATGCAGTACACGCATCTTGTAAAAATCCGGGGTTCTTCACCGCAGCGGTACCTATGATGATGGTGCTAATGCCATCATCGAGTAAGCGCTCAATCGTTTCTAGATCGCGGATACCGCCACCTAATTGCACGGGAATGTCATCGCCCACTGCTTTCAGAATCGATTTGATTGCAGCCTCATTCTTGGGCTTGCCCGCGAAGGCGCCGTTGAGGTCAACCAAATGCAAACGGCGCGCGCCTTTACTCAACCAATGCTTGGCCATCGCCGCAGGATCTTCGGAGAACACGGTGCTACGGTTCATATCACCTTGCTCAAGACGCACACAGTGTCCGTCTTTAATATCAATGGCAGGTATTAACAACATAAGATCATCTTGTTGAAATCAATCAGGGTCGCCAAGCGACAAAATTTTGATAGAGCTTAAGTCCGTATTGAGCACTTTTCTCGGGATGGAACTGCGTAGCAAAAATAGTATCGCGAGCCACGGCCGATGTAAACCACCCGCCGTAATTCGTTGATCCTACAGTATCTTCTGGGTTAGCCACCTCGACATAATAACTGTGCACGAAGTAAAAACTCGTCATATCAGGGATACCATGCCACATCGGATGATCACGGTCTTGGCGAACCTGGTTCCATCCCATATGCGGGATCTTAAACTTCGAACCATCTTCTTGCGTGCCAGACAAATGAAAGCGTTTTACCTTCCCTGGCATTAAGGCAAGGCACGCCGTATTGGTCGTTACTCCTGGTTTGCGCTCTTCGCTCTCTTCAAAAAGCATTTGCTCGCCCACACAGATACCAAAAAGTGGCTTCTCACGCACCGACTGCATCACTGCATCCATGAGACCTGAAGAACGGAGTTGCTTCATGCAATCGGGCATGGCACCCTGTCCCGGCAACACCACACGGTCTGAACGCAAGATTTCGGCAGGATCGCTCGCAATTGTAATCTTGCACTCTGGGGCCACATGCTGCAGAGCCTGCGAGACCGAGCGCAAATTACCCATTCCATAATCAACAATAGCGATGTGCATCGCGATCTCAATAATTTGTTGGTAAAAGAAGTGTGTCTACAAACTTCCCTTAGTGGATGGCACCG
The DNA here is from genome assembly GCF_030297595.1 of Polynucleobacter sp. HIN7. NCBI lineage: Bacteria > Pseudomonadati > Pseudomonadota > Betaproteobacteria > Burkholderiales > Burkholderiaceae > Polynucleobacter > Polynucleobacter sp. HIN7. The sequence goes on along the minus strand of NZ_AP028138.1, from coordinate 95,774 downwards.
CATGGGGTGAACGTGGATCGATACTCAAGGCCATACGCAGTGCACGCCCAAAAGCCTTAAATACGGTCTCAATCTGGTGATGCGCATTGACACCGCGAATGTTATCGATGTGCAAGGTTACGCCGGCGTGGTTTACAAAACCACGGAAGAACTCGATGCTCAAATCCACATCAAAGTCACCCACCCGCGCACGGGTAAAGGGTACGTTGAACTCTAAGCCTGGCCGACCGGAGAAATCTATCACAACGCGCGACAAGGTCTCATCGAGTGGTACATAGGAGTGACCATAACGTGTAATACCCGCTTTATCACCAACTGCTTTCGCAATCGCTTGGCCCAAAGTAATACCGACATCCTCCACGGTGTGGTGATCGTCGATGTGAGTGTCGCCCTGGGCATGTACCTTGAGATCGATCATGCCGTGACGGGCAATTTGATCGAGCATATGATCTAAGAACGGCACCCCGGAGTTCAAATCCGCTTTGCCGGTACCATCCAAGTTCAACGTAATTTGGATCTTGGTCTCTGAGGTATTACGACTGACATCTGCTTGGCGCATGGTGTGTGAATAAAAATAATAAGTCTTAAGCGTTCATAATATCATTTGTCATTCAAAATCAATCACTTCACCAGTTTTTCATTGTTACTCTTTGGACCCCATTACGATGAGCCTCTTTTGGAACCCCGACCTGCAGAACTTAAGCCCGTATGTCCCGGGAGAGCAGCCCAAACACGAGAAACTTGTCAAACTCAATACCAATGAGAGCCCCTATGGGCCCTCGCCCAAAGCCTTAGCAGCAATTGCTGCAAGTAATCACGAGGGCTTGCGGCTTTATCCCGATCCGGATGCAAAAGCCCTCAAAGAAGCCATCGCAAAACACTATGGCTTAGAACCTAATCAGGTATTTGTGGGCAATGGCTCAGATGAAGTACTGGCCCATGTGTTCTTGGGACTTCTCAAACACCCAAAGCCCCTTCTCTTTCCCGATATCACCTACAGCTTCTACCCCGTCTACTGCCAACTGTTTGGGATTGACTACCAAACGATTGCGCTCGATAGTCAATTTGCCATTCACTTGGATGACTACATTCAGAAAACAAATCAGTTAGGCGGAAATGGTGGGGTCATCTTTCCGAACCCAAATGCGCCCACCGGTCGCGCTCTACCGCGCGCAGCAATTGAAGGGTTTCTAAAAATAAATACCCAAAGCGTGGTGGTGGTTGATGAGGCCTACGTGGATTACGGCACCGAATCGTGTGTACCACTCTTACAAAAACACTATCCCAATCTTCTGATCACCCACACGCTCTCAAAATCGAGGGCCTTGGCAGGACTGCGAGTTGGTTACGCTTTAGGTCACCCCGACTTAATTACGGGACTAGAACGCGTGAAGAATAGTTTTAACTCCTACCCCTTAGGTCAATTAGCGCAAGCCGGTGCGATTGCGGCGATTGAGGACCAGGCGCATCTTGATACCATTACTCAAGAGGTCATCAAAACCCGGATCGCCTGTGTCGAGTACCTCAAGAATCTAGGCTTTGAGACGCTTCCATCAAGCGCTAACTTTGTCTTTACCCAGCATTCAAAGCATGATGGCGAGAAATTGTATTTAGCCTTACGAGAGCGCGGCATCATCGTGCGCCACTTCAAAACACCACGGATTAAGAACTACCTTCGCATTACGATTGGCACGAATGAGCAAATGAACATCCTCATCGATGCCTTGTGCGACATCGTCTCGTAATTTTCTGTAGTGGGGCTCAGTTAATTATTTTTTCGTGAGCCGCATCTCGGCTGCGCGCGCATGCGCCTGCAAACCTTCGCCATGCGCTAAGGTACTGGCGATGGGACCTAAGGTTTGTGCACCCGCCTCACTCACCTCAATGAGGCTCGAGCGCTTGATAAAGTCATAAACACCTAAAGGTGAAGAAAACCGCGCCGTCCGTGCCGTGGGTAAAACGTGATTCGGTCCAGCACAATAATCACCTAATGACTCACTGGTATAAGAGCCCATAAAAATAGCGCCTGCATGCCGAATCTGCGCTGCCCATTGATCAGCATTGTTTGCGCAAATCTCTAGGTGCTCAGCCGCAATCAAATTAGCGATCTGACAAGCTTGTGTCATATCGTCCACCTCAATCAAGAGCGCCCGATTTTGCAAGGATGCGCGAATCACTTTCTCTCTAGGCATTTGCGGCAATAGCTTCTGAATACTCGCATCCACTCGATCAATAAACCCTTTGTCAGGACAGAGCAGAATCGATTGGGCGAGCTCATCGTGCTCAGCCTGCGAAAACAAATCCATTGCAATCCAGTCTGGATCGGTAGAACCATCACATAACACCAAGATCTCGGAGGGGCCTGCAATCATATCGATCCCCACTCGACCAAATACTCTGCGCTTGGCTGCTGCTACATAGGCATTACCAGGGCCTACGATCTTATCGACTGGTGGCACGGTTTGGGTTCCATACGCCAATGCGCCAACCGCTTGGGCACCACCAATCGTAAAGACCCGATCCACTCCCGCTAGATGAGCGGCTGCCAATACCAAGGGATTGCGCGCACCATCGGGTGTAGGTACCACCATCACAATCTCACCAACCCCTGCAACTTTGGCAGGAATGGCATTCATAAGAACGGAAGATGGATAAGCCGCCTTACCACCGGGCACATAAATACCAACGCGATCCAAGGGCGTAATCTTCTGGCCTAAACGCGTGCCATTGCTCTCGGTGTATTCCCACGAATGGCAACCGGTTTCTACTTTCTGGCGCTCGTGATAGGCCCGCACTCGCTCGGCAGCTGCTCGTAGTGCGTTTGCTTGTTCTTGGGGTAAAGCATGATACGCCGCAGCTAAATCAGCAGAGGTAATCTCAAGATCACGAACCTGAGTTACTGCTAAGCGATCAAACTGCTGGGTGTATTGCAACAGTGCCGTATCGCCCTCGCGCTCAATACGCTCCAAAATCCCAAGCACAATCTGATCAATGGCTTGATCGTCGGCTAATGGAATCGACAAGCTAGATAGCAAGGTCTTTTCAAAGCCAGCATCACGGCTGGTCAGGCGTCGAATCTTGACACTCATGGCTGCCAAATACTCAAGATCTTTTGTAATTGAGCGCGCTTACGCTTAAACGATGCTTGATTCACGATTAAGCGTGCGCTGATATCGGTAATGGACTCGACCTCGACTAGGTTATTGGCGCGCAAGGTGTTGCCTGTCGATACTAAATCCACAATCGCATCGGCTAAGCCTACTAATGGAGCCAACTCCATCGATCCATATAAATGAATCGTATCGATATGCACGCCCTTATTAGCAAAGTGCTCACGGGCGCAGTTGACATACTTGGTGGCCACCCGCAAACGCGATCCCTGGCGTACCGCCGCTGCATAATCAAAGCCATTTTTGACAGCCACTGCCATCCGACAACGCGCGATTCCTAAATCAATCGGGATGTATAAACCGTCGCTGCCTTTTTCTAACAGAACGTCTTGACCCGCAACGCCAAAATCCGCTGCGCCAAATTGCACATAGGTGGGTACGTCCGATGCACGGACAATGATGATTTGCACCTCTGGATTAGAGGTCGGAATAATTAACTTACGGGATTGCTCAGGATCTTCAAGCGGACGAATACCCACCTTTGCTAAAACAGGGGCGGTTTCTTCAAAGATGCGTCCTTTGGACAAAGCTAAAGTCAACATAATGACCCATTATTTCATGCGGCGGATGTTTGCGCCAAGTTGGGTCAATTTCTGCTCCATACGATCGTAACCACGATCAAGGTGATAAATCCGATCCACTTGGGTCTCACCTTGAGCCGCTAAGCCAGCAATCACAAGGCTTGCGGAGGCACGCAAATCGGTCGCCATCACCGTTGCACCCGAGAGCTTATCAACACCCTCCACAATCGCGGTATTGCCCTCGATTGAAATATCGGCCCCTAAGCGATTGAGCTCTTGCACATGCATAAAACGGTTCTCAAAAATGGTCTCGGTGATACGTGAGCTACCCCCGGCAATGGCATTGAGCGCCATAAACTGCGCTTGCATATCGGTTGGAAAAGCCGGGTACTCGGAGGTCCGAAAACTCACCGGTTTTGGACGACCATTCATCGATGCAGAAATCCAATCGGCACCCTTTTTCATTTTGAGACCCGCCTCTTTAAGCTTTACTAAGACAGCATCTAAGGTATCGGGTCGGCAGTTCTTAAGAACAATCTCACCACCGGTAGCTGCTACTGCACATAAGAAGGTGCCGGTCTCAATACGATCTGCAATCACATGATGGCTTGCTCCGTGTAAGGCGGGAACCCCCTCGATCACGAGGCGATCACTACCAATGCCACTGATCTTTGCACCCATCTTGACCAAAAGTTCTGCCAAATCACCGACCTCGGGTTCACGCGCCGCGTTTTCTAAAATTGTCGTTCCTTCTGCAAGGCAAGCCGCCATTAAAAGATTTTCAGTACCGGTCACGGTAATCATGTCGGTGAGGATCGCATTACCCTGTAAGCGAGTATTGGGCTCTGCAATCTTCGCGACGATAAAGCCCTTACGAATTTGGATGCTCGCCCCCATCGCCTTCAAACCTTTGATGTGCTGATCTACCGGTCGTGCGCCAATTGCACAGCCCCCGGGTAGCGATACGGTTGCACGTCCCATCCGCGCCAAGAGAGGGCCCAATACCAAAATCGATGCCCGCATGGTTTTTACTAACTCATAGGGTGCCTCAGGGCTTGAAATCGTTCCGGCTTGCAAAATCAAATGGCTGCGATCATTGGGATTCGGAAACTCTAAAGTGACGCCCATTTGTTGCAAGAGCTTTAACATCGTGCGCACATCTTGCAAATCAGGCACATTAAAGAGCTCGACCGGGTCAGCCGTTAATAAGCTGACACACAAAATGGGTAGAGCGGCATTCTTAGCACCCGCAATATTGATCTCGCCCTTAAGGAGGGCTCCCCCTGTCATCACTAATTTATCCATACGCTGATCTGAGGTAATTTATTGAGTCGCAAACTCGTCGGGCGTAAAGGCTTTGATCGAGAGTGCATGAATCTCGGCCTTCATTCGATCACCCAAGGCTGCGTAGACCAACTGATGGCGCTGCACCAAGCGCTTGCCTGCAAACTCGGGGCTCACGATGGTGGCATAAAAATGTTGCCCATCACCCTCGACCTCTAAATGCGTACAAGGGAGCTTCTCGCTGATATAGCTTTTCACTTGCTCAGGGGTTGGAAACATTGCAATCCTTCATTAGTGGCGTAATTTATAACCCGATTGTAGTAAACGCAGAGCCAACCCTGAGACGACCAAGAAAAACGAAGTAACAATGGTCAGGCTTAGCCAGGGCGAAACATCCGAGACCCCAAAAAATCCATAACGAAAGCCATCAATCATGTAAAAGAATGGGTTCAGGTGTGAAATGAATTGCCAAATCTCTGGTAAGGAATGAATCGAATAAAACACACCTGAGAGCATGGTGGCGGGCATGATCAAAAAGTTCTGAAAGGCAGCTAACTGATCAAACTTATCGGCCCAAATACCCGCAATCAATCCCAAACCGCCCAAAATCGCGGCCCCCATAAATGCAAACAACACAATCCAAACAGGGTTATGCATAGCCGGCACATTAAATAAGAGGGTAATAATTAAAACGCCTAGACCCACCACAACTCCCCGAAATACTGCAGCTAGCACATAGGCTGAATAAAACTCAAGATGCGTGAGTGGTGCCAGTAAGACAAACACCAAATTACCGGTAATTTTGGATTGAATTAATGAAGAAGAAGTATTGGCAAAGGCATTTTGCAACACGCTCATCATCACTAAGCCCGGAATGAGAAACGCGGTGTACGTTAACTTGTCATACACCACCAAGCGGCCTTCTAAAACATGCCCAAAAATCATGAGGTACAGCACGGCGGTCAAGACAGGGGCAGCAACCGTTTGAAAGGCAACCTTATAAAAACGCTTAATCTCTTTTCGGAGTAGGGTTGGAAAACCACTGCCGTATTCAAATGGAATTGGCATTGCGACTACTCTCCCGCCATGATCTGAATGAATACATCCTCAAGATCGACCTCTTGACCTGCTTGCGCCTTATGGGATCCGTAGCGTGCGAGCAAATTTTGAGTAGTATCCAATGCCACCACTTGACCAGACTTGAGCATCGCAATCCGACCACATAAACATTCAGCCTCTTCTAAATAGTGCGTGGTGAGCAAAATGGTATGGCCATCTTGATTAAGCCGACTAATAAATTTCCAGAGGGACTGACGTAGCTCGACATCCACCCCAGCAGTTGGCTCATCCAACACAATCACTGGAGGACGGTGAACCAGGGCTTGCGCGACCAGAACGCGCCGCTTCATACCCCCAGAGAGCGAACGCATATTACTGTTGGCTTTACTGGTTAAGTCGAGATGCGTCATGATCTCATCGATCCAATCGTCATTGTTCCGAATCCCAAAGTAACCTGATTGAAACCGCAAGGTCTCGCGCACTGTAAAAAAAGGATCAAACACCAACTCTTGAGGAACCACACCGAGTAAACGACGCGCTTCAATGAAATTGGTTTGCACATTCGTGCCCATAATGAATGCACGACCAGAATCGGGGCGGCACAAGCCAGCCAAAATAGAAATGAGAGTGGTCTTACCAGCGCCGTTGGGGCCAAGCAATCCAAAAAACTCGCCCTCTTTGATATCTAAAGAAACATCCTTGAGGGCTTGCAATGAACCATACGATTTACTTAAATGCTCGACTAAAACTGCGGACTGCATAAATTATTGAAGTCCTAAAAGATCAGTCACTCCGTAGACACCAGCGAGCACTTTTAACTTCGCAGGAGGATTTAATACCACCAAGGATTGATTGCGCTTTTGGAGCTGACGACGCCATGCGAGCAAAACCGCCAGTACACTTGAATCAAAGTCAGATAGGGCAGAACAATCGACTTGATAATCCTTAGTTAATGCCTCACTACCCTGCTTTGCAATCTTCTCGGCATTCGTCTGGTTAACTTGGTGAGGTAAAGCAAAACTCATATTTACTTCTTACCTGCCAACATCGCATTGCGCTCTTGCAAAAACTTGATCAGGCCTTCGACACCGTTTTGGCTAATTTGATTGGTAAATTGATTTCGGTAAGCCTCAATTAACCAAGCCCCCATAATGTTGATGTCATAAACTTTCCAGCCATCATTGGTTTTCTCAAGGCGATAGTCCAAGGGAATGGGATCCGATTTACCAATCACCACGGTGCGAACGATCACATCGGTGTCACTCGGATTTGCACGAAAGGGTTTGTATTGAACCGTTTGATCACGCAACTGACTTAAGGCTCCTGAATAAGTCCGAATCAATAAAGACTTGAACTCGGCAATCAATTGATTTTGCTGCTCTGGGGTTGCCTTACTCCAATTTCTTCCCATGGCCAATTGCGTGGTTCTGCGCATATCCGTGTAGGGAACAATTTTCTTTTCGACTAAATCCACGACGCGAGGAATATTGCCTTTCTGGATTTCAGGGTCGGCTTTCACGGAGGCCATCACATCAGCCACGATCATTTTGATAAGACCATCAGGTGTATTAGAGTCTGGTGCATTTTGGGCGTTGGCAATCCCAAGCGCGCCTGAAAGCAAAAAGGCAAAAAATGTTAGAAAGGCTGTTTTCACGATAAACCGATCAAAAAGGTAAAGAAACAATTTTAGTCTCTTTGAACCATTTACTCGTAGGGGTTCTCATAGACTGGGGCAGGAGGCTCCTTACCCTCTTTAGCCTGATCAATTTGATACTGACGCCTCTGAATATAGGCATCACGTGTAAAGGTGTACTTATCAATCGCCGCACCTTCCAAAAGATCGCCTGCCTCATAGTAGTTATTACGGGCATTAACAATCCGCAATCCCGTCAAACTATTACGCAAGGCTACGTCCGGCAAGAGACGGAAAAGATAATCGGTTTCTAAATCGACTGCGGTACCAAAGGTATCGCGTACATTACTTGGCCCAAAAAACGGCAAGACCACATAGGGTCCTGGCGGAACACCCCAAACACCAAAGGTCTGCCCAAAATCCGCTTTGTGTTTTTCTAAGCCACCCGGTGAGGCCATATCAATAAACCCACCTAATCCAAAAATGGTATTAACGACCACCCGCATTAGATCACTAAATGCCATACTGACATTACCTTGCAATAAATTATTCACGGAAGTGTAGATGTCGCGGTAGTTGCCAAAAAAGTTATCAATGCCTTGCTGCGCTGGCTTTGGCAGAATAAATCGATAGCCTTTGGTGATTGGCTTTAACAAATACTCATCCAATCCTTCATTGAAAGAGAAAACTGAGCGATTAAAGGACTCCCAAGGATCGTGCGGCGATGGCTCGCTGCCCGCCGGGATACTCGCACATCCGATGATGCAAAGGCTCAGAAGAGTAACGCACAAGCGCTTTAGAAAAATCACAATAATTTTAGTTCTTAAATAATGAGATTATTTGGTGCCTGACTTGGTATCGCCTTTGTCCTGCCCAGTATCCGCTGCCTTGTTGTATAGAAATTGGCTAATGAGATTTTCTAGAACAATAGCGGATTGGGTTTGGGTGATCTTGCCCCCATCGGCGAGCATTTGCTCATCACCACCCGCTTCAAGACCAATGTATTGCTCGCCTAACAATCCTGACGTTAAGATCTTTGCCGACGAATCTTTGGGAAACTGATAGGCCTTTTCAATCGTCATCGTCACTGTAGCCTGATAGGTCGTATCATCAAACTGAATGGTGGCAATACGGCCGACCACAACGCCAGCACTTTTTACCGGTGCACGCGGCTTTAAGCCACCAATATTGTCAAAGCGGGCCGAGACCGTGTACGTTGGCGCAAATGACACAGCACTCATATTGCCCACCTTAAGTGCCAGAAAAAGCATGGCTAACATGCCGATCGTTACGAATAACCCGACCCAAATATCAATTGCACTTTTTTTCATAAGAATCCTAGTTTATTCCGATCTTGTCCTACGCTTTAATTGGAGAACATCATCGCGGTCAATAAAAAGTCCAATGCCAACACTGCTAAAGACGAGAGCACCACAGTCCTCGTAGTCGCTTGCGACACTCCCTCCGGAGTAGGCTTTGACTCATACCCCTGATAAAGGGCAATAAATGTCACGGCCACCCCAAAGACAATGCTTTTGATAAAGCCATTGGCAATGTCATCAAATAAATCAACACCACCTTGCATTTGGGACCAAAATGCACCGCTATCGACCCCAATCAGGGGTACGCCCACTAGATAGCCGCCCAAAACACCAACCGCAGTAAAGATGGTGGCCAAAATTGGCATCGCAATAATCCCGGCCCATAAACGCGGAGCGATTACCCGACGTAATGGATCTACTGCCATCATCTCCATGGCGGATAACTGCTCTCCGGCTTTCATAAGACCAATCTCCGCTGTGAGCGAAGTGCCAGCACGACCCGCAAACAATAAAGCAGTAATCACGGGGCCCAGTTCACGTGTCAATGACAAAGCCACCAACAATCCCAGAGCCTGCTCGGAACCATAACGCGTTAAGGTGTAATAGCCTTGTAACCCTAATACAAAACCAACAAATAAACCTGATACGGTAATGATCACAAACGAATAATTACCAACGAACAAAATTTGATCCGATACTAGGCGCGGTCGTTTAAGTAACCCGCCAGAACGCATCAGCACCAAGACAAACATCCGAGCGGCATACCCAAGGCCAGTAATATTCTTACGAATAAAAAATCCGAGATCGCCCAGTGTGTTCGTGATTGGATTTGACTTAGAGCTTGGTTCGAGATTCATTAACGGTGCAATCCAAAATCACTAGCTAAATCCGGGCCTGGGTAATTAAACGGCACTGGACCTTCAGGAGATGCGTCTAAGAATTGGCGAACAAAGGGATCGGTTGAGCGATTGAGTTCATCGGGCGTACCTTGCGCTCCAATCTTGCCATTGGCAATAAAGTACACGTAGTCTGCAATCTCGAAGGTCTCTTCGACATCGTGTGTCACCAGAATACTGGTTGCACCCAAGGCATCATTGAGATTGCGGATTAATCGCGCTGTAATCCCTAAACCAATTGGATCAAGTCCCGCAAATGGCTCATCGTACATGATGAGAGGCGGGTCTAAAACAATCGCCCGCGCTAGCGCAACCCGTCTCGCCATCCCCCCTGAAATCTGCGATGGCATTAAATCGCGAGCGCCGCGTAAACCCACCGCGTTTAATTTCATCAGGACCAAATCACGAATCAGCTCTTCGCTTAGGTTCGTGTGCTCGCGCAATGGAAAAGCAACATTCTCAAACACACTCAAATCAGTAAACAAGGCACCGAACTGAAATAGCATGCCCATACGACGGCGAGCCTGCATCAGCTCATCACTATTCATCGCAGAAATCTCACGACCCTCAAACTCCACCGAACCCGTTTGAGCTGTCACCTGTCCGCCGATCAATCGCAATACTGTGGTCTTACCGCAACCCGAACCACCCATCACCGCAACCACTTGGCCGCGGCGAAACTCCATATGAAGCCCACCCAAAATTTGACGCTCACCCGGGGCATATGAAAAATCCACCCCCCGAATGGAGACAACGGGCAAATCAATCGCACCTAAGGTCAGATTAGTGGGCATGACTTGATTATCGGGGCAATACCGACGATCCCATTAAATACTCATCGACCGCACGGGCGCATTGGCGACCCTCTCGGATTGCCCAAACCACTAAGGATTGGCCGCGCCGCATATCGCCTGCCGCAAACACCTTAGGTATATTGGTGTGATAGGCATGATGACCATCCGTCGTAGCCTTTGCATTACCGCGCGCATCTTTTTCTACACCAAAAGCATTTAAGATTTGCTGTGCTGGGGAAACAAAACCCATGGCGAGTAAAACTAAATCGGCCTTGATTTCAAACTCTGAATTTGGGACCTCACTCATCTTGCCGTCTTTCCACTCTAAACGCACCCCAATGAGTTTTTCTACTTTGCCGTTTTTGCCTTCAAACCGCTTGGTGGCAACCGACCAGTCGCGCTCGCAACCTTCTTCATGCGAAGACGAGGTGCGAAGTTTAGTGGGCCAATAGGGCCAAACTAAAGGCTTATTCTCTTCTTCAGGTGGCTGAGGCAATAACTCAAACTGCGTAACATGCTTTGCACCATGCCGATTGGATGTGCCTACGCAATCCGAACCGGTGTCACCACCACCGATCACAACCACATGCTTATCTGTTGCCCGAATCTCATTTTTGAGATCGCCAGCCACTTCCTTGTTTTGTGGAATTAAAAACTCCAGAGCAAAATGAATTCCACTTAACTCACGACCGGGGACTGGCAAATCGCGGGGTTGCTCAGCACCACCACTGATAATGACCGCATCAAAGCTCTTGAGTAATTCATGCGGGCTTACCGTTTTTTGAGCATAGTTCTTTACTTCTTTGCCTAGCGTTTCTTTACCGACAAAAACCCCGGTTGCAAAAGTAACACCTTCGGCTTGCATTTGCTCAACCCGTCGGTCAATCAACCACTTCTCCATCTTGAAGTCGGGAATGCCATAACGCAGTAAACCACCGACCCGATCATTCTTTTCATAAACGGTCACATCATGACCAACTCGCGCTAACTGTTGAGCCGCTGCCATTCCTGCGGGGCCAGAACCAACCACGGCAACCTTCTTACCAGTCTTGGTTTTAGGTGGCTGTGGTTTTACCCAATCGTTGGCCCAAGCTTTATCGATAATCGCATGCTCAATCGACTTGATACCTACTGGTAGCTTGTTGATCCCAAGAGTGCACGCTGCCTCACATGGTGCTGGGCAAATACGGCCCGTGAACTCTGGAAAGTTATTCGTTGAATGCAAAACCTCAATCGCATTTTTCCAATCGTTGTGATAAACCAAATCATTAAAGTCAGGAATGATGTTGTTCACGGGGCAGCCGTTGTTGCAAAACGGAATCCCACAATCCATACAACGTGCACTTTGCACTTTTGCATCCGCATCCGATAGCGCAGCTACAAATTCTTTGTAATGATGAATTCGTTTGACCGGCGCTTCATAGGTCTCTTCGACCCGCTCAAATTCCATAAATCCAGTGACTTTACCCATACCTACTCCAAAGATTCTTCATTAATCAATTCACGTGATCAAGCCATCACAGGCTTAGTTTGATCTTGCCCTTGAGCACGCTCCCACAACTCACCGAGAGCCCGCTTATATTCAGTAGGCAATACCTTCACAAAACGCGCGCGCGACTTGTCCCAATCAGCTAGCAATGCCTTGGCACGCTCTGATCCGGTGTACCGGAAATGGCGCTCAATCAGTGTCTTTAGGATTTGCTCATCGGTTTGACGCTCGCCGCCCTCTTTGACATTGACTGGTGCATGCCATGTGGATTTAGGCATATTCGCAATCTGCTCCGACGATGGCAGCACTTTCTCCAAGGTTGCCATCGTGGTATTACAACGCTTCTCAAAGAGTCCGTCTTCATCAAAGACATAGGCAACACCACCGCTCATGCCTGCAGCAAAATTACGGCCAGTTTTACCAAGCACCACTACAGTGCCGCCAGTCATATACTCGCATCCATGGTCACCGGTGCCCTCGACAACCGCAATCGATCCAGAGTTACGCACTGCAAAACGCTCGCCAGCCACGCCATTGAAAAATGCCTCGCCTTCAATCGCGCCATACAACACCGTGTTACCCACAATAATGTTTTGCGAAGCATCGCCCCGGAACTCGTGGGGCGCACGCACCACAACGCGCCCGCCCGACAATCCCTTGCCGACATAGTCGTTCGCATCGCCCACGAGATCTAAGGTAATTCCGCGCGCCAAGAATGCCGCAAAACTTTGTCCGGCCGTACCATTTAACTGAATATGGATCGTGTCATCGGGTAAGCCCAAATGACCATAACGTTTTGCCAATTCACCAGAGAGCATCGCACCCACTGTTCGATTGACGTTGCGGATCGGCACAATGAAAGAAACCTTCTCGCCACGCTCTAAAGCTGGCTCACTCTTTTCGATCAAGGTATGGTCAAGCGCAGCACCTAAACCATGATCTTGAGTGAGCGTTTGGTGACGAGGCTCGTCATGTGAAACATTGGGCAGAGCAAAGACTTTACTGAAATCCAAGCCCTGCGCCTTCCAATGATCAACGCCCTTGCGGGTATCCAATAGATCAACACGACCAATCAGCTCATCAAATGTCCGAATTCCCAACTGCGCCATAATCTCCCGCACCTCTTCGGCAATGAAGAAAAAGAAATTAACGACGTGCTCGGGTTTGCCTGAAAACTTCTTACGCAACTCGGGGTCTTGAGTCGCAACACCCACTGGACAAGTATTGAGATGGCATTTACGCATCATGATGCAACCCTCAACCACTAAAGGCGCTGTAGCAAAACCAAATTCATCAGCGCCTAGTAATGCACCAATCACGACATCACGGCCGGTTTTCATTTGACCATCGGCTTGTACACGAATACGACTACGCAACTGATTGAGTACCAATGTTTGCTGGGTCTCTGCAAGACCTAACTCCCACGGTGTGCCAGCATGCTTAATCGATGACAAAGGAGATGCGCCTGTACCACCATCATGACCAGCAATCACGACGTGATCCGACTTTGCTTTGGCCACGCCTGCTGCCACCGTGCCAACACCCACCTCTGAGACAAGCTTTACTGAAACATCGGCTTGTGGATTGACGTTCTTTAAGTCATGAATGAGTTGCGCCAAATCTTCAATCGAATAAATGTCGTGATGCGGTGGTGGCGAGATCAGACCTACGCCTGGTACTGAGAATCGCAGACGTCCAATATAGTCCGAGACCTTGCCACCTGGTAATTGACCGCCCTCGCCTGGCTTTGCGCCTTGGGCCATCTTAATTTGAATCTGATCGGCTGAACGCAAATACTCAGTGGTCACGCCAAAACGCCCAGAGGCAACTTGCTTAATTTTCGAACGCAATGAGTCGCCGTCTTGCAATGGAATATCTGCCTCAACGACATCCTTGCCCAAAATACTAGCGAGGGTCTCACCCTTCTTAATCGGAATCCCTTTGAGTTCATTGACATAGCGATTTGGATCTTCGCCGCCCTCACCCGTGTTGGATTTACCGCCAATACGATTCATCGCGATTGCTAAGGTTGCATGGGCCTCGGTCGAAATTGAACCTAAGGACATGGCACCGGTTGCAAAGCGCTTCACAATCTCTTTGGCAGGCTCGACCTCATCAAGGGGAATGGCTTTATTCGGATCAATCTTGAACTCAAATAATCCTCGCAAAGTCATCAAACGCTTACTCTGATCATTAATCAGATTGGCATACTCTTTATAGGTTTGATATCCCTTCTCTGGCCCGGTGCGAGTCGCATGCTGTAACTTTGCAATCGAATCGGGTGTCCACATATGCTTTTCACCACGTACCCGATACGCGTACTCTCCACCCGCATCCAACATATCAGCCAATACAGGATCATCACCAAACGCAGAGTGGTGCATCCGTAAGGCTTCTTCAGCAACTTCAAACACACCAATTCCACCAACATTTGATGAGGTGCCTTTGAAATACTTATCAATGAGCTCATGATTAAGGCCAATCGCTTCAAAGATTTGCGATCCGGTATAGGACATATAAGTCGAAATACCCATTTTCGACATCACCTTTTGCAAGCCCTTACCAATCGCCTTGACAAAGTTCTTAATCGCTTTCTCAGACGATAAGTCGCCTGAGAGGCCTTTGGCCATCTCAGCCAAGGTCTCCATCGCCAAATAGGGATGAATCGCTTCCGCGCCATACCCTGCAAGTAAGGCAAAGTGATGAACCTCGCGAGCACTACCAGTCTCCACCACTAAGCCAGTGCTGGTTCGTAAACCGCGCTCCACCAAATGCTGATGAATCGCCGAGGTTGCCAAGAGTGCAGGAATCGCCATATGCTCGCGATCCACTTGGCGATCGCTCACAATTAAAATATTGAAACCGCTGCGCACTGCATCGGTTGCCTCAGCGCACAAGGAGGCTAAACGCGCCTCAATGCCCTCCTTGCCCCAGGCAACTGGATAACAAATATCTAATTCATACGAACGGAACTTACCACCGGTGTAATGTTCAATATGACGCACCTTGGTCATGTCATCCAAGTCCAAGACCGGCTGGCTGATCTCCAAACGCATCGGGGGATTGATATTGTTGGTATCTAATAGGTTGGGCTTTGGTCCAACAAAGGACACCAAAGACATCACCAGATTCTCACGAATCGGATCGATTGGAGGATTAGTAACTTGAGCAAACAATTGCTTAAAGTAGTTGTAGAGCGACTTGCTGCGATCGGATAAAACCGCAAGTGGACTGTCGTTGCCCATCGACCCAATTGCTTCTTCTGCATTCTGTGCCATCGGTGCCATCAGATATTTGAGATCTTCCTGGCTATAACCAAATGCTTGCTGACGATCGAGTAATTTTGCTGCGGGGCGAATGTGTTTCGCATCATCCTGAGTGTCTTTTTTGCTCACATCCAACTCATCGAGCTTCACGCGCACCGCATCAATCCAGCTCTTGTATGGCTTGGCTTTAGAGACCGAGTTCTTTAACTCCACATCATCAATGATGCGGCCTTGATCCATGTCGATCATGAACATCTTGCCAGGCTGTAAGCGCCACTTTTGCACAATCTTATTTTCTGGAATCGGCAACACACCAGCTTCAGAAGCCATGATGACCAAATCATCATCGGTCACGTAATAGCGTGCTGGTCGCAAGCCGTTACGATCCAAGGTGGCGCCAATCTGACGCCCATCGGTAAAGGCCATTGCCGCGGGGCCATCCCATGGCTCCATCATGGCGGCGTGGTACTCATAAAAGGCGCGGCGGTTCTCATCCATGAGGGTGTGCTGCTCCCATGCCTCTGGAATCATCATCATCATGGCTTGCGCAAGCGGATAACCAGCCATCACCAAAAGCTCAAGGCAGTTATCAAAGGAGGCAGTATCGGACTGACCCGGATAAATCAGTGGCCACAGCTTTTGTAAATCATCGCCTAGTACAGGCGAGCTAATCGCGCCCGTGCGCGCATTAATCCAGTTCACGTTCCCCTTCACCGTATTAATCTCACCATTGTGAGCAAGCAAGCGGTATGGGTGAGCTAGTTCCCACGCTGGGAAGGTATTGGTTGAGAAGCGCTGATGCACCAATGCTAGAGCTGACACTGCTTTGGGATCTTTAAGATCGCAATAATAGGCGCCCACTTGACTAGCCAATAAGAGGCCTTTATACACGACGGTTCTCGCAGACATTGATGCCACAAAATATTCTTTGCCGTGCTTGAGGTGCAAATCTTGAATCGCATGACTTGCTGTTTTACGAATCACATAGAGCTTACGCTCGAGTGCGTCGGTGGTCATGATGTCGCGACCACGCCCGATAAAAATTTGGCGAATGATTGGTTCGGTTTTTTTCACGGTGGGCGACATCGGCATAGCACGATCGATCGGCACATCGCGCCAACCCAATACAATTTGTCCTTCTTGACGTACTGTGCGCTCTAACTCTTGCTCGCACGCTAAGCGTGACGCGTTCTCTTTAGGCAAAAAGATCATGCCAACGCCATATTCGCCAACGGGTGGCAACTCGACCCCCTGCTTTTTCATCTCGCTGCGATACAGCTCATCAGGAATTTGAATCAGTATTCCGGCGCCGTCACCCATCAGTGGGTCAGCACCTACGGCGCCTCGATGATCGAGGTTCTCGAGGATCTTTAATCCTTGAGTGATGATGTCATGGGATTTCTTGCCCTTGATGTGTGCCACAAAACCAACGCCACAGGCATCGTGTTCATTTTGAGGGTCGTAGAGACCTTGGGCGGGCGGACGTAACTCGAGATGATTCATATTTAATCCAAATTGGTCATGCGGCCGGCAATCCCCATGGATTGCTTCAAATAGAGGCCGGGAGGGTAAATATAGGGGAATCCACTAAGGGATGCAATAGAAATTTAATGACTCTGTCCCATTTATATAATGGCGGAAGAATAGAAATTAAATTAAATAGGGACAGACTTAAAGTTTTTTTGGTCTTCCACGCGGCTTGACCTGCCATTGATTCAGGCTCATCTTAGGATTTTGCTTGATAAATTCAGGACTTACCCAGGGTCTTGAGCGGATTAAATGCTCAGTAATTGCCCGATCCTCATGATGCGGCGCCCCCTCCCTCACAAAAGCCACCCAGGCCAGCTGCCTCTCAAAAGGGGTGTTGCCTAAACCCC
This sequence comes from Polynucleobacter sp. HIN7, assembly GCF_030297595.1. Taxonomy (NCBI): domain Bacteria; kingdom Pseudomonadati; phylum Pseudomonadota; class Betaproteobacteria; order Burkholderiales; family Burkholderiaceae; genus Polynucleobacter; species Polynucleobacter sp. HIN7. The sequence goes on along the minus strand of NZ_AP028138.1, from coordinate 78,463 downwards.
AGAAGCTTGGGTGATCGGTTATCCAAGTCTCACCCTTGCCCCCAATATGGCTTTGGTAGCTAGTGTTTTTACAGTCCTCAGCACGAGATTCCAGTCCGGCGCGCACAGGGTTAAGTTCAATGTAGCGCTGGACTCGTAAGGCATACATTGGATCAATCAGGGAAGAACAAAAGCGACCTTCCCAAATCGTGCCCGAAGTCCCTTGTTGTCGATTGATGTATTGCGCGTAGCGGCGACCCAAGGATTGCATCGTTTTTGATAAGGAATATTCAAAACGGGGGGTGGCTAATACGTGTGCATGGTTTGGCATCAAGGCATAAGCATGAACGGCACATCCAAACTCTTTAGCAGCATCACGTAACCAGTCAAGATAAATTCGGCAATCCGCATCATGGCTAAATATGATTTGACGATTGTGACCACGAACCAAAAGATGCATCGCTTGTCCAACAATAACCAAGCGTGCTTTACGGGCCATCTTTACTTAGTTAATTTGGCGAACGCCGCCCAAGGGAGCGAACTCAGGAATAATCCAATCGCCGTCGTACTCAGAAACTCCCGGTGGAGGGGTGCGGTTTATCTCGGGGACGCCTCGTAGAGCGACCGACATAAAGTTAATCCAGACAGGTAATGCTAAGCCGCCACCCGTCTCACGGTCGCCGAGGCTTCTTGGGTTATCAAAACCAATCCAAGCCACTGCCGCAACCCGAGGGTTATAACCAGCAAACCATGCGTCGTGCGAATCATTCGTTGTACCGGTTTTTCCAGCGATATCGTTACGACCTAAAGCAGGCCTGGCACGCGCTGCGGTTCCAGTCTTTGTAATTTCTTGCAACATACTGTCCATCACAAAGGTCGTTCGCTCATCCAATACACGAATCGCATTTTTTCCAACACGCACCGGATTAGCCTCAAACAAGGTTTGACCTTTTGCATCCGTGACCTTATCAATCAAATAGGGATTCACGAAATAGCCGCCATTTGCAAAGACGCTATAAGCACTCGCCATTTGCAAAGGTGTGACTGAACCTGCGCCAAGGGCCATCGTAAGATATGGCGGATGCTTCTCAGGCTCAAAACCAAAGCGCTGAATAAATTCTTGGGTATACGAAGGGCCTATTTTGCGAATTACCCGAACCGATACTAAATTTTTAGACTTCGCCAATGCAGCTCGCAACCGCATCATCCCATCGAACTTGCCATCGTAGTTCTTGGGTTGCCACACTTGACTGCCAGTCTCCAATGCCCCAATCGATAATGGTGCGTCATTCACCATGGTTGAAGGACTTAAACCCCGCTCGAGAGCAGCTGCGTAAACAAAGGGTTTAAATGCCGAGCCTGGTTGACGAAACGCCTGGGTTACGTGATTAAATTTATTACGACGAAAATCAAATCCACCAACCAAGGCCAAGATTGCTCCATCGTTAGGGTCAAGAGCCACAAAAGCAGCCTCGACTTGAGGTAATTGAGCCAGCTTCCAAACCCCGTCATCGTTGAGCAGTCGAACCACTGCGCCCGGACGAATGCGTCGCTTAGGCTGTGCGGATTCGGATAATGAAGCACTTGCAAGTCTTAATGCATCGCCTTTAATGGTGATTTGCTCACCAGTTGCAATCATGACTTTTAATTCTTTGGGGCTTGCCTCCAATACAACCCCGGATTGCAATTCATCAAGCGCCGGGTAATCAAGCAAGGCGTCATCAATCGTTCGCTGGCGCTTTACAGGGTCTTCGGGTAACTCAATAAAACCCTCTGGGCCGCGATACGCATGTCGCAAATCATAGTCAAAAATACCCTTGCGAACTGCAGCATAGGCAGCATCTTGGTCTGCCTTTAAGACCGTGGTGTAAACATTGATACCTTGCGAATAAATAATGTCACCGTACTGAGAAAAAAGGAGTTGTCTGGCCATCTCAGCAACAAAATCAGCGCGAGTATCAAATTCTTTTCCTAGGCCTCGAATCTTAATGGTCTCAGCCATCGCCTTTTCATAATCGGCTGGCGTAATGTATGAGAGATCGCGCATGCGCTGCAAAATATATTCTTGACGAATCTTTGCGCGCTTATAGTTACTAACCGGGTTATAGGCAGAGGGTGCCTTTGGGAGGCCTGCTAGCATCGCCGCCTCTGCAATGCTAATGTCTTTAAGTTCCTTACCAAAATATATTTTGGAAGCGCTCGCAAATCCATAGGCGCGCTGTCCCAAATAAATTTGGTTCATGTAAATCTCAAGAATCTTGTCCTTGGTTAATTGGGCCTCGATCTCCCAGGCAAGTAGCACTTCATAAAGCTTGCGACTGAAGGTTTTCTCATTGCTTAAGAAAAAATTACGTGCCACCTGCATGGTGATGGTCGACGCCCCTTGGGAGAGGCTTCCTCTTAAATTGGCTAAAGTTGCTCGCAATACGCCCCAGTAATCAACGCCGCCATGACTATAGAAACGATCATCTTCAATCGCGATCACTGCATACTTCAAATAGACAGGGATTTCATTGAGAGGGACAACGCTTCGCCGTTCCTCTCCAAACTCACCTATTAATACCTTATCGGCGGTATAGATCCGTAATGGCTCTTTGGGGTTGTAATCCACTAGCGCTGAAATGTTCGGTAAGTTTGGCTTCGCAATAATGAATGCGTAGGCGACTAACATGGTAAATAACAAGCCAAGCACCACCATCAAAATCAATAAGGCTTTAATTAGTGGGCTGGCACCTGACTTCTCAGAAAAACGAGTGCCCGAGCCCCGTTGGAAAGGCGGTTTTTTGCTCGGTGGATTAGCCATCCCCAAATTATATGGTCCTACAGCATTTGCAAGAATGACCGATCAATCAATCCGGTTTTGCTGATTTCAATCACTAGCGCCCACCAACACAATAGGGCATGGTCTATCGCAATATCAAACGAGAGGATTTTGACGAAACCTTGCAAAGTCTAGGCAACGATCCTGCTATTTTGGAGCATGAAACCCAGGCTGATCATTTACAAAGCAAGCACCAGGCACCAAGGCACAATCAAATGAGCCAATCCTGGCCAGGCCTTAACGCCTTCAAAGAATTGCCCCTAGCATCGCTTCACCCAGGAATGCTCATTGCTGGAATTAGTTTTATAGCGATTCTTGTGACTTTAGTCTATTTGACCATCCAGGTTCGGGAAATTGCTGAACTTGGCCAGGGTGAACCAAACCAAACAGCTATGAAGAAAGAGTTGTTGACAATTCAAAGCCAAATTGACGAACTTCATAGCCAGGCTGACGAAAATCTAGAGCAGATGATGGAGTTTCTGGAGGAGATCCAAGCAAAGCGACACATTTCTGTCAAAGAAACGAAGCGATCAGTTATCCCCGATCCCGATGAGGTCGATTTAAAGAAATGGCGTCATTTGGGTATTAGCAAGAATAAGGATGGCGCTTTCGTGATGCTTCATGATGGCCAACAAAGTCGACTCTTTGCAAAACATGGGTTTGCTAAACCTTCCTGGCAGATCACCCACTTTGACCAGTCCCAGGTCACCTTACAGGGTCCCGGAGGAAAGCAAGTGGTGCTGATTTCGCCATGAAGCATGTGATATTTCGATACTGTTGGATTTGGCTTTTACTTGGCCCACAAAACACATTTGCATACCACGCGGCCAGTGGTAATGCTGCACTGAATACTCCAATTAGTATTTCAGCAAAAGAGATGCCACTAGTGGATTTGCTCCATGTATTGGGGCAACTTGGCAATACGCATTTTGTATTAAGTCCTAGTATTCAAGGAAGTATTGATGTTCAGCTTGTCGATGTTCCATGGCAAACTGCGTTATCAACGATCTTGGCAAGCCGAGGCTTGCGGTTCATACGCAATCAGGGGGTCTATTGGATTGCACCGCATCAAGAAATCAACGCTTTCCAAAAACAACGTCGGGATGACTCAGCACTCCCCTTTGGGGGCGAGCATCATGGTACACCCCGGCAAATTTTGATTGAGGCGCGGATTGTTGAAGCTGACCATCGCTTTGCACGTAATCTTGGCGCCAAGCTTGGCTTGCGCTCGCAAGCAAAGAATCTGCCCGAAGGGAGCGATCGGGTTCAGGGTTCTTTTGCACTAGGATCACCACTTGGGGCTGGCGGCCTTAGTGGATTTGAGCCAGTGACTGCCGCGGCGACCCTTCTTAGTAAAAATGCCACACGTCTTCTCGATGTGGAATTAAGTGCTCTTGAGAGCGATGGACAGGGCAAGATATTGTCCAATCCCCGCATCATGACCGCCGATATGGTGAAAGCAACTATTGAACAAGGTACTGAACTACCGTACCAAACCTCCTCTTCAAATGGAGGTAACAAAATTCAATTCCGTAAAGCGAACTTGCGTCTCGAGGTGATTCCCAAGATTCATCATGACGGCAAAGTCTCTTTATTGGTTGCCATTAATAAAGATAGCGTGGGCATGAAGACCGAACAAGGTTACGCCATCGATACCAAGAATCTGAGCTCCGAAGTCAGTGTTGAGAATGGCGGTACCGTCATCTTAGGCGGTATTTATCAAACTACAGAGCGTGATGACACTGTCAAAATCCCGCTTTTAGGTGATATTCCCTTGATTGGGCATCTGTTCAAACATCAATCAACTTTGCGAGATAAAACAGAACTTCTCGTCTTTTTAACGCCTACTATCTTAGATAAACCCGAATAGAATGATGAAATGGACATTAAAAATTCCAATATCTTTCTGATTGGGCTGATGGGGGCTGGCAAATCAACGGTGGGGAAATTAATTGCCCGCAAGCTTGAGCGGCGCTTTATTGACTCTGACCACGCACTTGAGGAGCGCTGCGGGGTCAAAATACCAACTATTTTTGAGATGGAAGGTGAGGCAGGTTTTCGTAAACGCGAGGCACAAATTATTGATGAGCTAACCCGCGAGCAATCGATTGTGCTCGCCACCGGCGGTGGTGCAGTATTACTCCCAGAGAACCGTAAGGTACTAGCTGAACGTGGTACGGTCATTTATCTACATGCCAACCCGATTGAACTTTGGCATCGTACTAAAGGTGGTGAAGGTCGCCCCCTGTTGCAACATGGCGACTCAAAAGCAATCTTAGAAAACTTATATGCCATTCGCGATCCACTGTATCGCGAAATCGCGGACTTTATTATTGAAACTGGTAAACCAAGCGTCAATCAACTCGTAAGCTCTTTACTCATGCAACTTGAATTAGCCCCATGAAAACTCTGAATGTGTCGCTCGGTGAGCGCAGCTACCCTATTTACATTGGCTCGGGACTTCTCAAAAAGCCGGAACTCTTTAAACCTTGGATTACCGACAAATCGGTATTCGTGGTGACCAACACGACCGTAGGGCCCCTCTATAGTAAGACGTTGATCCAAACCATTTCAGGCGACGCGAAGTCAGTTCATGAAATTGTCCTGCCCGATGGGGAGTCGTATAAAGACTGGGTTACCCTACAGAAAATCTTTGATGCTTTATTAACGCATGGCGCTGATCGAAAATCAGTACTAATTGCTCTCGGTGGTGGCGTGATTGGTGATATGGTGGGGTTTGCAGCGGCTAGCTTTATGCGCGGCATTCAATTTGTTCAAGTACCCACGACTTTATTAGCTCAGGTTGATTCTTCGGTAGGCGGTAAGACTGGGATTAATCACCCGCTTGGTAAAAATATGATTGGCGCCTTTCATCAGCCGGTTGCGGTTATTGCTGACCTTGATACCCTCAAATCACTCCCGCCAAGAGAACTATCAGCTGGCTTGGCGGAGGTCATCAAACACGGCGCAATTGCAGACGCTCAATTTTTTAATTGGATTGAAGCGCACCGTCAAGAACTATTAAATTGCGATAGTGGCGCCATGAGTCATGCGGTCGAGCGTTCTTGCGAAATTAAATCGGCAGTAGTGGCCGCCGACGAGAAGGAATCTGGGATTCGTGCCATCTTAAATTTTGGTCATACTTTTGGCCATGCCATTGAATCTGGCTTAGGCTATGGAGAATGGCTGCATGGTGAGGCCGTGGGATGTGGAATGGTGATGGCGGCTGATTTATCTTCTCGTCTGGGTTATTTAAAAACCGAGGAAGTAAGTCGTATCAAAAAACTCGTTATGGCAATGGGTCTGCCGGATTGCGCACCCAAACTTGGAAACAGCCGTTTCTTTGATTTAATGCGCATCGATAAAAAATCCGAGGGTGGGGAAATTCGCTACATCACCCTTGAGAGAATTGGCAAAGCAAAAATTGAAGCGGTTGATGATGCAATTGTTGAACAGGTCTTAACGACTAATCAAGTAAATTAATCTCAACTGTCTGCCCAGCCTGGTCACTTACAAAACGGGATAAATCGGCAAGCAACTCATTACCAGTTTTTGTATCCAGCCAGAGTGGCTGGTTCATCATTCCGGCCCAACGGTAATGAAATCCTCCGGCTTTACAGGCCACCCAAATTTCATGGAGAGGTGGCTGGGTATTCACCACAACCACACTACGATCCCGAAAAACAATATTAATCACATTGCCCCCTTGACGAGCAATATCAAGGTCGAGATCTAAACGCTCATCGGCATTTTCCAGCGATAGTTCAATCGATTGCAATAGATGGCTAGCCAGTTGATGAAATTGCTTATCGTCAATTTTGTCAATCTGGGATGAAGGGGTGTTCTGCATGCTATATTCAAATTCCGGTGATTAAACAGATGACATTGATTGTAGTTAAGATTCCAGTTTACGTTGTGTTGCTGTCCCTACTTGGATGTGGGGTTAGAGGACCTTTGTTTTTACCCAATCCACCGCCCGCTCCACCAGCGCCCACCCAACCGGAGCCCAAAGGTACTCTGTACCCTCCTAAAGAATCAGGTTTATCGACCCCCACTAATACGAGCTCGCCAAAGTAATGACGCATTCCATTCCATCATTAACTGGCTTTACTGAACACCATGGAGAGTGGTTTGCTGAAGGTGTTTCGCTATCTGCTTTAGCGAATCAATATGGCACCCCTCTATATGTTTACAGTAAGCATGCAATTTGTACGGCATACCGCGCCTATGATGTTGCCTGTATCCGTGCAAACGGCAGTCGCCGCGCCAGAATTCATTACGCCGTCAAGGCTAATAGTAATCTCGCTGTTTTAGATGAGCTCAAACAATTAGGTGCTGGATTTGATCTGGTCAGCGGCGGCGAACTCGCTCGAGCCCTTCACGTTGGAGCCGATCCAAAAAGTATGGTTTTTGCTGGAGTCGGCAAATCCTCTGATGAAATTAAATTTGCCCTCTCGGTTGGCGTCAAATGCATCAACGTCGAATCCATCCCTGAACTGCAGCGTATTAATTCCATTGCTAAGAGTTTGGGTCTTCGCGCCCCAGTTTCATTGCGCGTGAACCCTGATGTAGATGCGCAAACCCATCCGTATATTTCCACGGGTCTCAAAGATAATAAATTTGGGATTGCCTATTTTGAGGTTCTAAAAACGTATCGAGAGGCGGCGCTACTGCCCCACATTGATATTGTTGGCATTGATTGCCATATTGGTTCCCAAATTACTAGCACATCGCCATACCTCGATGCTCTTGATAAAGTCCTTGATCTCATCGATCAACTCAAACGTGATGGCATTGTCATTCATCATCTCGATCTTGGTGGTGGCCTTGGGATCGACTACGGCTCGGACGCACCACCCGATATCACCGAGTTCACCAACACCCTACTCAATCGTGTGGATGAGCGTGGCTTTGGGCACTTGGATGTCATTTTGGAACCGGGTCGCTCCTTAGTCGGAAATGCGGGAGTGCTATTAACACAAGTTGAATATCTTAAAACTGGTGCAGATAAAAACTTCTGCATTGTGAACGCCGCCATGAATGATTTAATGCGACCAGCTCTATACGATGCCTATCATGCGATCGTTCCTATCAAAAGTGGAATTGGTAAAGCAATCACTTATGATGTAGTTGGTCCTGTTTGTGAGTCAGGCGACTGGTTAGGCAAGGATCGCGCCCTTGCTGTTCAAGAAGGCGATGTGCTGGCTATTTTGTCAGCCGGTGCCTACGGCTTTGTAATGGCTTCAAACTACAACACCCGGGGACGGCCCGCAGAGGTCATGGTCGACGGCGACCAGGCTTACTTGGTCAGAGAGCGGGAGTCTGTAAATAGCCTCTTTGCGAATGAACGAACGATTGGGCCGAGCTAGTTAATCGAAATATTCGATTAACGCAACCCAGCCATGTAATCCGAGACGGCTTTCATTTCAGCGTCAGACATCTTGGTAGCAATCGTGCTCATTTGCACACTGTTCTTGCGCGTACCCTCTCTAAATGCAATCAATTGTGAGATCGAGTAATCTGCCCATTGACCACTTAAACGAGGGTACTGAGCAGGAATACCAGCGCCATTCGGACTATGGCAGCCTGAGCATGCTGGAATACCTTTCTCAGCAATACCTGCACGATAAATCCGTTGTCCCAATGCAATGGTGTCTTTGTTTTGCGCAGTACCCAACTTCAGCTCTTGTTTATTGAGATACGCAGCCAAGTTGAGCATGTCTTGATCGGTTAGCGTAGCCACCATTCCCATCATGACGGGATTCATCCGGGTACCATCTTTGTAATTTTTAAGTTGCTTTACTGTGTAAGCCGTGTGCTGGGCAGCCAACTTAGGCCATGACGCAACCCCACTATTTCCATTTGGGCCATGGCAACCGACACAAGAAACGATTCCACGCTTAGGGTCGCCATTGTTATAAAGAGCATCTCCTGCAGCAGCATCTGCCTTGATCACTGCTGGAGTTGGTGCACTAGTAGTCATTGTTGGGGCGTCAGCTTTTGCAGGCTCAGCCGCATGAGCGAACGATATAAAACCACCAACTAAAACAGCCATCAGGACAGAGATATTTAATTTGGAGAATTTGCTGCTATAGCGCATTATGGGTACCTAGCCTACTTTGAAATGTTCAAACGAAATTCATGTGATTTTACAATAGCTTCCATTCATGTCTAAACTGCACCAAGCCCGCTTTTTTACCACGGTCAATGAGCTGCAAACGCTTCCCCAGGGTGAGCTTCCTGAGATCGCCTTTGCGGGTCGCTCCAATGCCGGAAAATCCAGTGCAATCAATATCTTATGCAATCAAAAGCGCCTGGCTTTTGCGAGCAAAACTCCGGGTCGAACCCAGCACATCAACTATTTTGGGATCTATGCCAAGGATGAGTTACTAGCCTATTTGGTCGACTTGCCAGGCTATGGCTATGCCGCAGTTGGTGAGGCAACCCGCTCCCACTGGAACGAGATCTTAAGCCGCTACTTGCAAACCCGTAAAAATTTGGTTGGTTTGATCTTAATTGTGGATGCACGACGGGGTTTAACAGAACTTGATGAACAAATGATTGCCTGGTTTAGTGTGACCCAAAAACCTATCCATATTTTGCTAAGTAAGTCAGACAAACAAACTTTCTCCGAAAACCGCGCCCTGCTGCAAGCCATCTCAGAACAAATTAAGCAATTTGCCCCTGCACAGATTACAGCTCAACTGTTCTCCAGCACAAAACGGGTCGGTCTTTCGGAAAGCGATACACTTATTCAACAATGGCTTTTTCCAGAGCGCAACATCGCCTAACCCTATCCTGATTAGAGAGTATTTGCATGTCTCAATATCCTGCCTATCGCCCCCGTCGGATGCGCCGTGATGATTGGTCACGTCGTCTCGTTCAAGAAAATCATCTAAGGGTTGACGATCTAATCTATCCCGTTTTCTTACTACCTGGAAGTAATCAAACCCAAGCGGTCAACTCAATGCCGGGTATTGAGCGCATGTCGCTTGATCGCCTGTTTCATGTGGCTGAAGAATGCGTAGCCCTTGGCATCCCAGTAATGGCACTCTTTCCTGTAATCGATGCATCACTAAAGAGCAACGACGGTGCTGAAGCATTTAATCCAAAGGGCCTTGTTCCAAGCGCAGTGATGGAGCTCAAAAAACGCTTTCCCACCCTTGGCATCATGACCGATATTGCGCTTGATCCCTATACCAGTCATGGTCAAGATGGTGTGCTCGATGAACAGCATCGGATTTTGAATGATGAAACTGTCACGATCCTCATTAAGCAGGCGCTCTGCCATGCCCAAGCAGGTGTAGACATAGTTGCCCCATCCGACATGATGGATGGCCGAATTGGAGCGATTCGTTCTGCCCTTGAAAATCAAGGATTAATTCATACGCGCATCATGGCTTATGCGGCCAAATACGCCTCGTCGTTTTATGGCCCCTTTCGGGATGCCGTTGGATCAGCGAGCAATCTTGGCAAGGCGGATAAAAAGACCTATCAAATGGATCCTGCTAACGGCGATGAAGCCATCCGCGAAGTTGGCTTAGATATTAGCGAGGGTGCTGACTTGGTGATGGTAAAGCCCGGCATGCCCTACCTCGATATCGTCTATCGCATCAAAGAAGCCTTCGGTTACCCAACCTATGCCTATCAGGTCAGCGGCGAATACGCCATGATCAAAGCTGCTGCCCAAAATGGCTGGCTTGATCATGATGCGGTCATGATGGAGTCACTGCTCGGATTTAAACGTGCTGGAGCAGATGGTGTCTTGACCTATTTTGCGCTTGAGGCCGCTCGCCATCTCAAGCGCTAAGATTATTTCGCTCCTAACTCTTGCAGGCGCTCTAGAAAACGACTGGGAGTCATAAAACCCACTACCCGTAACGATTTTTGTTCTTCACCAGCACCATTGAAGAACAAAATTGCGGGCGGGCCATACAAACCAAATTGTTTCAGAAGCGCTTGCGTTTGTGGATTGTTGATGGTGACATCGGCTTGTATTAGTACAAAACGACCCATGGCTTTTCCAACCTCTGCATTGGTAAAAGTAATGGCTTCCATCTCTTTACAAGAAATACACCAATCAGCGTAGTAATCGAGCATGACGGGTTTATTGTCAGCCTTAGCCTTTTGCATAATACGCTCGAGCTCTTCACTCGATCGCACAACCTGAAATACCAAATCTGGAGGAATTCGTTTTTCAGTACGAGTACTTGTTTGAGTTTGGTTACCAGTTAGGACGGAAATTGCTGGCCACACAATCCAAATAGCTAAAGCAACCAACACTAGCCCAAGAGCGCGCTGTAACCACATCATCCAAGCGCCCGTTTGCGGCAAAAAACTTCTAGCGCCCAATGCGATGAGCAATAAGGGCAATCCCATCCCTAAGGCCATCACAAATAGTAAGCCCCCACCAAGCGCCATCGATCCGGTTTGTGCCACAAACCCTAAAACACTGGCTAAGGGTGCTGTAATACAAGGGCTTGCAACCAGCGTTGAAATTGCGCCAAGGCTAAAAGCCCCGACAATACTTCCGCCCTTTTGTCGCCCGGCCAATTGATCGACTTTGGTTTGCCATCCTTGGGGCATCTTTAGCTCGTATAAACCAAATAAGCTGCCAGCCAAAAATAATAAAAGGAGAGCAAACAAAATGAGGGCAATGGGACTTTGAAGGGCGCGCTGTACGCCGCTTCCTAATGCCGCTGTTAAAACCCCCGCTAAGGCATATAACAAGGCCATGCCCAAAATGTAGGCCAAAGCAAGATAAGCCGATCGGGTCTTGCTAATTGGGCTGCCATCTTGGCGACCCAAAACAATACTGCTCAAAATCGGGAGCATGGGTAATACGCAAGGCGTAAAGGCAAGCGCAATCCCAAGAATAAAGAATCCGATCAATAGATAAAACGGTTTGGCATTCTCTAAATAGCTTTTAATTGATGTGACATCATCGCGCCCACTCCATAAATCCGTGAGGCTAAATGGTGTTGAGTTTGTGGCGATAGTACGGATTGGCGCTGCATCACCTTCAGGGATGGGCGCCACTCGAACGCCTGGAGCTGCTATGAAGTATTGATAGGTCATGGGTGGATAACAAATGCCACCGTCAGCACAACCCTGCAAATCAATCTCTAGGCGAATACCGCTTTGTGGAGATTCTGGCAACCCAATAAGAACTTCGAATGGTTTTGGAAAAATCTCCATTTTTTTCCCAAAGGTCTCATCAAACTTTTCAACCCCTTTAGGAATTTGAATGCTCTTGGGAGCGCTTGGCTTGTCATTGATGAACAGCCGATACGCTAAAGACTCCTGGTAAATGTAATAACCCGAAACCGGTCGATACTCAATGGCAATTTCATTGGCATTGGCAATCCATGTCGCCTCCACAATAAATGCCTTTTCGGGAGGTAGAAATTCCTTGGCATTTACTGAACCAAGGAGTGCGACACTCGATAGTAGAAACAGCAAGAGTTGAACCAAGCCATATTGAATTCTCTTCATGACTTTGTTTCCTCATTCACCCAGCGCCCATATGCCTGGGAGTATTCAACTGGTTTCAAAGCGATGATCTCTGGCAACTGATAAGGGTGATGGGCCTTAATAAATGCCTCAATGCCCTTCCATTGAGTTGTTGCTGTTTTAGCACTTAATAGAACTTCGGTGTCATTGCAAACCTTTCCATCCCATCGATAGATCGATTGCACGCCCTCCTGAATTTGTACACAGGCTGCAAAACGCTCATCGATTAATTGCTGACCTAGTAATCTAGCCGCATCCATCGTGGGCAAAGTCGTGGTTACGATCAGTATCGAATCCATACAAAAGATGGCTCAAGCAGTGGGTTAAATGAAAAAGCCAGACCGAAGCCTGGCTTTAACTATACCCGATGCTAATTTATGCTGCTGCAGGCTCTTGTTGAGGCGCCTCTTCAACTTCAGGGCGATCAACCAACTCAACCAGTGCCATTGGGGCATTGTCACCGTGCCGAAAACCAAATTTCAGAATACGGAGATAACCACCTGGTCGAGTTGCATAACGTGGGCCGAGCTCAGTAAACAATTTGCTTACCATTTCACGATCGCGCAAACGATTGAATGCCAAACGGCGGTTCGCTAAATTATCTTTCTTACCCAAAGTAATCAAAGGCTCAACCACCATCCGCAATTCTTTTGCCTTTGGCAGGGTTGTCTTAATAACTTCGTGCTCGATCAGTGAGTTCGACATATTGCGCAACATCGCCAAACGATGCGATGAGGTGCGATTTAGTTTGCGTAAGCCATTACCATGACGCATGATGCTTCCTTTCTAATTATTGCCCGAGAGTCGCTGGAGGCCAGCTGTCGAGCTTCATCCCAAGACTTAAACCACGGGCTGCCAATACGTCCTTGATTTCATTCAAAGACTTGCGGCCCAAATTAGGCGTCTTGAGTAATTCATTTTCAGTACGCTGAATCAAATCACCGATGTAGTAAATGTTCTCAGCCTTTAGGCAGTTTGCAGAGCGAACGGTCAACTCTAAATCATCAACAGGTCTCATCAACAACGGATCAACCATGGTTGAGCGACTTGGAGCCAACTCACCGCTCACTTGACTGCTCTCTAAGGCGGCAAATACGACCAACTGGTCAACCAAAATACTGGCGGCCTGGCGAATTGATTCTTCAGGAGAGATCACGCCATTGGTTTCAATAGTCATCACCAAACGATCTAAATCGGTACGTTGCTCAACACGAGCAGACTCAACCGCATAGCTAACACGATTAATTGGGCTAAATGATGCATCCAACACAATACGGCCGATTAGCTTAGTCGCTTCATCTTGATACTGACGCATATTTCCCGGTACATATCCGCGACCCTTTTCAACCTTGATCTGCATATCGAGCTTACCGCCAGCCGCTAAGTGTGCAATGACATGCTCTGGATTAATGATTTCAACATCATGGGGAAGATCAATATCCTTAGCGTAAACAACGCCAGGACCTTCTTTACGCAAATTGATCGTCACTTCATCCCGGGACTGTAACTTGAAAACAACCCCCTTTAAATTGAGTAGCAAGTTCACAACATCTTCCTGAACACCATCCAAGGTTGAGTACTCGTGAACAACACCAGCAATCGCTACTTCGGTTGGAGCAAAACCAACCATGGAAGACAACAAAACACGACGTAATGCATTACCAAGCGTGTGGCCATAGCCACGCTCAAATGGCTCCATCACAACCTTAGCCTGGTTTGCACCGAGTGCTTCAACAGAAATGATTTTTGGTTTAAGCAAATTTGTTTGCATAGATATCTTTTCCTTAAGAGGTGCAGTATTAGCGTGAATACAATTCGACGATCAAACTTTCGTTGATATCACCGCTGATTTCATCGCGATCTGGTACTTGTTTAAACGTTCCCTCGAGCTTGCTTGCATCAACGCTGACCCAATTAATTGAACCAACTTGCGAAGCAAGATTTAGTGCTTCTTGGATACGAGTTTGCTTCTTTGCCTTCTCACGAATTGCAATGACATCGCCGGGACGAACCTGCATGGACGGAATATTGACCACTTGGCCATTTACCGTAATTGCTGCATGCGATACCAACTGACGCGCTTCAGCGCGAGTTGAGCCAAAACCCATGCGATAAACCACATTATCTAAACGGGACTCAAGCAGTTGCAATAAGGTCTCACCAGTATTACCTTTACGGCGCTCAGCTTCAGCAAAATAGCGACGGAATTGACGCTCGAGCACGCCATAAATCCGCTTCACCTTTTGCTTTTCACGCAACTGATTACCGAAGTCAGAAGTACGAGCACCTGAGGTGCGACCGTGCTGTCCTGGTTTGCTGTCTAGTTTGCACTTGTCCGATAAAGCACGGCGTGCGCTCTTTAAAAATAAGTCGGTACCTTCCCGACGAGATAGTTTGGCTTTAGGGCCTAAATAACGTGCCACGATTTCTTCCTTTCTATGCCTCGATGGTTACCGAGGTGAGTTCGCTGTAACTACCAACGAACGGTGGGCTTATTAAACAATTGCTGGCAAAGCCAGCGGCTTGGTACTGCAAAAATTAGATACGGCGACGCTTTGGAGGGCGGCAACCATTGTGAGGAACCGGAGTCACGTCCTGGATCTCAACAATCTTGATCCCTAACGAGTTCAATGCACGAACCGCAGACTCGCGACCAGGACCCGGGCCCTTAATCTGAACTTCTAAATTCTTAATCCCACACTCAATTGCTGCCTTACCAGCCACTTCAGCAGCAACCTGAGCTGCAAATGGCGTTGACTTACGTGAACCCTTAAATCCTTGACCGCCTGATGTTGCCCACGACAAGGCGTTTCCTTGACGGTCGGTAATGGTCACAATGGTGTTATTAAACGATGCATGCACGTGTGCGATACCATCGGCGACGTTCTTTTTAACCTTCTTACGAGCGCGTTGTGCACTTGCATTTGCGGCGGTTTGTTGTGCTTTTGCCATATCAGTTCCTAATTATTTCTTGAGTGCAACGCCAGCCTTACGGGGGCCTTTACGGGTACGGGCATTGGTCTTCGTTCTCTGGCCGCGCACTGGTAAACCCTTTCGATGACGAATACCGCGATAGCAAGCCAAGTCCATTAAACGTTTAATGTTCATGGTGACTTCACGACGCAAATCACCCTCTGTGGTGCGCTTACCCACTTCATCACGCAGCTTCTCGAGCTCAGCATCGGTAAGATCTTTCACTTTCTTATCGATTGCAACACCCGTGTTCTCACAGATCTTGAGAGCTTGTGCTTTGCCAATACCGTAAATGGCGGTTAAACCAATCACAGTATGTTGATGATTTGGGATATTTACCCCAGCGATACGTGCCATATAAATTCCTCTACTTAACCGAATTAACCTTGACGCTGCTTATGACGTGGATCGGACGAGCAGATCACACGCACCACGCGCTTACGCTTGATGATTTTGCAATTGCGGCAAATACATTTAACGGATGCCAATACTTTCATCATTCACCTCTTTAATAATCCTTACTTCGCACGGAAGATAATTCTTGCGCGCGTTAAATCGTATGGGGTCATTTCCACAGTTACCTTGTCTCCTGGCAGGATTCGGATGTAATGCATCCGCATCTTCCCAGAAATATGACCTAAAACTACATGCCCATTCTCTAACTTCACCCTAAACATGGCATTGGGGAGGTTTTCAACAATTTCCCCTGCCATCTGAATTACATCGTCTTTAGGCATCTTAGAGAGTGGGTCCCATCTTAAAGTTGGCTTTCTTCATCAGAGAGCCGTACTGCTGTTGCATCACAAATGATTGCACCTGAGCCATAAAGTCCATCGCAACCACAACAATAATTAACAACGATGTCCCGCCAAAGTAGAAAGGAACGTTGTATTTCAAAACCAAAAACTCGGGCAATAAGCACACTAAAACCATATAAATTGCGCCAGCCAAAGTTAAACGAACAAGAATTTTGTCGATGTAGCGCGCCGTCTGATCGCCCGGACGAATACCTGGAACAAATGCACCGCTCTTTTTCAAGTTGTCGGCCGTATCGCGGCTGTTAAAAACCAAGGCAGTATAGAAAAAGCAGAAGAAAATAATGGCAGTGGCGTACAAAATGATGTAAACCGGCTGCCCAGGAGCTAAAGTTGCCGCCAAATCTTTCACAATACGACTCACCATATTGGTTGGTTCGCCTGCTGTAAACCAGCCGGCAATAGTGGCCGGGAACAAAATAATCGATGAAGCAAAAATGGGAGGAATCACACCAGCCATATTGAGCTTTAAAGGCAGATGAGAAGACTGACCGCCGTAAATCTTATTACCCACCTGACGTTTGGCGTAGTTCACCAGAATACGGCGCTGACCACGCTCTACGAAGACAACAAAGTAAGTAACTGCAATAACAATCACTACGATAAAAATTGCTGAAAGAATGCTCATGGAGCCAGTGCGAACCAACTCTAAAAGACTAGCCAATGCGCTTGGCAGGCCAGAAACAATCCCGGCAAAAATAATGATGGAAATACCATTACCCAAGCCGCGTTCAGTAATTTGCTCACCGAGCCACATTAAAAACATCGTGCCCGTAACAAGAGTTACAACGGTATTGAACTGAAACATCAAGCCAGGATCAACAACAAGGCCTGGCTGAGACTCAAGCGCAACGGAAATTCCAATCGCTTGGAAAGTTGCCAAAAAGACCGTTGCATAGCGGGTGTATTGGGTAATCTTGCGTTGACCAGCTTGACCTTCCTTCTTCATCGCCTCGAGCGAAGGAATCACAATGGTCATCAACTGCATGATGATCGATGCCGAGATATAGGGCATGATACCCAAAGCAAACACCGTGAAGCGAGACAAAGCACCGCCTGAAAACAAATTGAACATTCCCAAAATACCGTCCTTTTGTTCACTAAACAGTTTTGATAACTGATCAGGATCAATACCAGGGACTGGAATATGAGCGCCAATACGGAAGACAACCAACGCCAATACCAAGAAAATCAAGCGGCGACGTAAGTCGCCATACTTGTTTCCAGATGGTGTCAAACTAGAGACGTTAGAGGAACCGAGCGCCATAGATTGCTTTAAACCTCAGCGAGCACCTTGCCACCAGCAGCCTCAATGGCAGCTTTTGCACCAGCACTTGCAGTCAATCCTTTTAAGGTAACTGCGCGCTTGATTTCACCGGTCTTAATGACTTTGACAGCATTGGTTTGCTCACCAGCAAGACCGTGCTGTTTCAAGGCAACCAGATCAACTTCAGCTAAACCAATGCGCTCTAAATCAGCAAGAGTTACTTGACCAATAAAACGACGTGTTAAAGAGATAAAGCCGCGCTTGGGTAGGCGACGATACATGGGCATTTGACCGCCTTCAAAACCAACTTTATGAAAACCGCCGGAACGCGACTTTTGGCCTTTGTGACCACGACCAGCGGTCTTACCAAGACCGGAACCAATCCCACGGCCGACACGGCGACGATGGCGCTTAGCACCTTCAGCGGGTTTAATCGTATTTAATTGCATTGCTTCACCCGATCACTTTCACAAGGTATGAAACCTTATTAATCATTCCCCGGACTGCCGGGGTATCTTGTAACTCTGAAACTGAGTTGAGGCGACCAAGGCCCAAACCACGAACCGTCGCACGGTGACTCTCGCGCGTACCGATCAAGCTGCGCACGAGCTGAAGTTTGACCTTTGAATTTGATTGTGTATTTGCCATCTTTTACTTTCGATTACAGGCGATTAACCCAAAATTTCTTCAACCGACTTTCCGCGCTTTGCAGCAATTTCTGCTGGCGTACTCATCTTGCTCAAACCGTCCAAAGTGGCACGTACCATGTTGTAAGGATTGGTTGAACCAATCGATTTAGCAACTACGTTGGTTACGCCCATCACATCAAAGATCGCGCGCATTGGACCACCTGCGATCACGCCGGTACCTTCTTTTGCAGGAGAAATCAGAACGCGCGACGCGCCATGCTGACCAATCACAGAATGCTGCAATGTGCCCTTACGAAGAGGGACCTTAATCATTTTGCGACGTGCTTCGTCCATTGCTTTTTGAACGGCAACTGGAACTTCTTTCGACTTACCTTTACCCATTCCAATTCGTCCATCACCATCACCAACGACCGTCAAGGCAGCAAAGCCAAGGATACGGCCGCCCTTCACTACTTTGGTCACGCGATTAACAGCAATCATCTTCTCGCGTAGACCGTCATCGCGCTCTTCTGACTGAATTTTGGTTTGCATTTTTGCCATAATTTTTTCCTAAACCGTTTCTTAGAACTTCAAGCCGGCTTCACGCGCAGCTTCAGCAAGGGCCTTAATACGGCCGTGATAACGATGTCCAGCACGATCAAACGCGACGGCCTCAACGCCAGCCTTTTTTGCACGTTCGGCGATTAATTTGCCAATCGCTTGTGCTGCTTGGCTATTGCCGCCATTTTTTACCGAAGTACGCAAATCCTTTTCCATGGTCGAGGCCGCGGCAACCACCTTGCTACCGCATGGGCTATAGACCTGAGCGGAGATGTGGCAATTGCTTCGAATCACTGTCAAGCGATGAGCCAATAACTCAGCAATCTTGATACGGGTTTGACGCGCACGTCGTTGTCTTGTTTCGTTTTTATTCATATCGAATCTCAGCTGTACTTAATTACTTCTTCTTGGTTTCTTTGAGGTGAACCACTTCGTCAACATAGCGCACGCCTTTACCCTTGTATGGTTCTGGGGAACGATAGGCACGAACTTCCGCAGCAACTTGACCAACTTGTTGCTTATTGGCACCCTTAATAATGATTTCGGTTTGCGAAGGGGTTTCCGCTTTCACGCCAGTGGGTAGCGGATAGTTGATTTCATGCGAAAAGCCCAATTGCAATTTCAAGGAATTGCCTTGTGCCTGTGCACGATAGCCCACTCCAACAAGGCTCAGCTTGCGCTCAAATCCCTGGGTCACACCAACGACCATGTTGTTAACTAATGCACGAGTCGTTCCAGACAATGCATTAGCTTCTGGGGAATTATCTTTAATGGCAACCGTGATAACACCATCTTTATGCTCAAGGCCAACACTAGGATGTAAGGTATGTGTGAGAGTCCCCAATGGGCCTTTCACGGTTAATAACGCGTTTGCAATACTGATCTCAGCACCTTTTGGCACCGTAATGGGAGATTTACCAACTCGAGACATTGTTCTCTCCTTAAGCCACGTAGCAAATGACTTCACCGCCAACGCCAGATGCGCGCGCTTTGCGATCGGTCATCAAACCTTGCGGTGTTGAAATAATGGCAACGCCCAAGCCATTCATGACCTCAGGAATGTCATGGCGTCCTTTGTAGATACGCAAGCTAGGGGTTGAAACTCGCTCAATTCGTTCAATCACAGGACGGCCAGCGTAGTATTTCAGATCAATCTTCAATACTGGCTTAGCTGCTTCACCGGTGATTTCAAAACTATCGATATAGCCTTCGTCTTTCAAGACCTTGGCAATCGCTACTTTTAATTTTGACGACGGCATGGTAACCAAAGTTTTCTGCACCGCTTGCGCGTTGCGAATTCTGGTCAACATATCGGCGATTGGATCACTAATACTCATGGGTTCTCCTAAATTCGTTCGCCGCTTACCAGCTGGCCTTGGTTAAACCGGGGATCTCGCCACGGAAAGCAATCTCACGGATCTTGCCGCGTGCCAAACCAAATTTGCGGAAGGTGCCACGTGGACGACCGGTTAATGAACAACGATTACGTTGGCGAATAGGGCTCGCATTGCGCGGCAATGACTGCAGCTTCAAACGGGCCTCATAACGCTCCTCGTCACTGCGGCTTGTGTCGTTAATGATCGACTTGAGCTCAGCGCGCTTATGCGTGAATTTTGCAACCAACTTAGCGCGTTTTTTCTCACGCTCAATTAAAGATAGTTTTGCCACGTTTGCCTCTTAATTGCGAAATGGAAATTTAAACGCCGCTAACAATGCTTTGGCTTCCTCATCGGTTTTAGCGGTGGTCGTAATACTGATATTGAGACCACGTAATGCATCAATCTTGTCGTACTCAATTTCAGGGAAAATAATTTGTTCTTTAACGCCAATGTTGTAGTTGCCACGGCCATCAAACGCTTTACCGGAGATTCCACGGAAATCGCGCACGCGTGGCAAAGAAACCGTAATAAAACGATCTAAGAACTCATACATGCGAGTGCCGCGCAGCGTTACCATCGCACCGATAGGATAGCCTTGACGAATCTTAAATCCAGCAATCGCTTTGCGTGCCTTGGTAACAACGGGCTTTTGACCAGCAACTTTGGTTAAATCACCAACAGCATGCTCAATCACTTTTTTATCACTGACAGCTTCACCTAAACCCATATTAAGGGTAATTTTGGTAATGCGTGGAACTTCCATCACAGACTTATAGCCAAACTGCTGCATCAAGTTTGCAATGACTGTATTTTTGTAATGTTCTTGTAAACGGGTGCTCATAATTTCTCCGAACCTTAAGCGCTAAGCGTCGCGCCAGTGGTTTTTAAGTAACGCACTTTTTTGCCATCAACCAACTTAATGCCAACACGCGATGGTTTGCCGTTCGCATCAACCAATGCAATATTAGAAGCAGCGATTGGCATCGTCTTATCAACAGTTCCACCAGTAGTTCCATCATTAGGATTGGGCTTTACATTCTTTTTGTAAATATTGACGCCCTCAACCACAAATTTGTTTTCAAGAATTCCGGTGACCGTTCCTTTTTTACCTTTATCACGCCCAGTAAGAACAATCACGGAGTCGCCTTTACGAATCTTTTTCATAGTGACCTCTTTAAATAACTTCTGGGGCAAGCGAAACGATCTTCATGAAACGCTCTGTACGGAGCTCACGTGTAACTGGTCCAAAAATACGGGTGCCAATTGGCTCAAGCTTTGCATTTAGCAAAACAGCAGCGTTTTCATCAAATTTAATTAAGGAGCCGTCGGGACGACGAACGCCTTTTGCGGTACGAACAACCACGGCGTTGTAAATATCACCCTTTTTTACACGACCACGAGGAGCGGCAGCTTTTACGCTAACCTTAATCACGTCACCAATATTGGCATAACGGCGCTTTGAGCCGCCCAATACCTTGATGCACAAAACTTCGCTCGCGCCAGTGTTATCGGCGACTTGCAACCTGCTTTCAGTCTGAATCATTTTGTCTAATCCCCAACTTGTACGCCAATGGCGTCAGTCTTGGTTCCGTCTATGAGCCTTTCGCATTGCTGCGAAATAGCTCGGATTTAATAAAAATTACTTATCAATCAACAACTTAATAAAACTTTATGTTTCCGTTATTTAGTATTTTTAATCACGGAAAGCCTTTAATTCTACTACAAAAAAACTCTGTTTTGACAATCTCTTGTCAAAATTTCAAGTTAAATTCCCTTGGAGGCCTCAACCAAGCGGGTCACTACCCAGGCCTTTGTTTTGGCCATTGGCTTGCCTTCCGTAATTTCCACGGTGTCACCCATCTTGTATTGATTGGTCTCATCATGTGCGTGATACTTTTTTGATTTACCAACGTATTTACCAATTACAGGGTGCTTCACTTGGCGCTCAACTTGAACAGTCACAGTTTTTTGCATTTTGTCGCTAACAACACGACCAACCAAGGTGCGGCGCAAGGGTTTAGAGATTTCTGTCATATCTCGATCCTAATTATTTCTGAATAGTCTTTTGGGTGATAAAGGTTTTAACGCGAGCAATATCACGCTTGACCTGTCCCAATTGACTGGTATTTTGGAGTTGCTGAGTTGCTTTTTGCATACGCAGCTTGAAATGGGTTTTTAGTAACTCAGAGAGCTCTTGGTTAAGAGCACCTAAATCTTTGCTTTGCAGTTCTTTGCTTTTCATGATGGATTCCTGATTAAGCGCCGATTTGACGAATCACAAACGTTGTTTGAATAGGCAACTTGGATGCGGCTAGACGGAATGCCTCTCTTGCAAGAGTTTCATCAACACCGTCCATCTCATACAAAACCTTGCCTGGCTGAATCTCGGCTACATAATATTCTGGGTTACCTTTTCCGTTACCCATACGAACTTCAGCAGGCTTTTGAGAAATTGGCTTGTCTGGGAAAATACGAATCCAAATTCGTCCGCCACGCTTAATGTGACGCGTCATGGCGCGACGTGCAGATTCAATTTGACGGGCCGTTAAACGACCGCGGCCAACCGCCTTCAATCCAAAGTCTCCAAAGGCAACCGAACTGCCACGTGTTGCAACACCGGTGTTGCGACCCTTTTGTTCTTTACGATATTTGCGACGCTTTGGTTGCAGCATGCTTACTCTCCTGCCTTCTTCGTTTCTGTGCTAGCTGCGGCTTTACGAACCCGCTTTACAGTGGGCTTCACCGCTGGCTTCTCTTCACCGGGCTTCGCTGAGGCATCAGCGCCGGCTGCACGCCGCACAGTCTTTGCTGGTGCACGACGTGGTTTTTTCTCTTCAGCAACTGGGGCTTCTGGTGCCGCATTTTGGGTCAATTGGGCGTCTGCGCCACGACCTAAGGTGTCGCCCTTATAAACCCAAACTTTAACGCCAATGATTCCGTAAGTTGTTTCCGCCTCAGATGTAGCGTAATCAATATCCGCCTTCAAAGTATGGAGTGGAACGCGGCCCTCGCGATACCATTCGCGACGCGCAATCTCAGCGCCATTCAAACGGCCAGAGGACATAATCTTGATACCCTGGGCACCAAGACGCATTGCGCTTTGCATCGCACGCTTCATGGCACGACGGAACATAATGCGCTTTTCAAGCTGTTGAGTGATTGAGTCTGCAATCAACTGGGCATCCACTTCGGGCTTGCGAATCTCTTCAATATTGACATGAACAGGTACGCCCATCCGCTTTTGTAATTCTTTACGGAGAACTTCAATGTCCTCACCCTTCTTACCAATTACAACGCCAGGACGCGAACTAAAAATGGTAATTCGTGCGTTCTTAGCAGGGCGCTCAATTAAAACCTTGCTAACAGAAGCATTCTTCAGCTTCTTCTTCAAATAATTGCGAACCTCAACATCCTCTTTGAGCATGTTGGCAAAATCATTGCTATTGGCATACCAACGGGATGTCCAGTTACGGCTTACCGATAGACGAAATCCATTTGGATTAATTTTTTGGCCCATGTCTTTCCTTAATTACTCAGGGTCACGCTAATGTGACAACTTTGTTTCTCGATACGATTACCGCGGCCCTTGGCCCGAGCAGTAAAACGCTTTAATGATGTTGCTTTATCAACAATCACAGCGGACACTTTGAGCTCATCAATGTCGGCACCTTTATTGTGTTCGGCATTGGCGATGGCGGATTCAACCACCTTCTTCATGATGAAAGCAGCTTTTTTGGGGCTGAAATTCAAAATGTTCATAGCACGAGAAATCGGCAAGCCACGAATTTGATCTGCCACTAAACGTGTTTTTTGTGCAGAAATTCGTGCGCCGCGGTGAATAGCTTTAACTTCCATCATCATCCCCTTACTTCTTCACTACTTTCTTGTCGGCAGAGTGTCCCTTGAACGTACGCGTCAAAGCAAACTCACCAAGCTTGTGTCCAACCATGTTTTCAGAAACATAGACTGGAACGTGCTGCTTACCGTTGTGAACAGCAATTGTTAATCCAATGAAGTCAGGAAGAATGGTCGAACGACGTGACCATGTCTTAATTGGCTTCTTATCTTTATTGGCCTGAGCAGTCTCAACCTTTTTCACAAGGCTGGCATCGCAGAAAGGGCCTTTTTTCGCAGAACGAGTCATTTATCTATTCCTTATCCATTAACGCTTTTGACGACGCTGAACAATCATGGTCGTTGTACGTTTATTGCGACGGGTACGATAGCCCTTCGTTGGGGTTCCCCATGGAGAGACAGGCACACGGCCCTCGCCAGTTCGTCCTTCGCCACCACCATGTGGGTGGTCGATTGGGTTCATGGCCACACCGCGAACTGTTGGACGAATACCGCGCCAACGGGTTGCACCTGCTTTACCAATCTGACGCAAGCTATGCTCTTCATTGCCAACTTCGCCAATAGTGGCACGGCAATCGATCAAAATACGACGTACCTCACCTGAGCGCAAACGAACCTGGCCATACACACCTTCGCGGGCCAACAATACTGCTGAGCTACCAGCAGAGCGAGCGATTTGCGCACCCTTTCCAGGCAACATCTCAACACAATGGATCGTGCTACCAATTGGAATATTGCGAATCGGTAAATTATTTCCTGCTTTGATGGGAGCCTCGGCACCATTCATCACTTGCTGTCCAACTGTCATTCCCTTAGAGGCAATGATGTAGCGACGTTCACCATCAGCAAAAACGAGAAGGGCAATATTTGCACTACGATTTGGATCGTATTCTAGGCGTTCAACCTTAGCGGCAATGCCATCTTTATCGTTGCGCTTGAAGTCAACCACGCGGTAGTGATGCTTATGACCACCTCCCTTGTGACGTGTCGTAATGTGACCATTATTGTTACGACCAGCTTTTTGGAACTGTGGCTCAACCAATCCTGCAAAAGGCTTGCCTTTATGCAGATCAGGATTAACCACCTTGACCATTGAACGACGACCTGGTGAGGTCGGTTTAGTTTTCATGAGCGGCATAATTAATTTGCCTCCGCTTCAAAGTTAATTTCTTGGCCAGGCTTCAGATTGACATAAGCCTTCTTAGCGTGATCGCGTCGACCCTCAAATCGGCCAAAGCGCTTTGGTTTACCTTTTTGGTTGACGATTTGCACAGACTCGACTTGAACTTTGAAAAGCAATTCAACGGCTTGCTTCACATCAAGCTTGTTTGCGTCACGCGCAACTTGGAAAATCACTTGCTCATTCTTTTCGGCTACCATCGTTGCTTTTTCAGAAACAATGGGTCCAAGCAAAATTTGCATGAGACGATGATCGTTTTTACGTGTTTGGCTCATTTCAGCAACTCCTCCATCTTGGCGATCGCTGCTTTGCTCACCAATACTTTTTGAAACTGAACTAATGACAAGGGGTCTGCATGCTGAGGTTCAACCACAGCAACTTTGTGCAAATTGCGCGATGCAAGATAAAGATTCTCGCTAACCTCATCCAAAATAATTAATACCGACTCAAGACCCATACCCTTGACTTTCTCAGCCAACAACTTGGTCTTGGGCGCATCCAAATTAAATTGGTCGACCACATTTAAACGACCTTCGCGCGCCAACTGAGAAAGGATCGAGCGCATACCAGCGCGATACATTTTCTTGTTGACCTTGTGCGAAAAATTTTCTTCTGGAGAGTTCGGGAATATCCGACCGCCTCCACGCCACAATGGCGAAGAGCTCATACCAGCACGGGCACGGCCGGTACCTTTTTGGCGCCATGGTTTTTTTGTGCTGTGCTTTACTTGCTCACGATCTTTTTGTGCGCGATTACCAATACGTGCATTTGCTTGATACGCAACCACGATCTGATGAACAAGTGCTTCGTTGTACTCACGCTCAAATACTTCGGGTGAAGCTTGTACGCCAGCACCTAGCTGGCCGTTGTCTTGGAGAAGTTTCAGTTCCATGTCCTCTCCTTATTTCTTAGCTACAGCTTTAACAGCTGGAGTAACAAGTACTTTTCCACCAGGAGCGCCGGGAATAGCGCCCTTGACCATAATGAGATTGCGCTCCGCATCAATGCGAGCAATCACCAGATTCTGAACGGTACGGGTTACATCACCCAAATGACCGGTCATGCGCTTACCAGGAAAAACACGACCTGGATCTTGCGCCATACCAATAGAGCCTGGAACATTGTGTGAACGGGAATTACCGTGACTCGCGCGACCAGACGCAAAGTGGTAGCGCTTAATCGTTCCAGCGTAACCCTTACCAATCGTTACACCTTGCACATCCACCTTTTGACCGGCAGCAAAAACATCAACGCCAACGACTTGACCAGGCTTCATCTCCGCCAATTTTTCAGCATCAACATGGAATTCATTTAAGGCATTGCCAGCCGTCACACCTGCTTTTGCAAAGTGTCCAGCCATCGCCTTGGTTACGCGGCTAGCGCGGCGTGTTCCGTGAGCTAACTGAACAGCATCATAGCCATCCGTTGCCTGGGTTTTCACTTGAGCAACCCGGTTATCGCTCACATCAATCACGGTGACAGGGATAGCTTCCCCTTCATCCGTAAACAGACGGGTCATGCCGACCTTACGGCCGATCAAGCCTAAGCTCATATTCTTACTCCAATGCTGACTTCGATTGGTCAGCGGAAATTTAATTTAACCTGTTTTAAATAAAAATGTTTATATAAAACAAGCACTTACAATTTATGTACTACAAACCTAGCTTTTCAAAACTACGAAAAGCCTTCAATTCTAGCCTAAAAAGGCAAAACTAACAAACTTTTGCGCAATCTACCTTACTGCAACTTGATTTCAACATCGACGCCGGCAGGTAAATCCAACTTCATCAGGGCGTCCACCGTTTTCTCAGTTGGATCCACAATGTCCATCAAACGTAGATGGGTGCGGATCTCCATTTGATCGCGTGAAGTCTTGTTCACATGGGGCGAGCGCAACAAATCAAAACGCTCAATACGGGTTGGCAAAGGAATTGGGCCCTTGACAACAGCGCCAGTGCGCTTTGCAGTATCTACAATCTCAGCAGCAGATTGATCGATCAATCGATAATCAAACGCTTTCAAACGAATTCTAATTTTCTGGTTTTGCATATTTATTCCAAAGAGCAGTGCGGTGCTGCCGCGTTAATCATCCAACTAAAGAGCAAGGGAATATCTGCAGCACAAATATTCCCAATCGTGCAAAACAATTAAGCCAAAATCTTCGCAACTACACCCGCACCGACGGTACGACCGCCTTCACGGATTGCAAAGCGCAAGCCCTCTTCCATCGCGATGGGGGCAATAAGCTTTACGGTGATGGTGACGTTATCGCCAGGCATCACCATCTCTTTGTCCTTAGGCAACTCAATTGAGCCGGTGACATCGGTGGTACGGAAGTAAAACTGAGGGCGGTAGTTGTTAAAGAAGGGGGTGTGACGACCGCCCTCATCTTTGGACAACACATAAACCTCAGCAGTAAAGTGGGTGTGGGGGGTAATCGAGCCGGGCTTAGCTAATACTTGGCCACGCTCGACTTCCTCGCGCTTGGTGCCGCGCAAGAGGATACCGACGTTATCACCTGCTTGACCTTGATCGAGCAGTTTACGGAACATCTCTACGCCAGTGCAGGTGGTTTTGAGGGTGGGCTTAATACCGACGATCTCAATCTCTTCACCGACTTTAATAATGCCGCGCTCAACACGACCGGTCACCACCGTGCCACGACCAGAGATCGAGAACACGTCTTCGACTGGCATCAAGAATGCGCCATCAATCGCACGCTCAGGATTGGGGATATAGCTATCTAAAGCTTCAGCAAGCTTCATGATGGCGCCTTCGCCCAACTCACCCTTGTCGCCTTCTAAGGCGAGCTTGGCAGAGCCCTTGACAATGGGGGTATCGTCGCCTGGGAACTCATACTTGGAGAGCAGCTCACGCACTTCCATCTCCACGAGCTCTAAGAGTTCAGCGTCGTCGACCATATCGCATTTGTTCATAAACACGATGATGTAAGGCACGCCTACTTGGCGGGCCAAGAGGATGTGCTCACGGGTTTGGGGCATGGGGCCATCGGCTGCCGAGACCACCAAAATAGCGCCGTCCATCTGGGCAGCACCAGTAATCATGTTCTTCACATAGTCGGCGTGACCTGGGCAATCGACGTGCGCGTAGTGACGGTTCTTGGTCTCGTACTCGACGTGGGCGGTATTAATCGTAATACCACGGGCCTTCTCTTCAGGGGCCGCATCGATCTGATCGTAGGCTTTTGCTTCGCCACCAAAGAGCTTGGAGAGCACGGTGGTGATTGCCGCGGTTAGCGTGGTCTTACCGTGGTCGACGTGACCAATGGTGCCAACGTTCACATGGGGTTTAGTCCGTTCAAATTTTTCTTTTGCCATTTTGGGTGCCTTTTATTTAGCTAATCAATGTTCAAAAATTTACTTTGCTTTTGCTGCAATCACAGCATCAGCCACGTTCTTCGGCGCTTCTGAATAATGCTTAAATTCCATGGTGTAGGTCGCGCGACCTTGGGTTAGTGAGCGCAAGCCGGTTGAATATCCAAACATTTCTGCAAGGGGAACCTCAGCGCGCACAATCTTGCCGCCACCAGGAATATCATCCATGCCTTGCATGATGCCGCGACGAGAAGATAAATCACCCATCACATTACCCATGAAATCTTCTGGCGTTTCAACTTCTACCGCCATCATTGGCTCAAGCAGAACTGGGCTTGCTTTACGCATACCGTCTTTGAATGCCATCGACGCCGCCATTTTGAATGCATTCTCATTCGAGTCAACATCGTGATAGGAACCAAAGAACAGGGTTGCCTTTACGTCAACCACTGGGTAGCCAGCAAGGACTCCGGCATTGAGCGTCTCCACGATACCCTTTTCAACCGCAGGAATGTATTCACGAGGAACAACTCCACCCTTGATCGCATCAACAAACTCAAAGCCCTTACCTGGGTCTTGTGGCTCAAGTTTCAATACCACATGACCATATTGACCACGGCCACCAGATTGCTTAACAAATTTGCCTTCGATTTCGTCGCAAACCTTACGAATGGTTTCACGATAAGCAACTTGTGGTTTACCAACCGTTGCCTCAACGCCGAACTCGCGCTTCATGCGATCAACAATAATCTCAAGGTGTAGCTCGCCCATTCCAGAAATAATCGTCTGACCAGATTCTTCATCGGTCTTCACGCGGAATGATGGATCTTCTTGTGCAAGGCGATTGAGCGCTAAGCCCATCTTCTCTTGGTCAGCCTTCGTTTTTGGCTCAACGGCCTGAGAGATCACGGGCTCTGGGAACACCATGCGCTCTAAGATCAAAATATTATCTGGGTCGCAAAGAGTTTCACCAGTGGTGGCTTCTTTTAAACCAACCGCTGCGGCAATGTCGCCAGCACGAACTTCTTTAATTTCTTCGCGCTGATTGGCATGCATCTGCAATAGACGACCGATACGCTCTTTTTTGCCCTTGATGGGGTTATAAATCGTGTCACCAGAATTCACAACGCCAGAGTAGACGCGGAAGAAAATTAACTGGCCCACAAAGGGATCGGTCATGATCTTAAATGCAAGTGCCGAGAACTTTTCATCATCACTGGCTTTACGACTGGTTTCACTACCGTCTTCTTTTTCGCCTTTGACCGGAGGAATATCAACGGGTGAGGGCAGGAAATCAACTACTGCATCCAACATTGCTTGGACGCCTTTATTTTTGAAAGCGCTGCCACAAAGCATGGGAACGATTTCACCAGCGATGGTCCGTTGACGGAGTGCCTTCTTGATGTCTTCCTCTGTCAGAGTTTCGCCGCCAAGGTACTTGTCCATCATTTCCTCAGAGCTCTCAGCCGCAGCCTCAAGCATTTTCTCGCGCCACTCTTCAGCGGTTTCTTTCAATTCAGCAGGGATATCACCGTACTCAAACTTAGTTCCCTGAGAAGCATCATCCCAAATGATGGCTTTCATCTTGATTAAGTCAATCACGCCCTGGAAGTTTTCCTCGGCACCAATTGGAACCTGAATTGGAATCGGGTTTGCCTTTAGGCGCGATCTCATCTGGTCGTAGACCTTAAAGAAGTTAGCACCGGTACGATCCATTTTGTTCACAAAGGCTAAACGTGGCACTTTGTATTTATTTGCTTGGCGCCAAACGGTCTCAGACTGTGGCTGAACACCGCCCACCGCACAGTAAACCATGCAAGCACCATCCAATACACGCATTGAGCGCTCCACTTCAATCGTGAAGTCAACGTGTCCTGGTGTATCAATGATGTTGATGCGATGCTCTGGATAATTACCAGCCATACCTTTCCAGAAAGCGGTGGTAGCAGCTGAGGTGATGGTAATCCCTCGCTCTTGCTCTTGCTCCATCCAGTCCATCGTGGCAGCGCCATCATGAACTTCGCCGATTTTGTGATTTACGCCGGTATAAAACAACACGCGCTCGGTTGTGGTTGTTTTGCCAGCATCGATGTGTGCAGAGATACCAATATTTCGATAGCGCTCAATGGGGGTTTTACGTGCCACTTTTTCCTCTTTCTGTTAGAGCGTTAGAAACGGAAATGCGAGAAGGCTTTGTTGGCTTCAGCCATACGATGAACCTCTTCACGCTTCTTCATTGCGCCGCCACGACCTTCAGCAGCTTCTAGTAATTCGTTTGCCAAACGCTGTGCCATAGACTTTTCACCACGCTTCTTGGCAGCCTCTCTTAGCCAGCGCATTGCCAAGGCAGATCGACGCGATGGACGAACTTCAACGGGCACCTGATAGTTGGCGCCACCAACCCGGCGACTTTTGACCTCAACCATGGGTTTTACATTTCCCATTGCGGTCGAGAAAATCTCGAGGGGCTCTTTATTGGCTTTTTTCTCAATGTGTTCAAAGGCACCATAGACGATGCGCTCTGCAACGGACTTTTTACCGTCAAGCATTAAGACGTTCATGAACTTAGCTACTTCCACATTCCCAAATTTTGGGTCAGGAAGAATTTCCCGTTTCGGGACTTCGCGACGACGCGGCATAACAACTCCTATCTATTCAGTTAGGGAACATTCCCTTGGTTACCTAACAACTTTGCAAACAAAGCGAAGTAACCACTTACTTGCCAAAATGACCTTTACTACAAACTACTACTTCAAATTACGCTTTCTTAGCACGCTTTGCGCCATACTTAGAACGAGCTTGCTTACGATCTTTAACGCCCTGCAAGTCAAGAGATCCGCGAACAATGTGATAGCGCACACCAGGCAAATCCTTCACACGACCACCACGAATCAGCACAACCGAGTGCTCCTGAAGGTTATGGCCTTCACCGCCGATATATGAGATCACCTCAAAACCATTGGTTAAGCGCACCTTTGCCACTTTACGCAATGCCGAATTTGGCTTTTTTGGCGTCGTCGTGTAAACACGGGTGCAAACACCGCGGCGCTGGGGGCTATTCTGCAACGCTGGGCTTTTGCTCTTAACCACTAGACGTGAGCGCGGCTTTCGTAGCAGCTGATTAATTGTTGGCATAAATTTATACTCGCTTATTACTTTTATCTTTAAAATCAATAACTTATAAAATTAGCCTGCTATTTTCTTAAGTAATTGATTTTCTTATGAATTAGTAGAACTCAGCATTCTAACTTGACCAGCCCTTCCCGTCAACTTCCAGGAGAAAGACTGGTCAATGTGTTGAATTACAACCCCTAACTTTGCTCGGCCTCACCTTCAGGCGTTGCTGCAGCCTCAACTTGCTCCGCCACAGCGCCAGCCTCCAACGCTAAAGCCTCCTCGGCTGCAATCATCTGAGCACGATCGCGCTCAAATTGCTCACGTACTTTTCTAGCACGACGATAGGCCAAGCCAGTTCCGGCAGGAATCAAACGCCCAATAATGACGTTTTCCTTGAGGCCTCTCAAGGTATCAACTTTGCCCATAATGGCAGCTTCTGTTAATACACGAGTGGTTTCTTGGAAGGATGCCGCTGAAATAAAGCTGTCGGTTGACAAGGATGCCTTGGTAATTCCGAGCAGAATGTTTTCGAACTGAGCAGGTTGCTTGCCTTCAGCAATCACACGATCGTTTTCGTCATAAAGCTTGGAACGCTCCACTTGCTCACCAGTAATGAAGTTGGTGTCGCCAGGATTGGTGATCTGAACACGACGCAACATTTGACGCACGATTACCTCAATGTGCTTGTCATTAATCTTTACGCCTTGCAGTCGATAAACGTCTTGCACCTCATCAACGATGTAGATCGCTAACTCTTCGATTCCCTTGAGATGCAAAATATCGTGTGGATCTGCTGGACCCTCCACAATCATCTCGCCCTTGTTCACGACTTGGCCGTCATGAACCAGAACCTGCTTCTCTTTTGGAATGAGGAACTCGCTGCTTTCACCATCCATATCAGTAATCACCAAACGCTGCTTACCTTTGGTTTCCTTACCGAACGAAACTGTTCCAGTTACCTTGGCCAAAATCGCCGCATCTTTGGGTGAACGGGCTTCAAATAATTCAGCAACTCGTGGCAAGCCACCGGTAATGTCGCGAGTCTTCTGCGACTCAATTGGAATACGCGCCAACACCTCACCAACTTCAATCTTCTGACCATCTTTTACGGTGATCAATGCGCCGACCTGAAGACCGATCGTTACGGGATGATCAGTACCAGCAATCTTGGTTTGATTTCCCTGCTCATCGAGTAACTGGATTACAGGACGCAAACCTTTGCTTGCTGCTGAACGGCGCTTACCATCGATCACCACCAAGGTTGATAAGCCGGTGACTTCATCAACTTGCTTGGCAACGGTGACGCCCTCTTCAACATTCTCAAAGCGTGCAATGCCTGCATACTCAGAAATAATTGGGCGAGTTAAAGGATCCCAGGTTGCAATACTGGTACCGGCTTTTACGCTTGCGCCTTCCTTCACGAGCAAGGTCGCTCCGTACGGAATCTTGTGACGCTCGCGCTCGCGACCGTTGTCATCCAAGACCAAGGCCTCGCCTGAACGAGATATCACCACTGGCTCGCCCTTCGCATTCGTTACAAATCGCATAGTGGAGGAGAACTTCAATGAACCGTTTGACTTCACCTCAACATTACTTGCAACCAATGCACGTGATGCGGCTCCACCAATGTGGAAAGTACGCATCGTTAACTGGGTACCGGGCTCACCAATCGACTGAGCCGCGATTACTCCAACTGCCTCACCCACGTTAACGAGACCGCCACGACCTAGATCACGTCCATAGCACTTAGCACATAGTCCATAGCGCGTCTCACAGGTTAGAACAGTACGAACCTTGACTTCATCAATACCTAAATCAACGATTTGATCGACATGATCTTCTTCGAGCAAGGTATCGTGGGGAACAATGACCTCTTGAGTGTCTGGATGCAAGATATCGCCAATGCATACGCGGCCTAAAATGCGATCGCGCAGGGCTTCAATAATTTCGCCGCCTTCCACTAGGGCACGCATCGTTACACCATTACTTGCGCCACAATCTTCTTCAACCACAACCAGATCTTGCGTCACATCGCACAAACGACGCGTCAAGTAGCCAGAGTTTGCAGTCTTCAACGCAGTATCTGCGAGGCCCTTACGAGCACCGTGGGTGGAAATGAAGTACTGCAACACATTCAAGCCTTCACGGAAGTTCGCTGTAATCGGTGTTTCAATGATTGAGCCATCGGGCTTCGCCATCAAGCCTCGCATACCAGCAAGCTGACGAATCTGTGCTGCTGAACCACGCGCTCCAGAATCAGCCATCATGTAAATGGAGTTGAAGGACTCCTGGCGTACCGGCTTGCCGTTGCGATCAGTTACATCAACATGCGACAACTCGTCCATCATCGCCTTGCCAACCTGATCACCAGCGGCACCCCAAATATCAACCACGTTGTTGTAACGCTCTTGATTGGTTACCAAGCCTGACATAAATTGCTTGTCATACTCTTTCACTTTGCCGGCAGCTTCGTTAATGATTCCGTCTTTCGAGCTTGGAATCAGCATGTCATCGATCGCAATCGAAATACCTGCCTTGGTTGCCAAACGGAAACCTGCCTGCAACAAACGGTCGGCAAAAATAACGGTTTCACGCAAGCCGCACTTCCGGAAGGAAGTATTAATCAGGCGTGAGATTTCTTTTTTCTTCAGCGGCTTATTAATTTCCGCAAATGCCATACCTTTTGGCAAGATTTCAGACAAAATTGCCCGGCCTACCGACGTGTGCTGAACCGATGTCTTGGCAACAAAGCGCTCATCGCCCTCGGCATTTTTATTCACCACTTCATACTCAGTGACGCGTACCGCAATCCGCGATGCAAGCTCAACAGTTCCAGCCTCATACGCCCGAATCACTTCTGGGATATTGGCAAATACCATGCCTTCGCCCTTACCGTTAATCTTGTCACGCGTGGCGTAATACAAACCTAGCACCACGTCTTGGGACGGAACAATGGATGGCTCGCCATTCGCAGGGAAAAGCACATTGTTAGAGGCCAACATTAAGGTGCGGGCTTCCATTTGCGCCTCGAGAGAGAGCGGGACGTGAACAGCCATTTGGTCGCCGTCAAAGTCAGCATTGAACGCAGCGCATACCAAGGGGTGCAACTGAATCGCTTTACCCTCAATTAACATCGGTTCAAACGCTTGAATACCGAGACGATGCAAGGTCGGTGCACGATTTAACAGAATTGGATGTTCCCGAATGACCTCTTCCAAAATATCCCAAACGATTGGGGTTTGGCTTTCGACCTCTTTCTTGGCGGCCTTAATGGTGGTTGCAATGCCGAGTGTCTCAAGCTTATTAAAAATAAATGGCTTGAATAACTCCAATGCCATCAATTTTGGCAGACCGCACTGATGCAATTTCAGCGTTGGGCCCACTACGATCACCGAACGACCGGAGTAGTCAACACGCTTACCTAATAAGTTTTGACGGAAACGACCGCTCTTACCTTTAATCATCTCAGCAAGCGACTTCAACGGACGCTTATTCGCACCCGTCATTGCCTTACCGCGACGACCGTTATCCAATAAGGAGTCAACCGCTTCTTGCAACATGCGTTTTTCGTTACGAACGATAATCTCGGGGGCGCGCAACTCCAAAAGGCGGCGTAGACGATTATTACGATTAATAACGCGACGATACAGATCGTTCAAATCGGAGGTTGCAAAACGACCACCATCCAATGGCACCAATGGACGCAACTCAGGAGGCAATACTGGCAAGACCTCCATGATCATCCAATCAGGCTTGATGCCCGAACTTTGGAAGGCCTCTAATACCTTGAGACGCTTGGCGTACTTTTTAATCTTAGCGTCGCTGCCGGTTGCCTTCAACTCTGAACGAATCGATTCAACCTCACGATCAATATTGATGGTGCGCAATAGCTCCCGAATACCTTCGGCCCCCATAATGGCAGTAAAGGCGCCCTCGCCAAATTCTTCGACCTTAGCGTTGTACTCATCCTCGGACATAATTTGACCGCGCTTCATCGCGCCCTCAGGCGTTAAGCCTGGATCAACAACGACATATGCTTCAAAGTACAGAACGCGCTCAATATCACGCAAGGTCATGTCTAATACCATTCCCAAACGGGATGGCAAGGACTTCAAAAACCAAATATGCGCAACCGGGGCAGCGAGTTCAATATGCCCCATGCGCTCACGGCGCACCTTGGCCAGTGTGACCTCGACGCCGCACTTTTCACAAATAACACCGCGGAATTTGAGACGCTTGTACTTACCACACAAGCACTCATAGTCTTTAATGGGTCCAAAGATCTTGGCACAAAAAAGGCCGTCTCTCTCTGGTTTGAAGGTACGGTAATTAATCGTCTCAGGCTTACGAACTTCTCCGAAAGACCACGAACGAATCTTCTCGGGAGAGGCTAAGCCAATTTTGATAGCATCAAATTGCTCCTCGCCAGAGGTTTGCTTAAATAGATCGAGCAATGCTTTCATATCAGTTACGCTCCATGTCAATGTCAATACCCAACGAACGGATTTCCTTCACCAGAACGTTGAACGATTCGGGCATGCCAGCATCAATCGTGTGCTCACCCTTGACGATGTTTTCATAAACTTTGGTTCGGCCAGTGACGTCGTCAGACTTCACAGTGAGCATCTCTTGCAAGACATAAGAGGCGCCATACGCTTCTAAGGCCCAAACTTCCATCTCACCAAAGCGCTGTCCACCAAACTGGGCTTTTCCGCCCAGAGGTTGCTGGGTGACCAAGGAGTACGGACCAGTTGAGCGAGCATGCATCTTGTCATCCACCAAATGGTGCAATTTCAAGACATGCATCACACCAACGGTGACTGGGCGCTCAAAAGCATCACCAGTTCGCCCGTCATACAAGGTGATTTGCTGACGCGAGGGAGTCATGTGCAAGCTCTTAGCTTGATCATCGGGATAAGCAAACTCCAGCATCTTGCCAATCTCGTTTTCTGTAGCCCCATCAAAAACAGGGGTTGCAAATGGCAAGCCATTCTTCAGATTGCTCGCAAGCTCTAGAATCTGCTCATCACTAAACTCATCAATGTTTTCTTGACGACCAGTCTCGTTATAGAGAGTCTTAAAGAACTTCCTGAGATCGGCTACCTTGGCTTGCTCTTTGAGCATGGCATCAATGCGCTTACCAATTCCCTGCGCAGCCCAACCCAAGTGAGTTTCCAAAATCTGACCAACGTTCATCCGTGATGGGACGCCCAAGGGATTCAGCACGATATCAACCGAACGACCATCGGCCATATATGGCATATCTTCGACTGGAACAATCTTGGATACAACACCCTTATTGCCATGACGTCCTGCCATCTTGTCGCCAGGCTGCAGGCGGCGCTTAACCGCCAAATACACCTTAACCATCTTGGTAACGCCTGGAGGCAATTCATCGCCTTGGGTCAGCTTCTTCCGCTTTTCCTCAAACGCTGCATCAAACTGCTTACGCTTTGCCTCAATCGAGGCTTTAATGGCTTCGATTTGGGTTGCTACCTCCTCATCAGCTGGACGAATATCAAACCAGTGATAACGATCCAATTCCGACAAATACTCTTTCGTAATCTTGCTACCTTTGGCCAATTTCTTAGGGCCGCCATTCGCAGTTTTGTTTAAGAGTAATTTTTGCAAACGATCAAACGCATCGCCCTCAACAATACGCAACTGATCATTCAGATCTAAACGATAGCGTTGGAGCTCTTCAGCAATAATCGATTGAGCACGTGCATCACGCTCGATACCCTCGCGGGTAAATACCTGAACGTCGATAACAGTTCCGCTCATGCCCGATGGCACACGCAGGGAAGTATCTTTAACGTCAGAGGCTTTTTCACCAAAGATTGCGCGTAATAGCTTCTCTTCTGGAGTTAAGGTGGTCTCGCCTTTTGGCGTTACCTTACCGACCAATACGTCGCCAGCCTCAACTTCAGCACCGATGTAGACAATACCGCTTTCATCGAGGCGCGCCAATTGCGATTCGGCCAAATTGGAAATATCCCTTGAAATCTCTTCCGAGCCCAGCTTGGTATCTCGCGCTACAACCGATAGCTCCTCAATATGAATCGAGGTATAGCGATCATCCGCCACAACCTTCTCAGAAATCAAAATAGAGTCTTCGAAGTTGTAGCCGTTCCAAGGCATAAAGGCGACGGTCATATTTTGACCCAAAGCCAATTCACCCAAATCGGTTGAGGCGCCGTCCGCAACCACATCACCACGTTTGACATGATCGCCCACTTGTACAATTGGACGTTGATTAATGTTGGTATTTTGATTCGAGCGAGTGTATTTAGTGAGGTTATAAATATCCACACCCACTTCACCGGCTGCGGTCTCATCATCATTCACGCGAATCACGATGCGGTTTGCATCCACATAATCAACCACACCACCACGCGTTGCCATCACAACAGT
Organism: Polynucleobacter sp. HIN7; assembly: GCF_030297595.1. Classification (NCBI taxonomy): domain Bacteria; kingdom Pseudomonadati; phylum Pseudomonadota; class Betaproteobacteria; order Burkholderiales; family Burkholderiaceae; genus Polynucleobacter; species Polynucleobacter sp. HIN7. Next base: position 40,625 of record NZ_AP028138.1, on the reverse strand, counting down.
GCCTGAGTCCAAAGCCACAATGCGCTCGAGGCCCGTTCCAACCAGTGGCTTATCAGGACGCAAACAAGGAACCGCTTGACGCTGCATGTTTGCACCCATCAATGCGCGGTTTGCATCGTCATGCTCCAAGAATGGCACGAGGGAAGCTGCCGCAGAAACGATTTGGCTTGGTGCGACATCAATGTAATCAATACGCTCCGGTCCAACCATCATGGTCTCGCCCGCCTGGCGTGCAGAAACCAATTCATCCGCTAACTTACCGTTTTTATCGATGGTCGCATTCGCCTGAGCAATCGTGTACTTCGCTTCTTCAATCGCCGACAAATATTCCACTTGATCGGTTACCTTGCCATTGCTTACCTTACGGTATGGCGTCTCAAGAAAACCATGCTCATTTAATCGAGCAAATAGAGCGAGTGAGTTAATCAACCCAATGTTTGGTCCCTCTGGGGTTTCAATTGGGCAAACACGGCCATAATGAGTTGGATGCACGTCGCGTACCTCAAAGCCGGCACGCTCACGTGTTAATCCACCCGGTCCCAATGCTGAGATACGGCGCTTATGGGTAATCTCAGACAATGGATTAGTTTGATCCATAAATTGCGATAGCTGCGATGAGCCAAAGAATTCACGAATTGCCGAGGAAATTGGTTTGCTGTTGATTAAATCATGAGGCATCAAATTTTCGGTCTCGGCTTGACCAAGGCGCTCTTTAACAGCGCGCTCAACACGCGATAAACCAGCTCGAAACTGATTTTCTGCCAATTCGCCAACACAGCGGACACGACGATTACCAAGGTGATCGATATCGTCAACCTCGCCCTTACCATTGCGCAGATCAACCAAAATCTTGATGGTATCCATGATGTCTTCATTCGAGAGCACCATGGGGCCTTCCATATCGCTGCGACCCAAACGACTATTGACCTTCATGCGACCAACTCGCGAGAGGTCATAAGAGTCTTCGCTGTAGAACAAGCGTTGGAACAAAGCCTCAACAGCATCTTCGGTGGGCGGCTCACCAGGACGCATCATGCGGTAAATGGCAATGCGAGCAGCGGTTTGATCAACTGTCTCATCCATGCGCAAGGTCTGCGAGATATAAGCACCGCAATCTAAGTCATTGGTATAAATGGTCTCAAATTGCTTAATGCCGCTTTCACGAAGTTTGGCCAACAGGTCTTCGGTAATCTCGTCATTCGCGCTTGCTAGTACTTCGCCAGAATCCGGATCGACAATATTTTTAGCGACCACACGACCAATTAAAGAATCATCCGGGACGGTAATAATTTTGGTTTTAGCAGCCTCAAGCTCACGAATATGCTTTGCATTGATGCGCTTGTCTTTTTGAACAACTACAACGCCGTTCTTGTCCACAATATCAAATCGAGCAACTTCACCACGCAAACGCTCTGGGACAAATTCCATCGATGCGCCGGATTGCGAGAGTGTGAAGTGGTCAAAATTAAAGAAGTTCGCCAAAATTTGCTCATTGTTTAAGCCAATCGCTTTGAGCAAAATGGTGACCGGCATCTTACGCCGACGGTCTACCCGGAAGTACAAAATATCTTTAGGGTCGAACTCAAAATCCAACCACGATCCACGATAAGGAATAATGCGCGCGGAGAATAAAAGCTTCCCTGAGCTATGAGTTTTGCCTTTGTCATGTTCAAAAAATACACCGGGTGAACGATGCAACTGAGAAACGATCACGCGCTCGGTGCCGTTGATCACAAATGAGCCGGTATCGGTCATCAAAGGGATTTCACCCATGTAGACTTCTTGCTCTTTAACCTCTTTTACCTTGTGCGGCGCTTCACGGTCATTAATGATTAAGCGAACTTTGGCGCGCAAGGCGGAGTGATAGGTCAAGCCACGCTGTTGACACTCTTTGACGTCAAATGGTGGTGGCGATAATTGATACGAAACATATTCCATGCGCGCATATCCATTGTTAGATACGATCGGGAATATTGACGTAAATGCAGACTGAAGTCCTTCGTTCACTCTTGCAGTTGCAGGTTTATCAGCCTGCAAAAATTTGGCATAGGACTCGAGCTGGGTTGTAAGCAGGTATGGAACCTGGTGATTATTGGGTCGCTTAGCAAAACTCTTACGGATGCGCTTGCGTTCGGTGAAGCTATAGTTCATTTCATCTCCGATGGCAGCGACTGAGCAAAGATTTGGCGGCTGGCCTCTACCAGCCTCTGGCGGACAGCAAAACAATATAAATTGTTATGCCCGACCAAACTTGTCTTCTGCAGTCGTATCAGAAGGCAAACCAGATTTCAGACTTACATTTGTAAATATGAGATCTGGTTTGACCACTGAGGATCAAACCGCGGAGAGCCCGTGAGCCCTCCGGCAATCTCAAAATTACTTGAGTTCGGCTTTTGCGCCAGCGTCTTCGAGCTTTTTCTTAGCCTCTTCCGCTGTTTTCTTATCAACACCTTCTTTAATTGGTTTTGGTGCACCATCGACCAAGTCTTTGGCTTCTTTCAAGCCAAGGCCGGTGATCTCACGAACCGCCTTAATGACACCAACCTTGTTGGCACCAGCCTCGAGGAGATTTACAGTGAACTCAGTTTTTTCTTCAGCAGCAGCTGCACCACCGCCGCCGCCAGCAGGTCCTGCTACAGCCATTGCTGCTGCAGAAACACCAAACTTCTCTTCGAATGCTTTGACCAAGTCATTCAAATCCATTACGGACATATTGCCAACTGCTTCAATAATTTCTTCTTTAGTAATTGCCATTTTTAGCTCCTAAACTGTATTGGTTAATCCTGCGCATTAAGCAGCAGGAGTTGGGTTGTCTTGCTCGGGTGCAGCACTGACCTCAGGCGCTGGCTCTGCGGTGGCTTCGGCAACCGGTGCAGCGGCCGCAGCCGGCGCTCCACTTGCTTTTTGCTCTGCCACAGCACCAAGAACACGAGCCATTGCCGATACAGGCGCCTTCATCACTCCCAATAACTTCGAGAGCAATTCTTCGCGTGACGGAATTGTCGCTAGTTCTTTAACACCGTTTACATCTAGTACTTTGCCGTTATAAAAGCCTGCCTTGATGACCAACTGGTCTTGGCCTTTGGAAAACTGATGCAGTACCTTTGCCGGAGCAACAGGATCTGCAGAGATTCCATAAATCAAAGGTCCAACCATTGAGTCGCCAAGTTGCTCAAACGGTGTTCCCTGCGCAGCACGACGCGCCAAGGTGTTCTTCAATACACGAAGATAAACACCTTGGGATCGTGCGTTCGCACGCAAGGTGGTTAACTCGCCCACGGGAATCCCGCGATACTCGGCAAGCACCACTGTTTGAGCCGCAGCCAATTGAGCGCCGACATCAGCCACAATCGCTTTTTTGTCTTCTACATTCAAAGGCACGGTTTAACTCCTTCTCATTCCGACTGTTTCCAATCGGGGTTACACACCAGCGTCTGATTTGTCTATCACGGGGTGTGCCCGAAATATCCTTACAGGGTCGCCATCTAGGTTGGTTATCGCTCTCGCAACAATTAAGAACTCGTAAACGACACTTTGTTCACCAACGGTCTTTGATGTTCGAGTGCCAAGGCACTCGACCCAAAGTTTGTTTACTACAGACTTATGCGGCCTGCAGTGAAGCTTGATCGACACGCACACCAGCACCCATCGTGCTGCTCAGTGCGATCTTTCTTAAATAAATCCCCTTTGATGCGCTTGGCTTGGCCTTATTTAAGGCATCAAGCAAGGCTAGCAAATTGGTCTTGAGTGCGGTTGGCTCAAAAGAACGACGGCCAATCGAAGCATGCACAATTCCGGCTTTATCAACTCGGAACTGGACCTGGCCAGCCTTGGCGTTCTTAATGGCAGTAACCACATCAGGGGTCACAGTGCCCACCTTTGGATTGGGCATCAAACCACGTGGGCCTAACACCTGTCCTAAGGTACCAACAATCTTCATCGTGTCTGGGGATGCAATCAGCACATCAAAGTTGATGTTGCCACCCTTGATCTGTTCTGCCAAATCTTCCATGCCTACGATTTCGGCTCCAGCCGCTTTGGCTTGCTCGGCTTTTTCACCTTGAGCAAATACGGCAACACGCACATGCTTACCGGTACCCGCTGGCAGCACAACTGCGCCACGAACAACCTGGTCAGATTTCTTTGCATCAATGCCTAGCTGAACAGCAACATCGATTGACTCATCAAACTTTGCCGTTGCACACTCTTTCACCAATGCTAAAGCATCATCTAATGGATAAAATTTATTACGATCAACCTTGGACTGAATCGCTTTCACGCGCTTAGATAATTTAGGCATGTTTAGACTCCTTCCACAGTAATGCCCATCGAACGGGCACTGCCTGCCACAGTGCGAACAGCAGCATCTAAATCAGCGGCTGTTAAGTCAGGCATTTTTAACTTGGCAATCTCTTCTGCTTGTGCACGAGTAATCTTGCCAACCTTATCGGTATGAGGCCGGGGTGAACCCTTCTCAATTTTCGCTGCCTTCTTAATCAAAATGGTTGCGGGGGGAGTCTTCATCACAAATGAGAAGCTCTTGTCCGCAAAAGCAGTAATTACAACTGGAATTGGTAAGCCAGGTTCCATGCTCTGAGTTTGAGCATTAAACGCCTTACAGAACTCCATAATATTGAGGCCGCGCTGACCCAATGCGGGACCAACGGGTGGGGATGGATTTGCTTTACCAGCAGGAATCTGCAACTTGATAAAGCCAATAATTTTCTTTGCCATACTTGCTCCAAAAAAGCGTGCTAACCAATTGTGTTAACCGCTGTTGAGTAAACGCTTCACCAGAATTGGCGTGTTCTGGATCCGCTCCTCGCTAACTACTTGATACTTCTACAAATTACATCTTCTCCACTTGGCCGAATTCAAGCTCAACGGGAGTACCGCGACCGAAAATTGTAACAGAAACGCGGAGTTTTGACTTCTCATAGTTCACTTCTTCCACATTTCCATTGAAATCGGTAAATGGGCCTTCTTTGACACGAACCATCTCACCCACCTCAAATAGGGTCTTAGGCTTAGGCTTATCTACGCCGGCCTGCATTTGATCCATGATTTTGCTGACTTCTGCAGTCGAAATTGGGGATGGGCGATTGCGAACACCGCCCACGAAACCGGTAACCTTGGGCGTATTTTTGACCAAATGCCAGGTTTCATCGGTCATTTCCATCTCAATTAATACATAACCGGGGAAAAAACGACGCTCAGAAACAGCCTTTTGACCTGATTTAACTTCTACCACTTCCTCGGATGGAACCAATATACGGCCAAACTTTTCAGCCATTCCGGAGCGCGCAATGCGCTCTTCGAGCCCCTTCTTTACACTCTTTTCCATACCAGAATAGGCGTGGATTACATACCAGCGCATATTGCCAGTTGCCTGAGGGTTGGAAACCATATCAGTATCAACCATATTGCCTCACTTCCAGCCTAAAAAGATTGAGAACACGAGCCATTCGACCAATTTATCAATTAGCCATAAAAAAAGCGCCATGATTAGAACAAAGCCGAATACAACGAGAGTCATGCGAGTTGATTCTTGGCGGGTCGGCCAAACTACTTTTTTTACCTCTAGCCAAGAGTCTTTGCTATAAGCTATAAAACGCTTACCATCGGCTGAAAATGCCATCAAAATAACCGCGAGAGCAATTCCGCCCAATAACGCAGCAAGACGAACCCAATAGCCTTGGTCAATCAGGGTGTAATAAAGAACCAGCGCAGCGATCACAATAGCAACCGCTACAAGGCTGACCCAACCTGATTTCTGCTCCGAGCTATCTATCGTTTGTTGTGACATTTACAAATCCACTTACAAAATAATGCTGGCAGGGGCGGAGGGCATCGAACCCCCAACCTTTGGTTTTGGAGACCAACGCTCTGCCAATTGAGCTACGCCCCTAATTCCTTCTTAAGCCAAAATCTTCGCAACCACACCCGCACCGACGGTACGACCGCCTTCACGGATTGCAAAGCGCAAGCCCTCTTCCATCGCGATGGGGGCAATAAGCTTTACGGTGATGGTGACGTTATCGCCAGGCATCACCATCTCTTTGTCCTTAGGCAACTCAATTGAGCCGGTGACATCGGTGGTACGGAAGTAAAACTGAGGGCGGTAGTTGTTAAAGAAGGGGGTGTGACGACCGCCCTCATCTTTGGACAACACATAAACCTCAGCAGTAAAGTGGGTGTGGGGGGTAATCGAGCCGGGCTTAGCTAATACTTGGCCACGCTCGACTTCCTCGCGCTTGGTGCCGCGCAAGAGGATACCGACGTTATCACCTGCTTGACCTTGATCGAGCAGTTTACGGAACATCTCTACGCCAGTGCAGGTGGTTTTGAGGGTGGGCTTAATACCGACGATCTCAATCTCTTCACCGACTTTAATAATGCCGCGCTCAACACGACCGGTCACCACCGTGCCACGACCAGAGATCGAGAACACGTCTTCGACTGGCATCAAGAATGCGCCATCAATCGCACGCTCAGGATTGGGGATATAGCTATCTAAAGCTTCAGCAAGCTTCATGATGGCGCCTTCGCCCAACTCACCCTTGTCGCCTTCTAAGGCGAGCTTGGCAGAGCCCTTGACAATGGGGGTATCGTCGCCTGGGAACTCATACTTGGAGAGCAGCTCACGCACTTCCATCTCCACGAGCTCTAAGAGTTCAGCGTCGTCGACCATATCGCATTTGTTCATAAACACGATGATGTAAGGCACGCCTACTTGGCGGGCCAAGAGGATGTGCTCACGGGTTTGGGGCATGGGGCCATCGGCTGCCGAGACCACCAAAATAGCGCCGTCCATCTGGGCAGCACCAGTAATCATGTTCTTCACATAGTCGGCGTGACCTGGGCAATCGACGTGCGCGTAGTGACGGTTCTTGGTCTCGTACTCGACGTGGGCGGTATTAATCGTAATACCACGGGCCTTCTCTTCAGGGGCCGCATCGATCTGATCGTAGGCTTTTGCTTCGCCACCAAAGAGCTTGGAGAGCACGGTGGTGATTGCCGCGGTTAGCGTGGTCTTACCGTGGTCGACGTGACCAATGGTGCCAACGTTCACATGGGGTTTAGTCCGTTCAAATTTTTCTTTTGCCATTTTGGGTGCCTTGTAATCTACTTAAATCAAATTGAGTCACACTAAAAAATTAACCACAAAAACTGGTGCCCATGGGCAGGATCGAACTGCCGACCTCTCCCTTACCAAGGGAGTGCTCTACCACTGAGCCACATGGGCAGCGCTCTTACATCACACTGCGTCAATACTGCACATGAACTACAAAAGCTGGAGCGGGTGAAGGGAATCGAACCCTCGTCATAAGCTTGGAAGGCTTCAGCTCTACCATTGAGCTACACCCGCAGTAAATACTGCTTAATTACATCCACTCATACTTCACTTATTCCGCTCTTACTTCTTTTACTACCAATTCATCTGGTGGAGAGAGTTGGATTCGAACCAACGTAGGCGTAAGCCAACAGATTTACAGTCTGCCCCCTTTAGCCGCTCGGGCATCTCTCCGAGAACCGTATATTTTCTCTTGTTCGGTCACTGCTGTCAATCTGCAAGTCCTTCTTCCACAAGTGAAAACGCCCAGACCGTAGGGGTCTGGGCGTCACACATTGGTGCCCGGCAATTACCTACTTTCACACGGGTAATCCGCACTATCATCGGCGTTGAGTCGTTTCACGGTCCTGTTCGGGATGGGAAGGGGTGGTTCCAACTCGCTATGGTCACCGGGCGTAGAGGATAGGCTGTTTCAAAAGAAACAACCCAATTTGAGCAAGCAATGTATTACTTAATATCGATAGTGACTTGAATCACGCAAACTTCAGCACAATGGTGCTGGTTATAGGATCAAGCCTAACGGGCAATTAGTATCAGTTAGCTTAACGCATTACTGCGCTTCCACACCTGACCTATCAACGTTGTGGTCTTCAACGACCCTTTATGGAGGTTAAACCTCCGGGAGATCTTATCTTCAGGCAAGTTTCCCGCTTAGATGCTTTCAGCGGTTATCTCTTCCGTACATAGCTACCCTGCGATGCTTCTGGCGAAACAACAGGTACACCAGCGGTACGTCCACTCCGGTCCTCTCGTACTAGGAGCAGCCCCCGTCAAATCTCCAACGCCCACGGCAGATAGGGACCAAACTGTCTCACGACGTTTTAAACCCAGCTCACGTACCTCTTTAAATGGCGAACAGCCATACCCTTGGGACCGGCTACAGCCCCAGGATGAGATGAGCCGACATCGAGGTGCCAAACACCGCCGTCGATATGAACTCTTGGGCGGTATCAGCCTGTTATCCCCAGAGTACCTTTTATCCGTTGAGCGATGGCCCTTCCATACAGAACCACCGGATCACTATGACCTGCTTTCGCACCTGCTCGACTTGTCGGTCTCGCAGTTAAGCACGCTTTTGCCATTGCACTTTAGGCACGATGTCCGACCGTGCCAAGCGTACCTTCGTACTCCTCCGTTACACTTTGGGAGGAGACCGCCCCAGTCAAACTGCCTACCATGCACTGTTCCCGACCCGGATAACGGGCCAAGGTTAGAACCTCAAATAAATCAGGGTGGTATTTCAAGGTTGGCTCCACCAGAACTAGCATCCTGGTTTCAAAGCCTCCCACCTATCCTACACAGACCGATTCAAAGTCCAATGCAAAGCTACAGTAAAGGTTCATGGGGTCTTTCCGTCTAGCCGCGGGTAGATTGCATCATCACAAACATTTCAACTTCGCTGAGTCTCAGGAGGAGACAGTGTGGCCATCGTTACGCCATTCGTGCAGGTCGGAACTTACCCGACAAGGAATTTCGCTACCTTAGGACCGTTATAGTTACGGCCGCCGTTTACTGGGACTTCAATCAAGAGCTTGCACCCCATCATTTAATCTTCCAGCACCGGGCAGGCGTCACACCCTATACGTCCACTTTCGTGTTTGCAGAGTGCTGTGTTTTTATTAAACAGTCGCAGCCACCATTTTATTGCAACCCTTTTGCCCTTCTGTTGTTCACAGTCAAGCTACTTGGGCGTACCTTATCCCGAAGTTACGGTACCAATTTGCCGAGTTCCTTCTCCTGAGTTCTCTCAAGCGCCTTAGAATACTCATCTCGCCCACCTGTGTCGGTTTGCGGTACGGTCTCGTTAGACTGAAGCTTAGAGGCTTTTCTTGGAACCACTTCCAATTGCTTCGTGAGCAAGCTCACTCGTCCCACACCCTTGATTTACGCTACCGGATTTACCTAATAGCCATCTCCAATGCAGGAACCGGGACATCCAACACCCGGACAACTCTCCGCGATCCGTCCCCCCATCGCATCTAACGACGGTCAAGGAATATTAACCTTGTTCCCATCAGCTACGCATCTCTGCCTCGCCTTAGGGGCCGACTCACCCTACGCCGATGAACGTTGCGTAGGAAACCTTGGGCTTACGGCGAGGGGGCTTTTCACCCCCTTTATCGCTACTCATGTCAGCATTCGCACTTCTGATACCTCCAGCATGCTTTACAACACACCTTCACAGGCTTACAGAACGCTCTCCTACCATCACTTACGTGATTCGCAGCTTCGGTAACTGGCTTAGCCCCGTTACATCTTCCGCGCGGGACGACTCGATCAGTGAGCTATTACGCTTTCTTTAAAGGGTGGCTGCTTCTAAGCCAACCTCCTGACTGTTTTAGCCTTCCCACTTCGTTTCCCACTTAGCCAATTTTAGGGACCTTAGCTGGCGATCTGGGTTGTTTCCCTCTTGACACCGGACGTTAGCACCCGATGTCTGTCTCCCGTGCTGACACTCAAAGGTATTCGGAGTTTGCTATGGCGCGGTAATCCGCAATGGACCCCACAACCATTACAGTGCTCTACCCCCTTTGGTGATACACGAGGCACTACCTAAATAGTTTTCGGAGAGAACCAGCTATTTCCAGTTTTGTTTAGCCTTTCACCCCTATCCACAGCTCATCCCCTAACTTTTCAACGTTAGTGGGTTCGGTCCTCCAGTACGTGTTACCGCACCTTCAACCTGGCCATGGATAGATCAACTGGTTTCGGGTCTACACCCAGCAACTAACGCCCTATTCGGACTCGCTTTCGCTACGCCTTCCCTATGCGGTTAAGCTTGCTACTGAATGTAAGTCGCTGACCCATTATACAAAAGGTACGCAGTCACCCCTTGCGGGGCTCCTACTGTTTGTATGCATGCGATTTCAGGATCTATTTCACTCCCCTCCCGGGGTTCTTTTCGCCTTTCCCTCACGGTACTTGTTCACTATCGGTCGATTACGAGTATTTAGCCTTGGAGGATGGTCCCCCCATATTCAGACAGGATTTCACGTGTCCCGCCCTACTTGTCTCTAGCCTAGTACCACACATCACCTTTCGCATACGGGGCTATCACCCTTTATTGCCGGACTTTCCATTCCGTTCTGCTAAATGTTGTGTTATCACTAGAAGGCTGCTCCCATTTCGCTCGCCACTACTTTGGGAATCTCGGTTGATGTCTTTTCCTCTCGCTACTTAGATGTTTCAGTTCACGAGGTTCGCTCCACACACCCTATGTATTCAGATGTGGGTGCCGCAAAAGCGGCGGGTTTCCCCATTCGGAAATCTTCGGATCAAAGCTTGTTTGCCAGCTCCCCGAAGCTTATCGCAGGCTACAACGTCCTTCGTCGCCTGTAATCGCCAAGGCATCCATCACATGCACTTATTCACTTGATCCTATAACGAGCACCATTACTGATACCTGTTACAGGTTTTACTTCTGACATGTTTGCCGTAATCCAAACTTGATAAAACTCATTTGTATTACTGATGATTCAATCACTACCCATACTACTTGTTGTTTGATGCACTCTCAAAGATGCATCAAACGCATTGCTTACTCAAATTGTTAAAGAACAGCCATAAATGGCAAAACAAAACACTGCATCAATGCTTTGTTTTGACATTTAATGATGGTGGAGGATGACGGGATCGAACCGACGACCCCCTGCTTGCAAAGCAGGTGCTCTCCCAGCTGAGCTAATCCCCCATCGACCGCAGTCTGTACCGCCGCTTGATGGTGGGTCTGGTAGGACTTGAACCTACGACCCCCGCCTTATCAAGACGGTGCTCTAACCAGCTGAGCTACAGACCCGTGGCGTTTTTCGTCAACCGATAAGTGTGGGTACTAAAGTTTTAGCATCATTCTCTAGAAAGGAGGTGATCCAGCCGCACCTTCCGATACGGCTACCTTGTTACGACTTCACCCCAGTCATGAACCCTGCCGTGGCAATCGCCCTCCTTGCGGTTAGGCTAACTGCTTCTGGCAAAACCCACTCCCATGGTGTGACGGGCGGTGTGTACAAGACCCGGGAACGTATTCACCGCGACATGCTGATCCGCGATTACTAGCGATTCCAGCTTCACGTAGTCGAGTTGCAGACTACGATCCGGACTACGATGCGTTTTAAGAGATTAGCTCCCCCTCGCGGGTTGGCAACCCTCTGTACGCACCATTGTATGACGTGTGAAGCCCTACCCATAAGGGCCATGAGGACTTGACGTCATCCCCACCTTCCTCCGGTTTGTCACCGGCAGTCTCTTTAGAGTGCTCTTGCGTAGCAACTAAAGACAAGGGTTGCGCTCGTTGCGGGACTTAACCCAACATCTCACGACACGAGCTGACGACAGCCATGCAGCACCTGTGTTCACTTTCCCTTACGGGCACCTAATGTATCTCTACTTCGTTAGTGACATGTCAAGGGTAGGTAAGGTTTTTCGCGTTGCATCGAATTAATCCACATCATCCACCGCTTGTGCGGGTCCCCGTCAATTCCTTTGAGTTTTAATCTTGCGACCGTACTCCCCAGGCGGCTGACTTCACGCGTTAGCTACGTTACTGAGAATGTAAATTCCCAACAACTAGTCAGCATCGTTTAGGGCGTGGACTACCAGGGTATCTAATCCTGTTTGCTCCCCACGCTTTCGTGCATGAGCGTCAGTGTTATCCCAGGGGGCTGCCTTCGCCATTGGTGTTCCTCCACATATCTACGCATTTCACTGCTACACGTGGAATTCCACCCCCCTCTGACACACTCTAGCTATACAGTCACAGACGCCATTCCCAGGTTAAGCCCGGGGATTTCACGCCTGTCTTGTATAACCGCCTGCGCACGCTTTACGCCCAGTAATTCCGATTAACGCTCGCACCCTACGTATTACCGCGGCTGCTGGCACGTAGTTAGCCGGTGCTTATTCTTCAGGTACCGTCATTCGCAAACTGTGTTAGAGCTGCTGTTTCTTCCCTGACAAAAGAGCTTTACAACCCGAAGGCCTTCTTCACTCACGCGGCATTGCTGGATCAGGGTTGCCCCCATTGTCCAAAATTCCCCACTGCTGCCTCCCGTAGGAGTCTGGGCCGTGTCTCAGTCCCAGTGTGGCTGATCGTCCTCTCAGACCAGCTACTGATCATCGCCTTGGTGAGCTTTTACCTCACCAACAAGCTAATCAGACATCGGCCGCTCTAATCGCGCGAGGCCTTACGGTCCCCCGCTTTCCCCCTCAGGGCGTATGCGGTATTAGCGCAACTTTCGCTGCGTTATCCCCCACGATAAGGTACGTTCCGATGTATTACTCACCCGTTCGCCACTCGCCACCAGGTGCAAGCACCCGTGCTGCCGTTCGACTTGCATGTGTAAGGCATGCCGCCAGCGTTCAATCTGAGCCAGGATCAAACTCTTCAGTTCAATTCCTGTGAACCTTGCGGTTCGTCGCACTCATTTAAGAAATTGACTTGGTAAAAAACCAAATCATTTTTACTGTCTATGAGTACTGTTTATTTACATCTGTCCCGAAGGACTGGATGCCTCTACTCAGTACCCACAATTATCGGTTGACTAATTTTTAAAGAAGGCTGTCCCCAGAGACAATTCATGGGAATTCAGCGAAGTCCATAACTATGACATACCCTTAGAAGGATGTCAACACCTTCTTACAAATATTTTTATGCCGCCGGACCCCCAAATTAGCCCCATCAATTTGGGCTACAATAAAATCAATGGCTTAGAAAGCCCCCTAGGCCAATTCTTTAAACTCATATAAAGCGCTAGCTCTAGATATTAGGGTAAATACTAATTAATTGGGATCAAAAAGCATCCGAATTTAGTTTGGGGCAGGATTCGTATCTGGTTGCGAGGTTCTTGCCTTGCCTTCTTGCTCAAGGCGCTGCTTCTCAGCCTCCGAAATAATGTCAAAGAAGGCAAACACCTGCTTCACGCCGCTTACCTTGCTGACAATTTGCTTGGCTTTGTCAGCTTCTTGCTGAGTCAATATGCCCATTAGGTAAACCCTGCCACTCTCAACCGAAATGTTCATAGAATTTGAGGGAACATCAGGGCTAAAAATAAGTTGGGTTTTAATGTTTGAGGCTAAATAAGCATCGCTTGCCCGTTGACCCAATGAGCTATTGGGCCCGATCACAATTTCATTAAATAGAGAGCGAACGTTCTTCATCGCCTTCACATCGTTACCTGCCTGAGTTTTGATGGTCTCGTCTTTCGCCTCGCCGATTAGGAGAACTTTTTGGTTAAATGAAACAACGACAATGTGCCCAGAGTCCCCGAACTTTCTGGAGAGCTGACTATTGGCCTCAATCTCAATTCCCAAATCAATTGCCTGAACTGCGGGCGTTCTGCGATCAGCCAGTATTGTTACGCCACCGACCATGCCACCAACCACTAACACGCCGCAAGCAGATAGTTGCAGGGCAATTAAGGCGGTACAAACTATTTTGATGAGTCGCATCATTTCAATCCTCGTTAAACAAAACGTGATCAACGCCATCGCAAAGGCAGTGCAATAAAAGTAGATGGGTTTCTTGGATGCGTGCAGTACGGGTCGCTGGAACACATAAATGAACATCTTCTCCGCTGAGTAGCACAGCAATCTTTCCCCCGCCATTACCTGTCATCGCAACAATATGAATGCCAATCTTTTTCGCTGCTTCAATCGCTTTGACGACATTCTTTGAGTTCCCAGATGTTGATATAGCAATCAATACATCGCCCGGGCGCCCGATGCCGCGCACCTGCTTGCTAAATACTTCCTCATAGCTGTAATCATTTCCGATGGCTGTCAATATGGATGAGTCGGTTGTGAGTGCAAGCGCAGCAAGCTCGCGGCGCTCACGTTCAAAGCGACCCATTAGTTCGGCTGCAAAATGTTGTGCGTCTGCCGCAGATCCACCATTTCCGCAGGCCATTATTTTTCCGCCCGCTTCAATCGATTGCGTGATCAAAAGAATGGCGCGCGCAATTTCTGAAGGCAGGGCCTTGGCCCCTAACTGCTTTGTCGCAATACTATCAACAAAATGCTGTTGTGCTCTGGCTTTTAGCTCATCGATTGGTTTTGTTTTCATCACAATATTATGCTCTGTTTTGCCATCCCCAAATACTGCTCCATATGGTTTCATTTCAATACATTTGCAGGGATAATTAATTCTAAAGGGGTTCTTCATGCTGGAAATACCATCACTCGATGCATTGCAAAAGCAAGACTTTCCAAGCGCCAGTTTGTATGTCGTAGCAACCCCGATCGGAAATCTAGGGGATATCACACTAAGGGCGTTACATGTGCTGAACCTTGTCGACGGCATTGCCTGTGAAGACAAACGTCATAGCCTATTGCTTCTCAAGCATTATGGAATTAGCAAACCAATGATGGCCATTCATGAGCACAACGAACTTGAGGCATCAAAAAAACTAATAGATCGTCTTAAAGCGGGAGAGCGTTGGGCCTATCTATCAGACGCTGGCACCCCGGGAGTCTCGGATCCTGGGGCTCGTTTGGTCGCCGAAGTTCAAAAGAACGGTTATCGAACCATTCCCATTCCAGGAGCAAGCGCACTGACAGCAGTTCTTTCGATTGCCGGGGGTGTACTACAAGCAGCCCATGGGCAATTTCAGTTTCTTGGTTTCTTGCCTAGCTCAAAAAATGAGATGGAAGAGACACTTCGTTTAATGATTGAGAGCCCGATTCCAACTGTGTTTTACGAAAGCCCCCATCGCCTAACCAAGACCTTAACTCGATTGAGTGAGCTTCTGAGTAATGATCGACGATTAATCATTGGGCGGGAGCTTAGTAAAAAATTTGAGAGTCTTTTTTTATTACGGCCCAACGAAATCTCGGCCTGGCTAGACAACCCTAATCACCTAAAGGGGGAATTTGTCTTTGTTCTTGAGGGCGTGGATCGCAAAATCGTCATTGAAAGCAATGCGCCTTTACGCTTAGCTCAATTGCTTAGCAAGCAATTGAGCAGCAAAGATCTCTCAGCAGTTTTGCAGTCGATGTATGGCCTACAAAAAAATGAGGCCTACGAACTTGCCCTTGCAGTGAAGAAGGGGGATGAGTAATTACTTCGCTGGCTCTGCTGCTGGCGTAGGAGCGGGGGCCTTGGGCTCAGCAAACTTTCCGCCAGCTGAATTCGCTAGATAAACAACCGATCGAGCAATTTCATAATCGCTCACATCTGCAGGACTTGCGCCGCCACGAGCGGGCATCGCGCCCTTGCCCTTCATAACCGATGCATAGAGCGCATCATAGCCCTTGGCGATTCTGCCACCCCAGGTAGATGGATCGCCATACTTGGGAGCGCCAGCAGCGCCCGAATTATGGCAAGAAGCGCACACTGCTTTGTAAACTGCCTCACCCGTTTGAACTTCGCGAGGAGCGCTTGCATCTTTGAAATTCAATTTACCAACTGGCTTGATCAAGGTCTCCGTACTCTTCTCTGAGGCCACATTTTCTTTATTTTTCCCACTGCTGACATAAACAATCAACAGGAAAATGATGATTAGGGGTACAAAAAAACTAGCAATTACCGCAATACTTAATTGCTTTGTATTTTTGATTAAATTACCGTGCTCTTCACTCATAATGGCTCGAAAAAAGGGTGGTTAATTAAGAATGCATTGGATTATACCGAGAGCAATCTGGTTTCAGGCACTTACAATACATACTGAATTATTTTGATTGCGCCCGTAGCTCAGTGGATAGAGTATTGGCCTCCGAAGCCAAGGGTCGCAGGTTCGATTCCTGCCGGGCGCGCCACTTTCATCATTCTGTAATACCGAAATCCCAAAAAACCACTATGATTCAAGGATCTTAAGAAAGTCACTGTGTCAGAGCTAAATAGCGCCCTCCAATCCAATCAAGTATTGGTTAATCCGGCACCCCTAAGCCCAGATCTTCCCCTTCCTCACCGCAAGGTTATTCGCTCATGGTTGAGCCCAATGACCGAGGGAAACACGGTTCGGGCCATTTCTCTTTTGATCCTAGATTCGTTCTTGTGGGTTCTTAGTATTGCCGCTACGGTTTACTTTGAGAACATTCTGATCAAAATTCTATTTGGTGTGATCGCCGGTTTTGTGACTGGACGAATCTTTATCTTGGGCCACGATGCCTGTCACCAGAGCTTTACCGCCCATCGCACCTTAAACAAAGTACTTGGTCGCATTGCCTTCTTGCCTTCCCTTACCCCGTACAGCCTTTGGGATATAGGGCACAACGTAGTCCATCATGGACAAACTAATCTCAAAGGCTTTGATTTCGTTTGGGCACCCCTTTCAAAATCAGAATATGATGCCCTTCCCAAATGGCGTCAATTTCTAGAGCGGCACTATCGGAGTGGTTGGGGGCCCATCGCCTACTATTTGATTGAAATTTGGTGGAACAAAATGTTCTTCCCCAATAAAAAATACCGCCCTGCGGACCGTTCTATTTTTCTAAAAGATAACCTTCTGGTGAGCGCATTTGCCCTGATCTGGATTGGGCTTTTGAGCTTTTTTGCCATCAACACGGGGCAATCTGTTCTGGTCGCATTGTTATGCGGCTTTGTCCTTCCTTATTTATTCTGGAACGGGATGATTGGGTTTGTAGTCTATGTCCACCATACCCACCCAGCAGTTTGTTGGTACGACAATAAATCAGAGTGGTTAAGGGCACAGCCTTTTGTATCGACCACGGTTCACTTGACCTTTGGTTTCTATTGGGGAGCCCTGATGCATCACATCATGGAACATACGGCGCATCACGTTGATATGAGCGTTCCCCTGTATAACCTTCCGGCCGCCCAAAATCGCCTGGAAACCCTTCTACCAGAAAGAATTATTGTTCAGCCGTTTTCTTGGAAGTGGTATTTTGATACCGCCAAAGCCTGCAAACTCTACGACTTTAATGAGAAAGCCTGGCTCGATTTTGATGGCAATAAAACCGCGAACTCCGTTCGGGTTCTGCTTACCCCCTCTAACAATGGGGAAACAAGGTAAAATAATGGTTTCGAGAAGATTTATCAGATTCCGTTATGACCACGTCAACCACTCCAACCCCTACCCAAGATACTTCTCCTAGCCTTAAGTTTTGCTCTTCATGCAGCCGGGAAAAAAGGCTAGAAGGGGGCACCTGGATCCCTACGAGCAATCGTAAACAGCGTTGGATTTGCGCAAGCTGCCTTTACAATCGCACACACCGCACTGGTTCAGCTAAAACCTAAGCCCTATCCCCAACATAGGGGTTGTTTTGTCTCTCGCGGCCAAAAGTCGACATGGGGCCATGGCCTGGCACAAAATGTACATCATTGCCTAGAGGCCATAACTTTGTTTTGATGGCGTGTATTAGGTCTGCGTGATTACCTTTTGGAAAATCTGTGCGGCCAATCGATCCAGCAAATAAGACATCGCCAACAAAAGCAAGGCGAGTAGGCTCGTCATAGAACACGATGTGCCCAGGCGTGTGTCCTGGGCAATGAAATACCTTCAATTCATGCTCTCCAAGAGAAACCGTATCCCCGTCGAGTAACCAACGATCCGGCTCAAAAGGTTCGGCCTCCCCAAAACCAAAACGGACGGTTTGCTCTGGAAGTTGATCAAGCCAAAATTTTTCAAGAGGGTGGGGGCCCTCAATGGGAACCTGCCATTTTTTAGCAAGCTCTTTCGCCCCAGCGCAATGATCCAAATGGCCATGAGTTAATAGGACTTTACGAAGTTTGACATTCAGCTTCGATAAGGCGTCTTCGATTTTTTCTAAATCTCCACCTGGATCAACAACTGCCGCCTCTTTAGTTTTCTCACAAAACACGATTGAGCAATTTTGCTCAAATGGGGTCACAGGAACAATTGAGAGCTTTAAGGTCATGCCGATATGATCAAATTCTTGGTTAGTGTCGTTAAAATATTCTAATGAATATTCCAAACGATCTTTTATTTGCACAAACCCATGAATGGGTAAGGCATGGTGATGACGGTCAATATTGGGTTGGCATTAGTAATCATGCTCAAGAGGCCTTGGGGGATATTCTTTTTCTAAAGCTTCCTGAACTTGGGGCTTCATTGAAACAGGGTCAGACTTGCGCTACGATTGAATCGCTCAAAGCAGCAAGCGATATTCATGCGCCAATTAGTGGGATCATTAGCGAAATTAATGTAGCGGCAGTAGAAAAACCAGAAAGCATCAACACCCAACCCTATGATGTTTGGCTTTTCAAAATTCAGACAAAAGATGAGGCGCTGTCTGTTAACGAGCTTGCGTTATTACAAAGCCCCGATCAATACGAGACTGGCGTTAGTGGCTAAATAAATAGCGGATCGCGCTCAATTGACCAGCGCACTTTGCCCACTTTTGAAATTCGTCCGACTGACTGTTGCCGCAAATAATGCTCAAGCTCATTAAGCAGGGCTTGGAGCGGTGCCCGTTGACGCGACTCAATTAATAATTGCGAACGCTCCCATCCTCCTAGACGAGCGATGGATTTCGGAACTGGATCAAAGACGGTGATTCCGGTTTGTAAATGAGCGGTTTTCTGCAAAAATTGTTTTGCATGATTTAGCCATGTCAATACCTCTTTCTTCTGCTTTGCTTCCGCATGCACTAACGCTTGATAACTAAATGGCGGCAGACCTGCCTCTTGACGAGCAGCCATTAAATGCTCCATGAATCCAGCTAGATCGAATGTTTTTATATATTGATAGACGGGATCATCGGGATATCGAGTTTCAATCAATATCTGGGTGGACTCACCACTAAAACGGCCAGCCCGCCCAGCCACCTGAACGAGTTGAGCAAATAAATGTTCTGGCGCCATATAGTCATTGGAATACAGCCTTGCATCGGCATCTAGAACACAAACTAGGCCGATATTTTGATAATCGTGCCCCTTCGCAAGCATTTGTGTACCAACAATAATTTGTGCTGTACCAGCATGTATCGCTTGAAACAGCGCCTCGGTCTTTTTGCTCGTGCGTGCAGTATCGGCGTCAACGCGAAGTACCGTTGCTTGTGGGAACAGTGTTTGTAATTGATCCTCGACTTTTTGGGTTCCCCTGCCGAGCGGCTGCAAATCAACATCACCACACCCTGGGCATCCTTGTGGAACAACTTTCATCAGGCCGCAATGATGGCAGCACAACATAGGCTTTTTAAAGTGCCCTAACTGTCGATGCATCACCATATAACTGGAACAATGGTCACACTCACTTAACCAATCACACGATGAACAACTAAGAACGGGCGCCAATCCCCGCCGGTTGATCAATATTAGACTCTGTCGGCCTTTGTGAAGATTCTGTTCAAGCGCCCTGATCATTAAAGGACTGATGGTGATTGAACGCGAGGACTTACTAGGGGCTACCAGCTCGACATTGGGCATTTGAAAACCCCCGGCTCGATTGGTTAATTGAATTTCCTGATACCGACCTTCTTTTACTGCCTGCCAGGTTTGCGAGGAGGGGGTTGCTGAAACTAAAACAATTGGCAGGCGTTCGTTTTTAGCACGCCACACGGCTAAGTCGCGCGCTGAATAGGCCATACCTTCTTGCTGCTTAAAGGAGCTGTCATTTTCCTCATCGACCACAATCCCTACCAATTTTGGTAGGGGGGTCATAATCGATAGTCGCGTACCCAATACGATGCGGGCAAGCCCCGTCATTGCAAGGTACCAAGCAATGCCACGCTGCTTCTCCGTTAATCCACTGTGAAGAACGGCCAGAATCTCTTGGGGGAAATATTCTTGAATCCGCCTTTGTAATTGCGGAGTTAGATTAATTTCCGGCAACATGATTAAAACTTGAGCCGCGGGATCTTGCTTGAGCAAAGTTTCGATAAACGTAAGGTAAACGGCTGTTTTGCCACTACCGGTCACCCCGTTGAGAAGGAATGTATTAAATGTCCCCTGCTGATGGCCGTTTAGGATCTGAATTGCTTGTCTTTGATCATCATTGAGCTCCTCAAGAGAGAGTTTTTTCTCCTTGGCTTTTGATTCGGTTGCGTCCTTTGTTTTGAGATTTAAATAATCAAGTGGCTTATTCCAGTTGCTGGCAGTGCGCCACCATTTCGGTATCGCTGACACGATTGTTTCGCCAAGCCCATGAAGATAATATTGGGAAGCAAAATGCGCTAATTCCATCAAGCGATTATCGATCGGGTTTAGGGGCGCAATCTGAAGCACTTTCTTTAATTTTGAATCATTTAAATGAGAGTAAGTAGTTACTTCAATAACTATACCTGGTAGATTTGTTCGTCCAAAGGGAACCTCAACCAACATCCCGACCTGGGGTATGGCGCGAAGCGTTTCTTTATCCCATAGGTAATCAAAGGCCTCCGGAAGAGGCCGATCGACAACAACTTTAACGATGATTGGCGCTGATTGATTCAATAAAGTAGTGTATTGATTAGTCTGTGGATAACTTTGTGGACAACCGCTACTTAGGCTAATAAATAACAAGAGTGATAGCGGGCCCTAACTTTCTTATATCCATTGAAAATTAAAAAATATTTAAACAAATCAATAACTTATAGGATAAAGTTAAACTATGATCTGCGGTATATTGATAATCTCCATGAAATCCAATAGACCGACACTATTTGTGCATAAGTCTACCCCTAAACCTACTGAAGCAAAGGGATAAAACGGGTAAATTAAGCCTTACGTAGATATTCTGAATACTCGATAACGGTCTTGGCTAGGACAGTCACGCTATCTGGATTTGTGAACTGGGAGATTCCGTGCCCCAAATTGAAAATGTGCGCATCAAGGGGGTGGAGGTCCGCCTTCAAAGCGGGAGCCTTGTTGAGGCCATCCAAGATTTTCTTGGCCTGAGCCTCAATTTGTTCTGGGTTAGCAAATAAAGCGAGCGGGTCAAGATTGCCTTGAAGCGCAATGGACTTATTTTTTTCGACTAAGCGAGCTCTTGCCTTGGCGACCGACATTGTCCAATCGAGCCCAATCACATCAGCTCCAGATTCTGCCATGTCATCGAGCCACAGACCGCCGCCCTTAGTAAAAATAATGATTGGCACCTTTTGCCCATTTAATTCCTGAGGAAGCTGGTCAATCACCTTACGCATACTTGCCAATGAGATTTCTTGGTACCAACCATCAGGCAATAACCCACCCCAAGTATCAAAAATCATGAGCGCCTGAGCGCCTGAGCGTAATTGTTCCGTCAAATATGCAGCTACCGATTGAACGTTAATGTCGAGAATGTGCTTGAGCAAATCCGGACGATTAAACATCATGGTCTTTGCATGTCGAAAATCATCCGAACCTGAGCCATCTATCATGTAACAAGCTAAGGTCCATGGACTGCCCGAGAATCCAATTAGCGGAACGCGCTGCTTGCCGTGTTGGATCAACGATTTCCTAATTTGGGCTACCGCATCAAACACATATTGCAGTTGATGAAGGTCTGCAGGCCTTAAATTTTTAACAGCCTCCTCCGTGCGCAAGGGGTGAGTAAAGCTTGGGCCTTCGCCCGCAGCAAACTGGAGGCCCAAACCCATCGCATCAGGGATGGTCAAAATATCAGAAAACAAAATGGCCGCATCTAAGGGATAGCGGTCTAATGGCTGTAAAGTAACCTCTGTTGCATACGCAGGATTTTTAGCAAGGCCCAAAAAACTACCGGCCTTTGCACGCGTTGCATTGTATTCAGGTAGATACCGACCTGCCTGACGCATG
The DNA here is from genome assembly GCF_030297595.1 of Polynucleobacter sp. HIN7. Lineage (NCBI taxonomy): Bacteria > Pseudomonadati > Pseudomonadota > Betaproteobacteria > Burkholderiales > Burkholderiaceae > Polynucleobacter > Polynucleobacter sp. HIN7. The sequence continues at coordinate 18,621 of NZ_AP028138.1, read as the reverse complement.
AGCCACAAAGGAGTGCGGTCTGTTTTTTGACCCAAACAGGCCCGAAGGAAGCGATCGTTTGCTAACAATTGAGCTTACTTCTTACGACGCAAGCGCGCAATTGCAGCCAATTGAGCTGCGGCCATTGCAAATTCAGACTGGGCGTAGGCAATATCAAAATCACCGGCACGATTTTGCATGGCTTCTTCAGCACGCCTTTTTGCCTCAAGCGCCTTAGCCTCATCCAGATCATGGCCACGGATTGCGGTATCAGCCAAAACCGTAACGCAATCTGGCTGAACCTCTAAATAACCGCCGGCAACAAAGACAAACTCTTCATCGCCATCCGCCTTTTCAATTCGCACCGAACCAGGCCGAATGCGAGTAATTAAAGGGGTGTGGCCATGCAGAATTCCAAGCTCACCTGATTCGCCTGGCAGGGCTACAAATTTAGCCTCGCCACTAAAAATTGACCGCTCTGCACTCACGACATCAACATGAATGGTTGCCATTAGAGTTTCTTCGCTTTCTCAATGGCCTCATCAATTGAACCAACCATATAAAAGGCCTGCTCTGGCAAATGGTCAAGTTCACCACTAACAATCATCTTAAAGCCACGAATTGTCTCTTTTAGTGGAACGTATTTTCCAGGTGAGCCGGTGAAAACTTCGGCAACGTGGAAAGGCTGGGACAAGAAACGCTGAATCTTACGAGCACGGGCAACAGCTAACTTATCTTCGGGAGAGAGCTCGTCCATACCCAAAATCGCAATGATGTCTCGCAATTCTTTATAACGTTGCAAGGTCATTTGCACACCGCGCGCAACTTCATAATGCTCAGCTCCCACCACCTGCGGGTCAAGCTGTCGGCTTGTTGAGTCCAAAGGATCAACCGCCGGATAAATACCCAAAGCCGCGATGTCACGGGATAACACGACCGTGGAATCCAAGTGCAAGAAGGTAGTGGCTGGCGATGGATCGGTTAAGTCGTCAGCTGGAACATAAACGGCCTGAATCGACGTAATCGAGCCTGTTTTAGTTGAGGTGATTCGCTCTTGGAGCTTTCCCATCTCTTCAGCCAAGGTAGGCTGATATCCCACAGCAGATGGCATACGGCCTAATAGAGCGGATACTTCGGTACCCGCAAGGGTATAGCGGTAAATATTGTCAACGAAGAACAGAATGTCACGGCCTTCGTCACGGAATGCTTCAGCCATTGTCAAGCCTGTTAAAGCGACACGCAAACGGTTGCCTGGGGGCTCGTTCATCTGACCAAAAACCATGGCCACCTTATCGATCACGTTTGACTCTTTCATTTCATGATAGAAGTCGTTACCTTCACGAGTGCGCTCACCGACTCCCGCAAACACCGACAAACCGGAGTGTTGTTTTGCAATGTTGTTGATGAGCTCCATCATGTTCACGGTTTTTCCAACGCCCGCGCCACCGAAGAGTCCGACCTTACCACCTTTAGCGAATGGGCAGACGAGGTCAATCACCTTAATACCGGTTTCAAGCAAATCCACCGATGGCGATAACTCATCAAACTTTGGTGCGGATTGATGAATGGAGCGGCGCTCTTGGGTTGCAATTGGACCGGCGTCATCGATCGGACGACCTAATACATCCATGATGCGGCCCAAGGTTGCGGGGCCAACTGGTACAGAAATTCCCGCGCCGGTCGCCTTCACCTCCATGCCACGACGTAGGCCGTCACTAGCGCCCATCGCAATCGCGCGAACCACGCCGTCGCCAATTTGCTGCTGAACTTCAAAGGTCAATCCTTTTTCGGCAAATGAAGCCTCATCGCTTTCGACCAAAGTTAATGCGTCATAGATATTGGGCATCTTATCTCGGGGGAACTGAATATCCACCACCGCACCAATACACTGAACAATATTTCCGATGCTCATCACATTTCTCCGCTATTTAATCTTTAAAAATCTTTACTTAAACCGCCGCCGCTCCGCCGACGATCTCGGAAAGCTCCTTGGTAATCGCTGCTTGACGGGTTTTGTTATAAATCAGCTGCAATTCACCGATCACATTCTTTGCGTTATCAGACGCGGCTTTCATGGCCACCATCCTCGCTGACTGCTCTGACGCCATATTCTCTGCGACCGCCTGATAAATCAACGCCTCAATGTAGCGCTTCAAAAGGCCATTCAATACTGATTCCGCATCAGGCTCATAGATGTAATCCCAACCATGGCCTGTATTTGCTTCTTGGCTTAAGTCGTCAGACTCAAGCGGCAAGAGCTTTTCTAAGACTGGCTCTTGTTTCATGGTGTTGATAAATCGGGTATAGGCCAAATACACCGCATCCACCTCGCCGCGCTCAAATGCATCAAGCTGTGCAGTGATTGCACCGATTAAGCTATCCATATGCGGGGTGTCGCCCAACAAAATAGATTGAGATAAAAGCTTAGCCTTGGTTCGGTTTAAAAATTGCAAGCCCTTTGAACCAATTGCAGTGAACTCAACAGAAATATTCTTCTCGCCAAAGTCCCGCATCTGATTCGTGACCAAACGAAGGACGTTGGTATTTAAACCGCCGCACAATCCCTTGTCAGTGCTTACTAAAATCAGGCCTGCCTTCTTAATCTCACGCACAGCCATATACACCGGACGGTATTCTGGATTTGCTTTTGATAGATTGGCGGTGATTGCCCGAATTTTTTCAGAGTAAGGTCTTGCTGAGCGCATGCGCTCTTGAGCACGCCGCATCTTGGAAGCGGCGACCATTTCCATCGCTTTAGTGATCTTGCGCGTATTCTGAACGCTCTTGATCTTGGTGCGTATTTCTTTTGTGCCGGCCATGATTGCCTATCTTAAAAAGTGCCAGCGCGTTTAAAGTCTTCAATGGCAGAGCGAAGAGCAGCCTCATCGTCTTTACTCAAATCTTTGGTGTCCTCAATGCGGCCAACCAAATCAGCGTATTTTGACTTTAAATGCTCGTGCAGACCCTTTTCGAATGGCAGAACCTGTTTAATCTCTAAGTCGTCAAAAAAGCCATTGTTCACTGCATATAAGGAGGCGGCCATTTGCCATACTTGCATGGGCAAGTACTGGGGCTGCTTTAGCAATTCAGTAACTCGACGACCGCGCTCTAATTGCTTACGGGTTGCTTCGTCAAGATCGGATGCAAATTGGGCAAAAGCTGCTAATTCACGATATTGGGCAAGGTCTGTACGAATACCGCCCGATAATTTTTTAATCACTTTGGTTTGTGCCGCACCACCTACGCGCGATACTGAAATACCGGCATTAATTGCTGGACGAATACCTGCATTAAACAAATCAGTTTCTAGGAAGATCTGACCGTCCGTAATCGAAATCACATTGGTTGGCACGAAAGCCGATACGTCGCCAGCTTGGGTCTCAATCACCGGCAAAGCGGTTAAAGATCCCGTTTTTCCTTTAACGGCGCCGTTGGTGAATTTCTCCACATAATCTGCGTTCACGCGGGCAGCGCGCTCTAACAAGCGGGAGTGTAAATAGAAAACATCGCCAGGATATGCTTCGCGACCTGGGGGACGACGTAACAAAAGAGAAATTTGACGATAAGCAACCGCCTGCTTCGTTAAATCGTCATAAATAATCAGCGCATCCTCACCGCGATCACGGAAATACTCGCCCATCGTGCAGCCGGCATAAGCCGATAAATACTGCATTGCTGGGGACTCTGAGGCGCTTGCCGCAACCACAATGGTGTATTCCATCGCACCAAGCTCAGTCAACTTGCGAACCACGTTTGCAATTGTCGACGCCTTCTGACCAATCGCAACATAAATACAGTAAACGCCCTTACCCTTTTGATTGATGATGGAATCCACAGCAACGGCGGTTTTACCAGTTTGACGATCGCCAATAATGAGCTCGCGTTGACCGCGACCAATTGGTACCATTGCATCAATCGCCTTTAGGCCAGTTTGCACTGGTTGACTAACCGATTGACGTGCAATCACGCCGGGAGCAACTTTTTCAATAAAGTCAGTCAGCTTGGTATTGACGGGGCCCTTGCCGTCGATAGGCTGGCCGAGAGCATTAACAACTCGACCGAGGAGCTCTGGTCCAACGGGAACCTCAAGAATACGGCCAGTACATTTAACGGCATCGCCTTCTTTAATATGAGTGTATTCACCCAATACCACGGCACCGACGGAATCGCGCTCTAGGTTTAATGCCAAACCAATGGTGCCACCAGGAAACTCAAGCATCTCACCTTGCATGACCCCAGATAAACCATAAATACGACAAATGCCGTCGGTTACCGAAATCACGGTTCCCTCGTTACGAATCTTTGAATCAACGCCTAATTCGTTAATTCGGCTTTTGATCAGTTCGCTGATCTCGGAAGGGTTTAGTTGCATCAATTACTCCTAGATATAAATCGAATATTCTTAATAAATCCCTGCGTTAAGCAATCAACCGATCGTGCATATGGCTAAGCTGCGCTTTCACGGAGCCATCCAACACCTCGTCGCCCACTTGGACACGAACGCCGCCAATTAAATTAGGATTGATCACCACCGTTGGGCGTAATTCTTTTCCACCAAAACGTTTTTTTAGGGCGGAGAGCAAATCATTTAGTGCGGCGCCCTCGAGAGGAAAGGCCGAGGTAATGAGAGCTTCTGCGGCACCCTCGCTTTTGTTTTTCATCGCCGAAAATTGCTTCGCAATCTCGGGCAAGACGATGAGGCGATGATTATTCGCTAAAAGCTTAATAAAAGAGCTGATTGATTCATCGGGTTTTGATTTAAGAAAACCTAAGACTAGCTTAGCAAGCTCGTCAGCACCTAATTTTGGGTTGCTAACAAGCGTTAGAAGCTCGTTGTTTTCTAAATATCTAGCAAGCTCATCGAGCTGCTTTTCCCATGATGACAAATCATTTGGCTTGGCGCTTGCAAACAAGGCCTCAGCGTAAGGGCGGGCAATGGTGGCAATATCAGCCATTTATAGTTCTGCCTTTAGTTGGTCAAGCAATGCAGCATGCGCTTTAGGATCAACCTCGCGTCGTAAAATTTGCTCTGCACCTCTGACAGCTAAGCTGGCGACCTGATTGCGTAACTCGTCACGAGCCTTGTCGACCTGTTGCTCTGCGTCAGCCTTAGCCTGGGCAATAATCCTAGCTGCTTCCGCCTGGGCATTCGCCTTAATTTCTTCCGCCGCTAACTGAGCACGCTTTTCAGCTTCTGCAACACGCTGAATACTTTCTTGACGAGCAGAGCTCATAGCCTCTTCTGCCTTTTTCGTCGCATTCTCAAGATCTAATTTTCCCCGCTCAGCGGCAGCAAGACCTTCTGCCACTTTAGCGGCTCGCTCATCAAGCGCCTTCACCAATGGGGGCCACACAAAACGAGCCACGACCCACCATAAAACGAAGAAAACGATCATTTGCGCGAATAGAGTCGCGTTTAAATTCACGATATTCCTTTCAAAACTTGTTGCAGTAATGGGTCATCGACCCACAACTAAATTACTTAATAACAGCAAGCAATGGATTGGCAAATGCGAACAACATCGCAACACCAACACCGATCAGGAAGGCCGCGTCGATCAAGCCGGCCAATAAAAACATTTTGGTTTGTAATGGCTCCATGAGCTCAGGCTGGCGAGCACAAGCTTCAATATATTTTCCACCCATTAGGGCGATACCCAAACAGGCTCCGATTGCGCCTAGGCCAATAATGATGCCGATTGCAATGGCGGTTAATCCTTGAATGTTGGCGAGAAATTCTTGCATGTTGCTAACTCCTAAGTTTAAGTGTGTAAAAAATAAAAATTAATGATGGCTGTGCGCCTGACCAATGTAGACCAATGTCAACATCATAAAAATAAAGGCCTGCAAAAGGATGACCAAAATATGAAAAATGGCCCAAGCAGATCCTGCAATCACATGCCCAACCAAGCCAAAAACACTGAGGTCAAGACTAAAGGTCCAGATGCTACCGAGCAATGCGATTAACAAGAACAGGAGCTCACCTGCATACATATTGCCAAAAAGTCGCATCCCAAGAGAAACGCCCTTGGCAACAAATTCAATCATGTTAAGAACGAGATTAAATGGGGCTAAATACCACTTCGCACCAAAGGGGGCTGAAATCAATTCGTGAAGGAAGCCGCCAACGCCCTTGATCTTAAAACTGTAGAAAAAAACCAGCAAAATAACAGCAAAGGACATTCCCAAGGTTGCGTTCAAATCCGTAGTGGGTACTAATTTGTGATGCGGCACGTGCACGCCAAAATTTTCTAAGAAGTGGTTAAATCCAACCACCCAATCCACCGGCACCAAATCGAGCGCATTTAACAAAATAATCCAGCAAAAAACGAGCAAAGCCAAAGGTGCAATATAGCTACGGTCTCCATGAACAATGGTTTTTGATTGCGTCTCAACCATGTCGACCATCATCTCTACAAATGCCTGAAAGCGCCCCGGAACACCAGAGGTTGCGCGTCGAGCAGCAATCAATAAAAAAGTGACCACAATCAGGCCCATCAAAATCGACCAAAACAAGGTGTCAAGATTAATAACACTAAAGTCAACGACGGAGCTCTGCGCACCACCGATATTGTTTAAATTCTGTAAATGCTCGGCAATATATGCGGTCGGGGTTAGAGGCTCTGTTGATGCCCCGTGTGCTGCGCTAGCCATTTCTAGATCATTCCTTCTCTACGCCAATTAAAGCTGCTCACCGCAACACCCACGCCAACCAATAGCTCATTAGCGTAAGCACGTATGTGACCAGCAACGGTAACCACTGCAGGTTGGGAATAACAAGTGCTACCCCCAAAAACAACCCGATTGTTAAGGCGATCTTCATCAGTTCGCCAGACACAATCGCCGACAACATTCTTCCAGGGCTTGGGTTTTTCATGCTTCGCGACATTCGAACGCGCAGAGCAAATACCAGTACCGGAAAAAATCCGATAAACCCACCCCAAAAAGCCGAATAAGTATAAAGGGTTCGCCCCTCCATCGGATCTGCAAATATTGACCAAAAAAGGACGCAAATACCGGTCATTAGCAGCTGAATACGCACAACTAGCCACGGCGAAATCGTTGCAAATGCCTTTTTATTGTTGCCAAAAAGGGCTTTTGCCTCGTCTCGACTGAGGGTTCGATACACATCTACTTCTTGATCGTCCTCTTCCCAAGACCGGGATTGCATTGATTGATCTTTTTTGGGAATCAATTAAGCCTCAAGATTTTAGTATTTACCCTAGTGAAGGTCAATTGTTTTAGACACTTTTATTAAGAATGATCCTTAATTCCCAGTTTTTTTATCAGCGAATCAAGCTCATCAAAGTGGCTAAAGTAAAAGCGTAACTCTCCGCCCCTTTTATTGGTCTTAAAAACAGCCTCTAGCCCAACTAAATCAGCCAGAGCTTGAGCAAGGCGTTTGTAATCTTGGTCTTGGCTGATTAAGTGCTTCTTTTTTCCCTTTGTGGGAGTATTTCGGGATAAATCGCCCGCAGCCAGGGCCGCCGAACTCGCCAATCGCTCTGCCTCACGAACTGAAAGGCCTTGGGCAACAATTTTTTGGGCCAAGGCAACTTGGCTTGCGCCCGGCAGGGACAAGAGCGCCCTTGCATGGCCCATATCCAAATCACCAGATAAAAGCATCGCTTGAACCGCTCCGGAGAGTTGCGATAGGCGAAGCAGGTTAGTAATGGCGCTTCTCGATTTACCAACGGCTTTTGCGGCCTGCTCATGAGTAAAGCTGAATTCATGAATCAGACGAGATAGTCCTCGCGACTCTTCTAGGGGATTTAAATCCTCCCGCTGCATGTTCTCAATGAGGGCAATCGCAGCTGCGGCCTGGTCGTCGACCTCTAAGATTCGTACGGGCACCTCATTAAGACCCGCTAGTTTTGCAGCTCGAAATCGTCGTTCACCCGCAATAATTTCGTACCGACCACCATCAATTTCACGAACCAAGAGGGGCTGCATCACACCGCGCTCTCGAATACTATCAGCCAATTCCTTTAGTGGCTCATCAGCCATCATGGTTCGAGGCTGATATTTACCCGCCTGCAAACGCTGCAGTGCTAGCGACTGGAGTGCCTTGTCGGCAACAGGGTCCGCATCGCCCACCTTGCTACTAGCACTCAATAACGCGTCAAGGCCGCGCCCCAACCCCTTTTTCTTATTCACACCCATTGTTCACCTACATCGTTTTAATTCGTTGAACCATTTCACCCGCAAACTCAATATAGGCCTGAGCGCCTCGAGATGATTTGTCAAAAATTACGCCCGGCAAGCCAAATGAAGGGGCCTCGGCTAAGCGCACATTACGAGGAATAATGGTCTTAAACACCTTGTCGCCAAAATGTGAATTGAGCTGCTCTGAAACCTGTTGCTGTAAGGTAACCCGGGTATCAAACATAACCCTTAGAAGCCCAATGATTTTCAAGTCTGGGTTTAAGTTGGCATGAACTTGTTTAATGGTATTAACCAAATCAGAAAGTCCCTCTAGAGCAAAGTATTCACACTGCATGGGGACCACTACGCCATTAGCTGCGCATAAACCATTTAGGGTCAACAAAGACAGCGCGGGAGGGCAATCAATCAATATGAAATCGTATTGATCAGCAACCTCATTTAATGCATTTTTTAGTCTTGCCTCCCGACCCTCCAAATCAACCAATTCAACCTCGGCTCCGGCTAATTCGCGATTTGCAGGCAAAACACTGTAACCAGATTCTTTTGCGAACTGAATTGCTTCGCTTGCGGAAGCCATTCCGATCAGCACGTGATAAACGCCGCTTGTGATCGTCGACTTATCAATTCCTGAGCCCATGGTGGCATTTCCTTGGGGGTCCAAATCCACCAAAAGCACGCGCTGTCTCTGGGCAACCAGTCCGGCGGCCAGATTAACTGCAGTAGTTGTTTTTCCAACCCCGCCCTTTTGATTTGCGATGCAAAAAGTTTTAGCCATAGTAACTATTGTTGGTACTGAAAAACCAAGAGTCGGCGATCAAGAGTTTGCCCGGGCAAGGATAATTCACACTCCTCAAGTAGCGTCCAGTCTTTGCTCGACACCTCAGAAATTTCCTCTTCGCTTTGTTGACTCTTCATCGCAAATACAAACCCCGATGATTTTAATAAAGGGGCTGAAAGGTCTAGCAGTTTATGAAGACGCGTAAATGCTCTTGCAGTAATGGCATCAAAAAATGCCCGGCGGGTCTTGGCCACATTTTCAACACGACTTGCCATAATTTGAAGATGACCTAGGCCCAAACCGCCACGAACATGCTGTAAAAATGCGGCCTTTTTCTTGCTTGACTCAATCAAACTAAAAAACCATGTGGGCTGAAGGATTGCCAGCGGAATGCCCGGCAAGCCGCCCCCCGACCCCAAGTCAGCAATTTGAATCGGCGCCCCACTGGTCCGCGAGTGAGCCTGTAAATATCGCCGCAATATCGGCAAAACAACAATTGAATCAATAAGATGCAAATGAAATGCGGCCTCAGTCTCATCAATAGCGGTGAGGTTATGGACCCGATTCCAGCGTAGCAGCTCGCCTAAAAAATATTGCATTGCAGCAGCCTCTTCCGGGGAAAGGCCGGCCGCTTTTAGGCCCTCACCAACCTCAGGGCTCATGACACTATTTGGGTTTTGCCAATACCCTTTTTTAAGTGAACCAAAAGCAAGGATATGGCGGCCGGCGTTACCCCTGAAATTCGCGATGCCTGGCCTAAGGTTTCCGGTTGATGCAAATTCAGCTTTTGCCAAACCTCAACTGACAGGCCCTTAACCAAGGAATAGTCCAGGTCCCCAGGCAAACGAAGTGTTTCGTAATGCTCATGTCGCTCGATTTCAACGCGTTGCCGCTCAATATAGCCCTCGTATTTAATGGAAACCTCTACCTGATCAAAAACCTGGCGCCCCAAATGAGGGTCTTCAAGGCTTGGGGAGTCCTGCACAAAAACCGGATCAACTTTCATTAACGAGCGGTAATCAACCTCGGGTCGTCTTAAGATCTCTGCCAAGCTACACTCATGCGCCAAGGCTTGACCAAGAAATGCCTCCAGTTGTTGAGCGGTGTGATGCTTTGGCCCAACCCGGAAGGAGCGTAAGCGCGATGTTTCACGTGAAACATGCTCCTGCTTTCGTTGAAAAAACTCCCACTGCTCATCACCCACCAGACCAAGGCCTCGTCCAATTTCGGTAAGCCGCGTATCGGCATTATCCTCCCGCAAACTCAAACGATATTCGGCGCGGCTAGTGAACATGCGATAGGGCTCTTGCACGCCCCTTGTAATTAAATCGTCAACTAAAACACCAATGTATGACTCGCTTCTCTTGGGCAGCCAGGGCTCCTGGTCTTGTGCTGAAAGGCTTGCATTAATACCCGCCAGCAGGCCCTGGGCCGCAGCCTCCTCATACCCAGTTGTTCCATTAATCTGCCCGGCAAAATATAGGCCATTAATCGCCTTGGTTTCTAGGCTATGCTTTAGCTGCCGCGGATCGAAATAGTCATACTCAATGGCATATCCTGGGCGGACGATATCAGCACTCTCAAGCCCACGAATGCTGTGAACCAGAGCCATTTGAACATCAAATGGCAGGCTCGTTGAAATTCCGTTCGGATAAAACTCGTTGGTTGTTAAGCCCTCTGGCTCTAAGAAGATTTGGTGGCTCTCTTTAGCAGCAAAGCGATGGATTTTGTCTTCAATCGAAGGGCAATAGCGCGGGCCAACCCCCTCAATGACCCCCGTATACATCGGCGAACGGTCCAATCCGGAACGAATAATGTCGTGCGTTTGGCTATTAGTATGGGTTATCCAACAGGGCACCTGGGGCGGGTGCTGTTCGGGTCTGCCCATAAACGAAAAACATGGAATAGGATCTAAGTCTCCGGCCTGCTCCTGCATTACTGAGAAATTAATGGTCCTACCATCAATGCGGGGTGGGGTTCCGGTTTTTAAGCGCCCCTGCGGTAATTTCAGCTCTTTTAGACGAGCAGAAAGGGTGGTTGCAGCAGGATCTCCAGCCCGGCCACCACTATGGTTCATTAGGCCGATATGAATTTTTCCATCCAAAAAAGTGCCCGCGGTTAATACAACACTTTTTCCTTCAAACTCAAGGCCGCTTTGGGTTCTAACCCCACGAACCCGATCTCCAACCACAATCAAATCATCAACGGCCGCCTGAAATAGGGTCAAGTTTGCTTGGTTCTCGAGGCGCCGACGAATCGCAGCCTTATATAGAATTCGATCGCCCTGAGCCCGGGTTGCCCGAACCGCTGGGCCCTTGCTTGAGTTCAAGATCCGAAATTGAATGCCAGCCTCATCGGTTGCGACCGCCATGGCTCCGCCCAAGGCATCAATCTCTCTTACTAGATGACCCTTGCCAATACCCCCGATTGAAGGGTTACAGCTCATTGCCCCAAGTGTTTCGATGCTGTGGGTAATTAATAAGGTGTTTGATCCTCTCCGAGCAGACGCAAGTGCGGCTTCGGTTCCTGCATGACCGCCGCCGACCACAATCACATCGAATTTCTTGAAATAAAACATGGATTTGCCCAATTAGGGCGTTGATCATAGCATTTTTACTGTTTCACGTGAAACAATCCGGTGGCCGGGGATACAAAAAAATTTAAGTTGTTGATTTAATTGGAAAAAAATGCTGAGTAGGTCGATCGAGCGATAAGGGCTAACACCACAATTAAGAATATTTTCCGAACAAATTGGCTGCCATGCGCAATCGCCAACATGGTTCCCACCTGACTGCCAAGAATATTGGCCACCATGAGGCTCAAGCCGAGGGGCCAATCAATGAAGCCAAGACTTGTAAGCATGATGATCGTGGCCAGATTAGTGGTGACATTAACTAATTTGGTCGCGGCAGATGCGTGCAGAAAGTCAAAGTAAAAGATTCGGACAAAAGCGAACAGAAAAAAACTTCCGGTTGCTGGGCCAAAAAATCCGTCATAAAACCCGATGACCAAGCCCATCGCCACCGCCTTCGGAGCCTCGTAGCGACCTATTTTGTGGGCGGGGCGATTCTCAAGGCCCATGTTCGGGGCAAACCAGGTGTAGGCCAACAAAATCGCCAACATAAATGGCAAAGCCTTTCGAAGAGGCTCAGGCGGAAATACACTTACCGCCAGAGCCCCCAAAAGCGCCCCAATAAAACCGGCAACGATGGCTGGACCCAAGATATTCCAGGGTAACTTTGCATGACGCAAATAGCGCCTTGCTGCGTTGATAGTTCCGCCAATCGAGGAAACCTTATTGGCGCTCAAGAGCGTTGCTGGATGAGTGTCTGGGTAGGCCGCAAATAAAGCTGGCACCTGTATTAATCCTCCACCACCAGCAATTGCATCAACAAAACCCGAAGCAAACGCAGCCACTAAAAGCAAAAGCCATAAATATGAACTGAAATCGACTACGGTTTCCATGGCTTGGCTTAAGAAATTGCCAATTATTTAGTCTGCGACTTCCAGGCCACAAACTTGGCAAACGATTCTTTACTAAGCTCGTCGAGCATATCAAGCGGGATTCGTTGTGCGCCCTGGATAATCATGAGTGCATAAGGCTTTGCTAACGCACTAGCCTCTTTAGACAAAATCAGTTCATCGCCGCGAGAGGGTGACTGGGAGCGCCAATAATTAATGGCGGCCTCTAACTCTTGAATGGAAACGAAGAGCATTTCGACAACCGATCAATCGATGTCGAGCATCGTGCCTCGGCACTTTTTATGGCCACAATAACAGGCATATTCCTTCAGTAACTTTTTGGTTGGCTTTTCGTCTAAATTTAAGGAATAGTCATAGAAAAGCTCTTCGCCGGGAAGAAGCTTGCGTTTTGCAAAAATAAATACGCGCCCCTCGCCGTCGACCGAGATTTCGTCTGCCTTGCAATTTGGTTTACAGGAGTGGTTAATCCAGCGCGCCGCATTACCGCCAACATTCGCATCAATGACCCGACCGTCTTCCAAAGAAAAATAAAAGGTGTGGTTCGGTTGTTCTGGATCATGTGGATGGCGACGCAGAGCCCCCTTCCAGCTAATCCGCTCCCCAATGTATTCAATGATTGCCGAGCCCTTTGGAATTTCTTTTTTTACAAAAACCCCACGACCGTGGATTTTCGAGTTTTTAACGGCAATGGATGATTTGGCCACGGTTTTCGGGGCTTTGTTATTTTTCATGAGGCTAGATATCTAAATTGCGTGCGATTAAAGCATTCTTTTCAATAAAAGCACGTCGAGGATCAACCTCATCACCCATTAAAGTTGTAAACACCTGATCGGCCATGATGGCGTCTTCGATTTGTACGCGCAACAGTCTTCTGGTGCTTGCGTCCATTGTGGTTTCCCAGAGCTGCTGGGGATTCATTTCACCCAAGCCTTTATACCGTTGACGACTAATCGAGCGCTCGGCCTCGGAGAGAAGCCACTCAAACGCTCCGCGGAAATCAGCAATCACACTCTCTTTGTTGGATTTCTCGGGATCTCCGCGCCGCACGCGGCTGCCCTGGGGAACCTTCCCGGCAAGCGATAGGGCGGCATTCATTAGGCTTTGATAATCATCGCTTGCCACAAAGTCAGAACTAATCACTGAGATTTTTAAATTACCATGGACTCGTTTAGATAACAGCAGTCGATAGCGCTCGGTTCTCTCTTCCTTTTGAACCACAATATCGGTAGGAATCGATAAGAGATTTGCGTTTTGTGAGAATGCCTCTTGTAGGCGACGGGCTGAATCGTTGGCTAGGGCTTCTGTATCAAAATTGAGGGTTACGCCCGCGGCAACCGCTCTGAGAGCATCTTCGTCCATCGTTCTTGATAATCGGTCAACCACCGCTTGAATATTTTGATAGTGTTTTGCAAGATCCTCTAGCTCTTGACCAACGATCTTCTCACCTGTTGGGGTCTCAATAGAGGCTTGCTCAAGCGCAACCCTAAACAACAGTTGATTTAATTCAGCATCATCTTTAATGTACTGCTCGCTCTTACCAAACTTCACTTTATAAAGAGGGGGCTGAGCTATATAAACATGTCCGCGCTCAATTAATTCTGGCATTTGGCGGTAAAAGAAAGTTAGGAGCAAGGTGCGGATATGGCTGCCATCTACATCGGCGTCGGTCATGATAATGATGCGGTGATAGCGCAATTTATCGGCTTTGTATTCTTCGGCACCAATGCCGGTGCCCAAAACCGTAATTAAGGTAACCACCTCTTGGCTTCCTAGCATCTTGTCAAAACGCGCTTTTTCCACATTTAGAATCTTGCCCTTTAGCGGTAAGATTGCTTGGAACTTTCGATCGCGCCCCTGTTTGGCCGAGCCGCCGGCAGAGTCTCCCTCGACAATAAACAACTCCGATTTGGCGGGGTCTTTTTCTTGGCAATCAGCGAGCTTGCCCGGTAGGCCAATGCCGTCGAGCGCCCCTTTGCGACGGGTCATCTCACGAGCCTTACGTGCAGCCTCGCGCGCCTTTGCGGCATCCACAATCTTGCCGCACAGGATTTTTGCATCCTGTGGTTTTTCAGCTAAATATTCTGCAAGTGCCTGGGCTACTACCTCCTCGACAGGACCCCGGACCTCACTTGACACCAACTTATCTTTGGTTTGGCTTGAAAACTTAGGTTCCGGAACCTTCACTGAAAGAACGCATGTAAGGCCCTCGCGCATATCATCGCCAGAAATCTCGACCTTTGCTTTTTTCGCAATCTCATTTTCATCGATATATTTATTGATGACACGAGTCATTGCCGCGCGTAACCCCGTTAGATGTGTGCCGCCATCGCGCTGAGGAATGTTATTGGTAAAACATAAAACTTGTTCGTTGTATCCATCATTCCACTGCATCGCAACCTCAACGGTGATTTGGCCACCCAAATCCGATGGGCGCTCAGCAAGCGCATGGAAAATGTTTGGGTGCAAAACAGTTTTGGTTTGGTTGATGTACTCAACAAAGCCCCGCACACCGCCAGAAAAAGCAAAGTCCTCTTCTTGGCCGCTACGCTGATCAACAAGACGAATATGAACGCCGTTATTTAAGAACGAAAGTTCGCGTATTCGTTTTACAAGAATTTCATAGTGATACTCAATGTTGCCAAAAATCTCTTCATCTGCAAGAAAGTTAACCTCTGTGCCTCGAAGATCCGTTTCACCTGTTATTGAAATTGGGGAAACCTCAACCCCATTTTCTGTTTGGATGTTCCGGTTTTGAACAACGCCGCGAGCAAACTCCATGTGATGAATCTTGCCGTCACGTCGAATGGTTAAGCGCAGCCATTTTGAAAGGGCGTTTACACAACTAACTCCAACGCCGTGAAGCCCACCTGAGACCTTATAGGAATTCTGATCAAATTTGCCACCCGCATGAAGTTCTGTCATTACGATTTCTGCGGCGCTACGTTTTGGCTCATGCTTATCATCAAACTTAATGCCAGTTGGAACACCTCGGCCATTGTCGATAATTGAAATAGAGTTGTCGGTGTGAATCACAACCGAAATCTCGGTACAGTACCCTGCTAGAGCTTCGTCAATCGAATTGTCAAGAACCTCAAATACTAGGTGATGTAAGCCAGTGCCATCGGAGGTATCACCAATGTACATCCCCGGACGCTTACGAACTGCCTCCAAGCCCTCTAATATCTGGATCGAAGAGGCGCCATATTGCTCGTTAGTTTGATTTTCTAAAGACATGAATTTTCTTCTTTGAACTTATTGGGCATCAAAACTTAAATGCGCATTGGCATTACAACGTATTTAAACGCCTCTGATCCGGGTAATGTAATAACAGCGCTACTGTTAGCATCACCAAGACTGATTTGAATTTCTTCGTTTTTAATATTAGCCAAGACATCAAGAAGATAGCTAACGTTAAACCCAATCTCAACGGCGTCGCCAGCATAATTGGTTTCAATTTCCTCTTGGGCCTCTTCTTGCTCCGCGTTTGTAGACTGTATCGTAATTTTGTTAGTTGTTAGTGAAAAGCGAACACCTTTAAACTTTTCGGTTGTCAAAATAGCCGCCCGCTGCAACGCTGCCTGCAAAACTTCACGATTTACAGAAAGTGTATTTTTGTGCCCCTTTGGAATTACTCTCTGATAGTCTGGAAACTTACCCTCGACCAACTTCGAGATTAATTCGATATCCCCAAAAGTGAATTTGATTTGATTATTGCTAATACTAATGTCAACCGCCTCGTCTGTATCCTGCAACAAATGTTGACACTCTAAAATCGTTTTACGAGGAATAATAATTTCTTGTTTTTGACCATTTCCTGTGGGGCTCGCATCAAGCTCGGTGTGGCTATAAGCAAGACGATGACCATCGGTTGCAACCGCAATCACATCCTTGCCATCCACAACTAAAAGCATTCCGTTTAAGTAATAGCGTATATCTTGCTGAGCCATTGCGAAATACACTTGACTGATGAGTTGACGGAATTTTCTTTGACTCATCCCCCAGCTTGCCTGAGCTTCAGAGTGGGTTTGCATGACAGGAAATTCGGAGGCGGCTAAGGTTTGAAGAGAAAACCGGCTCTTACCGCTTTGCACCACCAGTTTGTTATCTTTAAGATTAAGGCTTACAGGGCCCTCTGGTAGAGCTCGCAAAATATCTAAAATTTTTCGTGCGCCAACTGTTGTGGTGACATCATCATCACCAACTCCAAAATTCGCCTTAGTCGTAATTTGTATTTCGATATCGGTAGAAACAAACGAGACCGAAGACCCCGTCTTTTTAAAAAGTAAATTCGCCAAAATTGCTAAGGTATGACGGCGCTCAACAATACCACTAACCACCTGTAATGGTTTTAGCAATTCATCTCGGGTAGCGTTGATTAGTTGCATTGTTTTTAAATTCCTTTTTATATTTATATCGTAGTAATAATAAGACCGATTTTTTCTGTTGATAAGTTAAATTTTATAGTGAAATCAGGCTCTTTTTGAGAAAAATTGGTGTGGATAAGTTCGGTATAAGGTATGGAAAAATTGTGAACAAGGGTTTGGTTCAAAAAAGACAAACTGCTTATTCACAAACTTATCAATCACCTATTAACAGGGTTATCCCATTTGCCTTCCACAGGCTTATCCACAGGCTAGTTTTTCAAACTCTGCTCAAGCACATGCAGTTCGTGGTTAAGGTGAGAGTCGTGTTGGCGCTCCTCAGCAATTTTGCGAACCGCATGCAAAACCGTAGTATGGTCTCTGCCGCCAAAAAGTTCACCAATTTCAGGCAGACTTTTTTGGGTTAGCTCCTTGGCAATAAACATCGCGATTTGCCTGGGTCGGGCAATATTGGCGGGCCGCTTTTTGGAGTACATGTCGGCAACCTTGATGTTATAGAAGCTGGCAACCACTTTTTGGATACTTTCAACCGAAATTTGGCGGTTCTGAATTGATAAAAGATCCTTAAGGGCGCTGCGGGCCACCTCAATATTGACTTCTTTGCCATGAAAATGAACGTAAGCCAAAATTTTCCTTAGCGCCCCCTCTAGCTCCCGAATGTTGGAGCGTAGGTGTTTAGCAACAAAAAATGCAACATCCTCACCCATTGGAATGCCTTCGGCTGCGGCTTTCTTCATCAAAATTGCTACTCGCATTTCAAGTTCTGGGGGTTCAATAGCGACAGTTAGTCCGGAATCAAAACGAGAAATCAACCGCTCATCGATGCCCTCCATTTCTTTTGGATAGGTATCGCTAGTAATAATGACCTGTGCCCCATTGCTAATGAGGGCTTCAAAGGCATAAAAGAACTCCTCTTGGGTGCGCGACTTGCCACCAAAAAACTGAATGTCATCAATTAACAAAAGGTCTAAGGAGTGGTAATAGCGCTTAAACCGATCAAACGCCTTTTGTTGATATGCTCTAACGACATCTGACACATACTGTTCGGCGTGTATGTACCGAATTTTGGCATCCGGCTTTTCTTTTAGAAGATGGTTGCCAATTGCGTGGATTAAATGGGTTTTTCCTAAACCAACGCCGCCATACAAAAACATTGGGTTATAAGATGCCCCAGGATTGTGGGCAACCTGAATGGAGGCTGCGCGAGCCAGTTGATTTGCTTTGCCAGTAACAAAGCTCTCAAAGGTTAGACCAGGATTCAGCTTGGAGTGTTCGCGGTCAGCAAGCGCGGCACCAAGGTTGGTTTGGGAAGCCTCATCAGGCTCAGCCCCCAAACCCTCAGCAATTAATGTGGGCCCTGTCGATACGGCGGTGCCAGCGGCGCCCTCAGTTAAACCTTCGGGGCGAAAGCCGGGACCAGGTATTTTGGTGATGTTTTTTGATGGATCGGCACCGAGTGTAAATTGAAGGTTAACCGGCCCCCCAAAATAGGAAGAGGCGATTTCATGGAGCCTTGTAGAAAAGGTCCGTTTGATCCAGTCAAGCTTAAAGGGGTTGGGCGCGCCAATTAATAGTAACCGCTCACTTTCGTCGTAACCCTTTATTTTAAGTGGTTGAATCCAGGTTTTGAATTGTTGTGGTGAGAGCTCTTTGGCCAGGGTTTCCAGAGCTAAATCCCAAAAACCCAATGGATTTGGGTGCATAAGAAGGGGGGGTAGATCGGGTTTGCTCATACGAAATTAGGTATCGATTGTAGCCAGTGTTAAAAGTTATCCACAAGCAAAAGTACAGGGGATAAGCTGTGGATAAGTTGTGTGTAAACAGAGTTTCTCT